>CAKSDF010000069.1 GCA_934444695.1 uncultured Eubacteriales bacterium | reverse complement strand
CTAAGGTATGTACAGTGCAGTATTCGTTGACAAAATTGCGCTTTTGGCTGATTTTTTCGGCAATATCTTTTGCACTGAGCCCCTCGTCTCTGAGTTTTGCAGCTTCGATGGCAAGCATTCCCTCGCCGACGCAGGCGTTGAGAGAATCGATGCAGTATATTTCCGCGCCTTCATAATCCTTTAAAAGCTCGTCCGCAACCGCTTTTCCGGTGTTTACCGAGCTTGACTGCTTGAGCGAGCAGCCTATGTAAACAATATCGTATCCTTCATCGAGATAGGTTTTAAAGCCTCTTTTGAACTCCTCGGGAGGAACCTGAGATGTCAGCACACGGCCGCCCTCTCGCATTATGTCGTAAAGCTCGGAAGGGGAGTAATATTCCCAATCAAGGGAAGCGGGATGCTCGTTTTCACCGTACAGGGTTTTCATTCTAAGATAATCGATGCCGTATTTTCCTCTGAGGGTGGCATCGAGATCACAGCAGGAATCGGAAAGAATTTTTACCTTTTTCATTTTTATCTGTTTCCTTTCTTTTCGGTTTAAGCGTGGTTAATATTTTTATCGTTTATATCGCCGTTTGTATCACCGCCGCAGCGGCCGGGAAACGAGGCTTTTTGTAGGAAGTGGGAATATATTATTTATTGTCGCTGTCGTCATTACCGTCGTTAAAAATATAATCCTCTTCAACATAAATGTCGGGATGCTGATTTTTAACTATTTTGACCGATGTTAAAACGGTGCAGATGTTGACTGCGCTTTCAAACAGCAAGGTAATGCCCAGCAGTATTGCCATAACATCGGCGGCCTCGGAAGGACGGAAAACAAGAATAAGTCCCCACACTGCCGAAACGACCGAAAGGGCAAATATCAGCCACCACTGATTTATGCCGAATTTCTTTGCGTCAAAGGCGGTCTGAATGTTGAAAAGACTGCTTACAAGTACCGACAGTCCAAACACCACGCAAATGAAGCTGGCAAGGTTTCCCGGGCGTACAAGCATTATTATGCCGAGCACAATGAGAAGTATGCCGAAGGGCATATCATACTGGAAGGCAAGGCGGTAAAGGTCTTTTGAAAAATATCCCACAAGCTTGACTCCGCCGAAAACAATGAGCAGAATACCGCATATGACCCCTAATGCATTGACCGAAAAGGTGGGCCAGGCGATGAGTATTATGCCGAGCACGGCAAGAAGCGCCGAAACGGCAATGTAACCTGTTTTGGCGACTCTCATCGGAGCCACCGATCTCATTTTGAATTCACGCATATTTTTATACTCCCTTCGAAATTGTGCTGTGTTATTTGTGATGGAATGTCTTTCCGAAAATGGCAGCACTTAAAAAGTATTAAAAGGTTAAGGATACGGAAAATCCCGTTTATCAACTGTAACTATTATATGCTTTTTGAGATTTTTTAAAATTGTCAATAGCATTGACTTTGTCACATTTTTGTGCATTTAGTCGATTTTGTTAAAAAAGTTGCTTTGTGCGGATGGAAAAGGGAAGTGGGATTTTCCATAGAAAAGACTCAAATAAATAGAAACGGCAAAAAACAAAAATCCGAAACCGCATAATAAGGCGATTTCGGAAAATGGAAATTAGATTTTTGAATTCGAAATGAGCAGGTTAAGACTTCTTCCTGTGCTGGTTTGCAAATTCGTCAACAAAGCCCTTGCACATTCTTGAAAAGCGGTGGTAATCATCGATATAATCGTCCTTCATTCCGCCGCTTATCCAGTCTATACACACTCCGATGAGTGAGCATTTGACGAATTTTATGACCGCGTTTTTCTGCTCCTCGGTGGTGTCAAGGTCGGCGAAAAGAGCGTTTATATATTCGGTAACGGCATATTCACAGGCTTTTGTGAGAAAACCGTCGTATATTTCACGGCCGAGAGAACGGTATATGTGCAGTACAGCCCGTTTGTTTTGCAATGCAAAGTTGAATATAGCGTCAATGCATTGCTCGAGCGTATCAAAGGTGGGACGGTTTTTGACAAAGTCATCGGCAAGTCCGACAATTATGTCCTCAAGCAGGGCGGTGATGTCCTCGTAATAATAATAAAATGTATTTCTGCTGACACCGCATCCGTCGACAATGTCTTTAACGCTGATTTTGTTAAGGGGTTTTTGGTTTAAAAGTTTTATAAAGGTGCTTTTGATTTCCTTTTTTGTAAAGTTAGCCATCATCAATCCCCCTGAAAAACTAATGGTGTCTTTGCTTTGCGTTGTAGAAAACAGAGCAATCAATCATCCGTAAAATAGCGCTTTTACGGCGATGCAGCCTACTTTATGCAGCAATTAAATTATATAATATGAAAAAATGAAATTCAACCGTAAAAAAATGTAAATGATATTTGGTCAAAAAAGGTCAAGAAGTTCATAAATTGTTAACAAATAATTCACGGAATGGTATTGACAATAGGTAACTGCGGTGGTAAATTATACTTACGTTAGCACTCAGGTACGACGAGTGCTAAACCGATAAACTGAACCGTCGAAATTTAAAATCACAGATTTAAATTGGCAGTTTCTTAAAACACGACCCTACAAAGTCACGAAACAAAACCCTATAAAGTCACGGAGGTGAACAGGGTGGAACTGAGCGAAAGAAAAAAGATGGTGCTTTCGAGCATTGTAGAACAATACATCGCCACCGGTGCTCCGGTCGGCTCAAAGGCCGTGTGCGGTGCTCTTGATTCGGCCTGTTCTTCCGCAACGGTCAGAAACGAGATGGGAGAGCTTATCGAGCTTGGATTTCTTCTCCAGCCCCATACATCGGCCGGCAGGATCCCTTCAAACAAAGGGCTTCGTTTCTATGTAAACAGCCTTATGAAGAAATATAAGCTGTCGGAGCAGGACAAAAGCCTTATCGACAATGCCCTTCCTAAATATGTCGACAATCCCGATGATTTTATGGTCAAGGCGGGAACGGTTCTTGCAAACATAACCCGCTGCGCCGCCGTAACCACCGTCCCCATAGACAGCGAGGCTTCTCTTGCCCGTGCCGAGGTTATACCGATGGGTGCGGGAACGGCGCTGCTGGCGGTGCTTACATCGTCTGGAATGATTAAAAACAGGGTTTGTCACTGCGATTTGTCGCTTGGTGCCGAGGATGCCGAGCTTTTTGCCAGAGTCATTAACAAGGCTTTTACAGGCGCCCGTCTTTCGACCATCACCCTTGCAAAGGTGCAATCCCTTGCGGCGGCTTTCGGGGACAGAATGCTTGTGCTTTCTCCCATTTTAAACGGATTTTATCTTATTGTTGAGGATTTCATTGATATGAAATACCGCTTTGAAGGGGAGACAAATCTCCTTTTCAGAAACGATATGACCGAAGAGAATCTGCTTAAAATTTTAGGCTTTTTAAACAGGCGCGGATCGCTGTCGGACATTTTAAAACGCACGGGAGACCGCACTGAGGTGCTTATCGGAGAAGAAACCGATGAAGAGGCTCTTTCCTCGGCAGCCATTATTTCGGCAGGATATGCCGGCCGGTCGCACATCATCGGAAAGATCGCCATAATCGGTCCCACAAAGCTCGATTATTTTCACATTATCCCCGGTATAGAATATTTTGCTTCGGCAATAGAAAAAATACTTTTAAGAAGCATTTAAACGGCTGTCAGACGGCCTGCAATATGCTTTTAACATTTATACATTAATTAAGAGGTGTGAATTTTGAAAGAAAAAAAGCAACATACCGAAAATACCAACCCTGCCGAGCAGGTGACCGAAGCCCCTGTTAACGCAAAGTCAGAGGACCAGGCCGAAAACAAAAAGCAGGGCAAGAAAAATTGCGAAAAGCCGCAAAAGAACGACGAGAAAAAATGCCAAGGCGGCGAAACCGAAAATAAAAACGCCGACAGCGAAAAACTTGAAGCTCTTGAAAAACAGCTTGCCGAGCAAAAGGATATGTATTTAAGGCTTGCGGCCGAATATGATAACTACAAAAAGCGCACAAAAAGGGAAGCAGAGGCTCTCGGAGCATTTTCCCGTGCCGAGGTGATAAAAGGTCTTTTGCCCGCCCTTGATAACTTTATGAGGGTCAAATCGGCCGACGAAAATTCGGACGAGTTCAAAAAAGGCGTTGAGCTCAGCATAAAGTCGTTTACCGACGCTCTCGAAAAGCTGGGAGTTGAGGAAATCGATTGTGAAAACGCCGTTTTCGATCCCGAGATACACTATGCAGTGGCTCAGATCGAGGATGAAAATTTGGGCGAAAACACCGTCGCGCAGGTTATGCAAAAGGGCTATAAAATGGGGGATAAGGTCATCCGCCACGCTATGGTATCGGTTGCAAACTGCAAATAAATCGCTTTTAAAGCCTGTGTTTAAAAACGCAGGAATTAATAAATAAACAAACCGATAAATATCAAAAACTACAAACAAACCATTCAAAAGTCAACAAAACAAATTTCAACAAAGTAATCAATTCAATCAGATTCGGAGGAAATAAAAATGGCAAAAATCATTGGTATCGATCTTGGTACAACAAACTCTTGCGTAGCGGTTATCGAAGGCGGCGAGCCTGTGGTCATCGCAAACGCCGAAGGTGCAAGAACAACTCCTTCTGTCGTCGCTTTTTCCAAGGACGGCGAAAGAATGGTCGGACAGGTGGCAAAAAGACAGGCCATCACCAACCCCGATCGCACAATTTCATCCATAAAAAGGGATATGGGTACTGCCCGAAAGGTCAACATCGACGGCAAGGACTTTACCCCTCAGGAAATTTCGGCAATAATTCTTCAGAAGCTTAAAACCGACGCAGAAAGCTATTTGGGCGACAAGGTGACCGAGGCGGTCATCACCGTTCCCGCATACTTCACCGATTCTCAGCGTCAGGCCACCAAGGATGCAGGTAAGATTGCAGGCCTTGAGGTTAAACGTATTATCAACGAGCCTACCGCAGCCGCTCTTGCATATGGCATCGACAAGGAAACTGACCAAAAGGTTATGGTTTACGATCTGGGCGGCGGTACATTCGATGTGTCCATAATCGAAATGGGCGACGGCGTTCAGGAAGTTCTCGCAACCGCAGGTAACAACCGTCTGGGCGGCGATGACTTCGACAAGCGCATTATGGACTGGATGGTCGACACCTTCAAACAGCAGAACGGCATCAATCTTACCGGCGATAAAATGGCTATGCAGCGTATTAAAGAGGCTGCCGAGAAGGCAAAGATTGACCTTTCGGGTATGACCTCCACCGACATTAACCTGCCCTTCATCACTGCCGACGCCAACGGCCCCAAGCACTTTGAGGCCACCCTTACCCGTGCAAAGTTCAACGAACTGACCGCTGACCTTGTGGAAGCCACCATGGGACCTGTAAAGCAGGCGCTTTCCGACTCGGGACTTTCTGCTTCTAACCTCGACAAGGTGCTTCTTGTGGGCGGTTCCACCCGTATTCCCGCCGTTCAGGAGGCAATCAAAAACTTCACCGGCAAAGAACCCTTCAAGGGCATTAACCCCGATGAATGCGTTGCCGTAGGCGCTGCTCTTCAGGCAGGCGTGCTCGGCGGAGATGTTAAGGGACTGCTTCTGCTTGACGTTACTCCTCTGTCCCTCGGTATCGAGACCATGGGCGGAATAAACACCAAGGTTATCGAGAGAAATTCCACCATTCCTACAAAGAAGAGTCAGATCTTCTCCACCGCCGCCGACGGACAGACCTCGGTTGAGGTACACGTGCTCCAGGGCGAGCGTGAATTCGCAAAGGATAACAAGACCCTCGGCGTGTTCCATCTCGACGGAATCGCTCCCGCACCCAGAGGAATCCCTCAGATCGAGGTTACCTTCGACATCGACGCCAACGGTATCGTTAATGTTTCGGCTACCGATAAGGGCACCGGCAAGGAGCAGCACATCACCATCACCTCCAGCACTAATATGTCCAAGGACGACATCGATAAGGCCGTTAAAGAGGCCGAACAGTATGCCGCCGAGGATAAAAAGCGTCGCGAGGATGTGGATATCCGCAACAATGCCGACCAGATGGTTTATCAGTGCGAAAAAACCATAACCGATATGGGCGACAAGCTTGATGAAAGCGAAAAAGCCGCCGTTCAGGCCAAGATCGACGAGACTAAGGAAGCTCTCAAGGGCGACGACATCGAGAAGATCAAAACCGCTTCCGAGGCATTGCAGCAGGAAATCTACAAGGTTTCCGAGAAGGTGTATAAGGCCGCTCAGGAAGCCGCAGCAGCGCAGCAGGGTGCAGACGCCGCAAACGGAGCAGCAGGTGCAAACGGCGCCGCAGACGGTTCTAATGTTTACGAGGCCGATTACAAAGATGCCGACGACGACAAAAAGAACTGATTAAAGAACCGATAAATCGATTTGACGATCGGAACATTTCACCGATTGGTCTGCTGCGATTATAATCTTTAATTAAAAAGGGCAAACGGCGGTCGGATGCCGATTGCTTAATCACACAATAATAATCAGCTATATCGGCCGGGACGAAAAAGCTCGGCCGATTGGTCGAATTACAGAAACTAAGTCGGATTACGGAAACTAAACCGATATTACCAATCAACATACTAATCAACCGATTTTGGAGTGAATAAACTTGGCGGATAAACGGGATTATTACGAGGTGCTGGGAGTCGATAAAAGCGCCACGGAGGATCAGATAAAAAAAGCATACCGTCAGCAGGCAAAAAAATATCATCCCGACCTTAACCCGGGTGACAAGGCCGCTGAGGAAAAATTCAAAGAGGTCAACGAGGCCTATGAGGTGCTGTCGGACAGCGAGAAAAAGGCCAAATACGACCAGTTCGGCCACGCGGGAGTTGATCCCAACTTTGGCGCGGGCGGATACGGCGGAGGCGCTTACAATGTGGATTTCGGCGATCTCGGCGACATTTTCAGCAGCTTTTTCGGCGGAGGCGGCCGTACCCGTAATCCCAACGCCCCCAGAAGGGGAGAGGACGCAGGTGCGACGGTGGTCATATCCTTTGAGGAAGCGGCCTTTGGCTGTAAAAAAAACATAACCGTAACCCGCATCGAAAAATGCGATACCTGCGGCGGATCGGGCGCTCAGGCAGGCTCACAGCCTAAGACCTGTCCCACCTGTCACGGTACCGGTCAGATAAATGTCAGCCAGCGCACTCCTTTCGGCGTGATGCAGTCTCAGCGTGTGTGCGACCAATGCCGGGGCACAGGTAAGATAATCGAGAAGCCCTGCCGTTCCTGCGGAGGAAAGGGCAAGGTGCGCCGCACCAAAAACGAGGAAATCAAGATTCCTGCCGGAATCGACGACGGTCAGACCTTTGTACTTCGCGGAGGCGGCCACGCAGGCGACAACGGCGGTCCTTCGGGCGATCTGAGAATTACCGTTGCGGTAAGGCCTCATCCTATTTTTGAACGCAGAGGCTTTGACGTGTGGTGCGAATTTCCCATAACCTTTACTCAGGCTGCTTTGGGCGACGAGCTGACCGTTCCCACCCTCGACGGAAACGTTAAATACAGCATTCCCGAGGGAACTCAGCCAGGCGACGTTTTTAAACTGAGAGGCAAGGGTATTACCCGCATCAATTCTTCCATCAGGGGAGATCAGTATGTCAAGGTAGTGCTTGAGGTGCCCAAGAATCTTAACTCAAAACAAAAATCCCTTCTTAAGGATTTCAGCGCCACATTAAGCGACGACAACTATAAAAAGCGCAAATCTTTTTTCGGGAAATTTAAAAAATAATGAGTATCCGGTTATTTAACCGGGGTGCTTATGCTGCGGAAGGCTTTTATTAAGGCTTTCCGCTTTTTGATTTTTCTGCGGGAATTTTGCAGTGGATTTAGCTTGATTCGAAATTTCGGCGATAGATTTTTCGTAAGCATCATTTTTTGTCCCGATTTATGGACATAGCTTTTTTGCACTGTTTACAAAAGGGCAGCCGTGTGATAAAATATTGACAACGAAAAGAAAAGGAGAGTGCGGCAAATATGGAACTATACATTTTAATGGGACTTGCGGCCGTTGTTATCATTCTTGAGGCGGTTATATTACTTAAATCGAAAAATGATAACGGCAGGGAACAGATAGATGAGAAAAACGAACAGAATTTCCGCCGTATGGAAGGATATGTTGCCGGAGAATTTCAGCGCAACAGAAGGGAAACGGCCGAAAGCCTGAAGGAAATGAATCTTCTCATTCGCGACATTCAGGAAATGAATACAAAGCAAAGCGACAAGCTTAATGTTACACTCACCGAAAGCGTAGAAAGGCTTCAGCAGAGCAACGAAAAGAAGCTTGACGAAATGAGACGGACTGTTGATGAAAAGCTGACCGACACCCTTTCAAAACGGCTTGACAGCAGTTTTAAGGTTGTTTCCGAACAGCTCAAAATCGTTCACGAATCCCTTGGCGAAATGCACAAGCTTGCAGGGAGCGTCGGCGATCTTCAGCGGGTGCTGACAAATGTTAAATCCCGCGGAACATGGGCAGAGGTACAGCTCGGAAACATTCTCGAACAGACCCTTACAAAAGAGCAGTATGAATGCAATGTTTCCACCAAAAACGACACAAAACGGGTGGAATTTGCCATAAAAATACCCTCCCGCACAGACGAGGGTAAATTTGTGTGGCTGCCTATCGACTCTAAATTCCCCCAGGAGGACTACATAAGAATATGCGACGCGGCCGAAAACGCCGACAAAGCGGCCATGGAGGCGGCCACCAAAGCCCTTGAGCAGACGGTCAAAAACCAGGCCAAGACCATAGCCGAGCTTTATATCGATGTGCCTAAAACCACCGATTTTGCCATAATGTTTCTCGCTACCGAGGGGCTTTATGCCGAGGTGCTGCGCCGTCCCGGTCTTTGCGAGGAGATACAGACAAAATACCGCGTTATGATATGCGGCCCCACCACCATAACCGCCTTTTTAAATACCCTGCGTGTGGGATTCCGCACCATTGCCCTTGATAAAAAAGCCTCTGAGGTATGGAAGGTTCTCGGCGCTGTCAGAACTCAGTATGACAAGTTTGAAGGGCTGCTTTCAAAGGTCAAAAAGAAGATCGACGAGGCAGGCTCCACAATCGAGGATGCCCAAAAGCGCAACAATATCATTCAGAAAAATCTTAAATCGGTGGAGCTTATCGATTCAAACGAGGCCGACAGCATTCTCGGTATTTCCTCGGCCGACGATTTTAACGGGAATTTATAAGGAAGTGTATTTAATATATGCAGATGAGGTGGTCTTTTGACGACAAACAATAAGACAAAGATACCCGACTCCCATTGTGTGTGATTTTTCAAATGCCGTAAAAATCATTGACAAAAAAGGCAAAGTAGCAATCACAAAGGAGGAAAGCTCCCGCTGTGATGCCGTGAAT
>CAKSDF010000068.1 GCA_934444695.1 uncultured Eubacteriales bacterium | reverse complement strand
CCGATGGTGTATTCGGTCACAATATTTCCGCCTTTAATGTGTTCGGCCATGACCCTCTTTGCCTTTTCGGGAGTCATCTTGACATAAGTCACCTTTTCCTTGTCGCCTTCGAATATTTCAACAACAGGCTCATACTGGCAAATGCCGATACATCCGGTCTGAGAAACGGTTACGGTTTCCGAAAGACCTTCCTTTGCAACCTCTTCAACAAAGGCGTTGAGCACCGGTCTTGCACCTGCCGAAATACCGCAGGTGGCCATTCCGACAACGATTCTTGTGCCGGCATGTCCCTCGCGCAGTGCAACCTTATCCTTCATTTTTTCTCTGATTGCGGCAAGCTCTGCCAATGATTTCATAATAACAAATCCTTTCTGTTTAAGGCCTCGGAGCGCCTTGGCCTATCTTTTTATATACTGATCGGACAAAAATTCTTTTATCCAAATAATAACCTCGGGGCTTGAGAGGGGTACATCCCCCAAAACCTCTTTAAGTTCCCTTGTATCAAGCTCAACCACCCGCCCATCGGGCAAAGAGTGGGAATAGACAAGCTCGATATCGGGGCTTCCCTGGATGAATGTCGTCACGGTCGAGACAATGTCACCCAAAGGGAGAAAATCGATATGATTTTTATAAAACAAAGCGGTGGTGACCGTTCCGTGGTGCTGCTTGTCGAGCTGTTCGCTCACCGATGTAATGGACATATGCCCGCCGGTCTGCTCGCAAAGCATTTTCAAAAGGGGTATTCCCAGTCCCACCTTTCGTGTGGTGCGGGAAGTGAAAAACGGGTCGGTAACCATCTTAAGCTTTTCGGGTGTCATACCGCAGCCGTCGTCCGAAACCGTGAATTCAAAGGTTTCATCGGTTTCTTTAAGGCTAAGCTCCACCTTTTTTGCTCCCGCCTTGACCGAATTTTCGGCAATGTCGAGAATATTTAAGGAAAGCTCCTTCAACCCTGTTCACCGCCCTTCAAAAGTTTGAAAACCTCTTTTCTTACCTTGTCGCCGCTGTAAGGCTCGTCGTCTATAACAAGGAAATTTTCAGCCTCGTTAATGTCCCATAAATAATGGGCGTCCGAGCTGACGATAACCGTCTTTCCCTTCAAATTTGGGAAGCGTTTTTCGTATTCGGCTCTTTTTCCACCGTCACGATATTCAACACAGCAAAAATCGGGCGCATCGGGAAATATACCGAGTGTGGCGACAATGCCGTTTGCCTCCCTGTCTATGTGAGCGGGATAGCAAAATCCGCCGTACTCCTTTGCAAGAGCAAATCCCTGTTCAAGCGACAGGTTGGTGGCATTGGGAAGAAGATGTTTTTCAATTCCGCTTTGTTTGTCGTCTTTATCGTAAATGATCTGATCTCCGAAAATGTCGATCCTGTTTTCGATTAGATTGCGTTCGCTTTGGATGCGCTCGTCGAAGCGCATAGCGTCGTCGAGGCTTTCAAAAAGCGTCACAATATGAATATCCTCGGCGGTGGTAAGTTCCATACCCGCAATGGGAATTATGCCGTTTTTCTTGCAAGCGGCAAAAAACGCCGGACAATTTTTACAGGAATTATGATCGGTCAGCGCCAGAATGTTAAGTCCCTTTAAGGATGCCATTCCGGCAATATTTTCGGGGGTCATATCGTTGTCGCCGCAGGGCGACAGGCAGGAATGTATGTGAAAATCGTAAAAATATTTATTCATCGCAAAGCTTATATATCTGCCCGCAAAGCTCATATGCGGGAAGCTTGCTTCTCAAAAGGTTGATACCCTGTGCCTCGGCCTTTTTGATCACCTCGTCGGGAACATCGGTTCCTTCGGCAAAGATAACGCAGGACACATCGGCAAGACTTGCCACCGCCACAACATTGATGTTGTTCATAATGGTTATCCAGGCGTTTCCGCTTTTGGCTCTTCCCATTACCCAGCTGAGCAGGTCTCCGCAGTATCCGTACTGAATCTCCCTCTCACCTTCGGGAAGGCAGAGCGTTTCAAGTTCAAGCTCTTTAACAAGACTTTCAACCGTCATTTTGTTGCTCCTTATTCTTGGCGTTAAGGTGTTCAATCATTTCTCTCATACGCACGATGCATCCGTCCTCTTCGGCCTCGCCCTTGACAATGTCCTCGGCAAAGGCGCGGCAGGTTGGTGCTCCGCAGGAACCGCAGTCGAGACATGGGAGGGTTTCGTATATCCGCTGAATGTCGGCCATCATCCGAATGGATACCTGACGGTCGTCGTCCAGCTGATTTATGGGACGGTATTCAAGCTGCTTTTTGATGTAAAAATCGTCCGGCACACCGGTCTTTTCACTTTCAAAGTCCCAATTCTGAGAAACCGGCATATATCTGCGAAGGGTCTGAAGTCTGGCCTTGGCGATAAAGGGATTTTCCACCGTCATTACCCCGCCGACGCAACCGCCCGGGCAAGCGTTAAGTTCGATAAACTCAAGCTTCGGAAGGTCGTCGTTTTCGATCTTGTCGAGCACGCGGATTATGTTTTCGATCCCGTCGGCCGCAAGATATTTATCGTTGAAAATAGCGGTCGATTCTCCTCCTGACGCAGCCCAGCTCAGTCCGATCATTCCGGCGCCCGAGCTGACCGTAGGTGTTTTTGTCCTGTCCATATGGTTGAGCAGTTCAAAATAGATATCGCTTACCGAAACCACGCAATCCACAAAGCTCGGTTCCTGCTTACTGCGGTTTTTAACATAGCTGACCTTGGCGGGGCAGGGAGAAATAAAACATACCCCAATATCCTCTTTCGAAAGCTCGGGATGAGCCTCCCTCGTCTCTTTTTTTGCCAGCATCGCGGCAATTTCCATAGGCGGAAGCAGCTTCATAACGTTTTCGCAAAGATAAGGAAACCTTAAGCTTATCAGTCTGACCGCCACGGGGCAGGCAGAGCTTATAACCGGTTTTTTAAGGTCGGGTCGTTTCATATACTCTCGGGTATATGCCGAAACAAGCTCGGCCGCTCTCGCTACCTCATAAACCTCGTCAAATCCGTAATCGATAAGGCCCTGCAAGACATAGTCGATATCATCGAGATTGTCAAACTGACCGTAAAGTGTCGGTGCGGGCAGAGCGATCTTCCACTTGAATCGGGATATCTCGCCGAGCTTGTCATACACCGCTTTTTTGGCCTTGTAAGGACATACCCTGATACATTCGCCGCAGTCGATACAGCGGGACGAGTCAATTACCGCCCGGCCCTCTCTTATGCGGATGGCCTCGGTGGGACAATGCTTGAGACAATGGGTACAGCCTTTACACTTTGCCGCATCAAGCAGAACCGAGTGCTGATATGTATTCATTGTTCTCACCTCGCATCAAAGCCTTTTGTTGTGATTAATGAGCCGTGTCCTAAAAGAAGCGTCTGTTTCTTTTTGGGAGCACAAGAATTTAAGGAATTATAACCATTGTAACGGTGGTTCCGACACCCACGGTAGACTGAATATCCATTTCATCCGAATACCGTTTCATATTGGGAAGTCCCATTCCGGCGCCGAATCCAAGCGATCTGATGTGATCGGGAGCGGTGGAATAGCCCTCTTTCATGGCAAGGGCAACATCCTTTATTCCCGGTCCGTGATCCTTAAGTATGATCTCGATACGGTCGGACGACACATTGACATCGGCATTGCCTCCGCCGGCGTGAATGACCATATTAATCTCGCCTTCATACATGGCGATTGAGACCCTGCGAATGACATCGGGCGGGAATCCCATCTGACGGAGCTGTTTTTTCACATTGACCGAGGCTTCCCCCGCCGATGTAAAATTTTCGCCGTCAACATCGTAATGCAGCTTTATTACATCCGACATAGCGATCACCCTTTGCTGCTTTTATTGCTTTTCAGCCCGCTTGCATAAAGCTTTCCGCAGGCCTCATACATACGCTTTTTGGTGCACATAACAACAATGCCGCTGTCCCTTGCAAGTTCGAGCATTTCTTCGGTCGGCCGTTTACTTCTCACAAAAACGATACATACCATATCCATCATTTCGGCCGTCCTTATAACCTGGGAATTGACAAGACCGGTGAGCAGCACCGCCTGATCCTTAACATAGGCCAAAACATCGCTCATCATATCGCTTCCGCAGGCCGAAAAGACCTCTCGGTCGCTGCAATCCTCGCCGGTCAGCAGCTCGGCATCAAGCAGATCCCTTATCTCTGAGATTTTCACTTTCTTTCCTCCCTGACAATATATCAGTATTTGGCGAGAATATCCTTCATCATTTCGGGAGTGACCTTTCCGTATACATCCTCGTTTATAACCACGACCGGAGCAAGTCCGCAACATCCGAGACATCGCGTTCCCTGAAGGGTAAATTTACCGTCCTTGCTGGTTTTGCCGCAGGGAATTCCCAGTTCCTTTTCGGCTTCGTCAACAACGGCCTGCGCTCCCTTAACATAGCAGGCAGTACCGGTGCAGATGCTAATGATGTTTTCGCCCTTGGGCTCAAGGGAGAACTGAGCATAAAACGTAGCCACGCCGTAAACCTCCGATACGGGTATGCCGAGAGAGTCGGCAATAAGGCTCTGGGTTTCGAGAGAAAGGAATCCGAAAAGATCCTGTGCCTTTTGCATAATGGGCATAAGGGGACCCTTGCTGTCCTTATGTTCGGCAATAAATACTCTCAATTCCTGAAGCTTTTGCTCCTTCTGTTCATTTGTGAGTGCCATTCATATTCCTCCTGATTTCTGTTTCAAGTATACAGTTATGGCTTTTACACATAACACTTATGATTATAACACATATCTCTAAAAAAACAATAGGAAAATGATTTATTTTGACAGTTTTTCCACAAAAAATAAAGGCAAATTTTTGTGCACTATTTCCCTTTTACATTATATGTTTTAAAACAGACAAGATGTCCCGTGTTGCTCTGTAAGATAATTGCATTTCCTCTCCAAAAAAATCAATCATACATTTCAAAAAATTCAAGTAAAAACAAAAGATTTTCCGTTTCTAAAATTCGTCCCCTTAAAAAGTGCCGTTATATCTATGCTTTTCTAAGCGAGAGGGATAAAAACAAGAACTAAAAACCTTTTTAAGCTGCGCATTAAAGTTAATGTTATAAAAAGTAAAAACGGGAACAGGAAAAACCGATTCCCGTTTATTGTTTTTTAATTCAGCGATCTGAAAGCCAATCGGCATTTCATCCGTTAAATTGTCTTTTCGAAAAATCCGACAAAGGGATTTTCACTTAATTATCTTAAGATCTTTTACCCAAATCAGAAATTCCAGAACTGGCTTACAAGGCCGATTTCATCAAGATAGAAACCTTTACCCTGCATGCTTACATCCGAATAGTCGAAGAACATATACATTTCTTTAACCACGGTGTCGGAAGAAATGGCCGTCGAATTTTCACCGGCAGAAACAAAGTCGCTGACCGGGAAGGCAAGCCAACCCTTGAAGTCCTTAACGCTTATGCCCTGAGATGTTCCGAAGCAGCCGTCGCCGCCGTTTCTGAGGGTTTTCCAGCTTTCCTGGCCTTCGGCAAGGTAATAGAAATAGGTCCCGGCCTCGTTCTTATTGTCGGTGGAATAAATTGTTCCGTCCTCGGCAACAAGACCAAAGCTTGCTGCGCGGAAATCAATCTTGGAGAAATCTACCCACACTCTCAGATATCTGGTCTTTCCGAGGGTCTGGGGATTGTCGAGAGAAATCGCAAAAGCGGTGTTGTCTATTCTGCCCTTATCATCGGGAGCGGTGACCTTTCCGCCCTTATAGATCGAAAGGCCTGCAGATCTGTTATAACCTCTGTTGTTGTTTACCGAAATAATAGCGTTGGAGGCAGCCGATTTATCGAAGGGAGTTTCGTCATATCCGGAAACGCGCTTTTGAATACTCTTTCCTGCTTCAATAGCGACAATCTCTCCGTCGAAGGGGCCCTCGCCGATCTCGGTGGTTTTGTCCGAACCGTTGGTATCTCTGATCCAGTCGTATGCTACCCACTCATTGGAAACAGTGGCGGGGTTGCCGTTTTCGCCCTGCTTAATGGTGAAAATACGGCCTCCCTGGGTCTCGGGGCTAACCTCATAGGGGTTGCCCGCTGCGTTATAGCTTCCGTACATATCGGTGGTAAGAGCGCCGGCAAAGCCAAGCTCAATGCCCTGCCACATACCCGAGGAATTGTTGATGTGGTCGTGTCCGACATAGAAGCCGGTGATGTCGCCGCGCTGCTTCATGGTATCGAACATATGGGAGTTAACAGGGCCGGTGGCAAAGCCTTCCTTGTTCATTCCCTTGAAGTTTACTTCAGGGTCATCCTTGTGTGCGTCGACAAGCTGGTGCTCTGGCAGACAAATGTGTCCAAACATAGATCCGGGGATCTTTGCGCCGTTGTAGTTCTCGAGGATCAGCGAGGTGTTGTAGTACCAAAGCTGCTGATCATACTTGATAAAGTCATATTTACTGTCGGGATCATATTCGTAAACGGAATAATAGCCCTTGTCAATGAGATCCTGGTTCTTGTAATCGTAATAAAGTCCGTCGGTGTTGAGGTTCTGATTATAGTCGCCGGTGTCGATTACCCATATGTTATAGGCAATGGAGGTCTCATCATAGGTGAGAATGGGCAGAACATGGTTACCGATTCCGAAAACACCCTCGGGACCTGCGGATGCTACGCAGTGGGGATAGGTTTCGTAAATTTCCTGCTGACGCCATTTTCTTACATCGGTGCGTACCTGGTCAAAGTCGCCCATGTCATTGTCGTGGTTACCGTAGGTTATGGTCCAGGGAATACCCTCGTTTTCCAACTTTGCAACCATCTTGTCAACATAAGCTCTGAACTGATCCTCGGTTTCGAGGGGGCAGGGCCAGATGTTGTCTCCGGTGATAACAACGAGATCGGGATCGGCCTCGTCTATCATAGCATTAAAGCGCTGAACGGTGCCGTCCTTAATGACCTGGCCGGCCGCACAGTTATCCTGGAAGTCGGAAACCTGAAGGACCTTAAAGGTTCCGTCCTCGTGGCATTTAAGCTTTATTTTAAGATTAAGAGCCTCATCTACAACGGCCTTTTCGGCGCCAAAGACGACAGGCAGACGAACAGAGCGCTGAAGCGTCTGAAGGGCATCGGTTGCGGTAATGGTATCCTTGTCCTTGTCGTCCTTTGAGCCGTCAACATTTGCTCGTGCGGTCTGATACTCGGTAAGCTGACGGGTCCCCACCGAAGCCTGGAGGGTCATCAGTGCATCGTTAGCGGTAATTGCCGAGTCATAATCGATATCTCCGTAGTAAATTGTCGACCTTTTGGAATCGTCAAGAGCCGGAATGGTGATCGAGTCGGGTGTTCCGGAATAACGGTCTTTGGGGTCGATGGTGTAATTCAGTGCCGAAGAAGAAAGCCCAAGGGGCACGGCAACCGAAGCGGCCAAAGCAATGGTCAAAGCTGCTCTGACTGTTTTTTTGACAAAGTTCATTTGCGGTTTCTCCTTTTAAAATGTTTTAAACGAGGCCGGAAAAATCCGGCCCCGATTTAACCGAAAAAATTGAGCGATCGGTATTGTTTTGCCGATCCGGGACGGTTCCCATTTTATTTAGTGTCTTAGCAAAAGAAATCTTACTGCTTAAAACACCCAGTACTCAGGAACCATACCGATTTCATCAATATAGAAGGTGCTTCCCTGCATCGAAAGCTCGGGGAAATCGAAGTAGAGATACACTTCCTTCATAACGACCGATGAGGCAGGACCGGTAGGCGAGCTGGTGGAGGGAGCAAAGTCCTCAATTGGGAATGCAAGCCATCCCTTATAGTCTCTGACGCTTGAACCCTGAGCGGTGCCGAAGCAGCCGTCGCCGCCGTGATAAAGCTTCTTCCAGGTCTTGTCCCCGTCGGCAAGATAATAGAACGGTGTTTCTGAATTATCTTTATTATCGGTGGTGTAAACCGTTCCGTTCTGAGCGATAAGGCCGAGGTTTGCCTTTCTGAAGTCAACGCCGGTAAGGTCTACCCAGATTCTCAGATACTTGTTGCTTCCGACGGCGGTCGGCGTATCAAGAGAAATACCGATGCTGCTGTTGTCTATTCTTCCGATGCTGTCGAAAGAGGTCTGTTTGCCGTTTTTGAGTATGGCAAGTGCGGTGGAATTTCTGAATCCCTTTCCGCTTGCAAGAGAAAGAACGGCGGGAGTTTTGGCATCGCAATCGAAGGGAGAGCCGTCAAAGCCCTTTACGCGGTTTGCGGGCAGTGTTCCC
The DNA here is from genome assembly GCA_934444695.1 of uncultured Eubacteriales bacterium. GTDB lineage: Bacteria > Bacillota > Clostridia > Oscillospirales > Acutalibacteraceae > UMGS1484. Next base: position 1,210 of record CAKSDF010000068.1, on the reverse strand, counting down.
GATTCGAGATTGACGATCTGTCCGGCGAAGGGGCTGTCTCCGATGGTCTCGGTGGTCTCGCCCTTTTCGGTGGACTTAACGCTGTCATAAGATATCCATCTGTTTGAAACGGTAGCGGTGCCGCCGTTTTCACCCTGTTTGATGGTGAAGATACGGGCGCCCTGAGTCTCGGGGCTGGGTTGGTTGGTGTTATAGCTGCCGTACATATCGGTGGTAAGAGCGCCGGCAAAGCCAAGCTCTATTCCCTTCCACATTCCGGAGGAATTGTTTATGTGGTCGTGTCCGACATAGAAGCCCTTAACGTCTCCGCGGGCAAGAAGGGTATCGAACATATGAGAGTTAACAGGGCCGCAGGAGCAGCCTTCCTTATTCATTCCGGTGAAGTTGACCGAAGCATCATTTCTGTTTTCGTAAACATCGATAAACTCGGGCAGACAGATATGGCCGAACATAATTGCCGGAATTTCAGCCTTGTTGTAGTTTTCCATAATTGTAGAGGTGTTGTAGTACCAAAGCTGCTGATCGTATTTTATAAAGTCGTAGGTGCTGTTTTCGTGACCGGCAACCGATGTGTAATAGCCGTTTTTGATGTATTCGCTGTCCTTGAATTTATAAACCGACTTGTCAAGATTTTCGTTGTAGTCGCCGGTGTCGAGGCACCATACATTGAATGCTATGGAGCTTTCATCGTTTGTGAGAATGGGAAGGACATAGTTGCCTATTCCGAAAATATCCTCAGGGCCGGCAGTTCCGACACAGTGAGCATAGCTTTCGTAAATTTCCTGCTGGCGCCATTTTCTAACGGTGGTGTTAATGGCATCGTGAGCGCCCACATCGTTATCGTGGTTACCATAGATGACTGCCCAAGGAATACCGTCCTTTTCAAGTCTTCCGACCATAATATCCACATAGCGGATGAAATCCTTTTCGTCATTTAAAGGATTGGGCCAGATCTGGTCGCCGGTGATGATGACGAGATCGGGATCGGTAGCGTCAACCATGGCATTGAAGCGCTTCATGGTTCCGTCCTTAATGGTTTCGTTGGCATTGCAGTTATCCTGGAAGTCGGAAACCTGAAGAACATTAAAGGTTCCGTCTTCGCGGCATTTAAGCTTGACCTTCATATTGAGGGCCTTTTCAACAACCGCCTTTTCGGCCGGGAAATCAACGTCTTTTCCCACCGTGCGCTGAAGAATGAGCAGAGCATCGG
>CAKSDF010000067.1 GCA_934444695.1 uncultured Eubacteriales bacterium | reverse complement strand
ACATTAACCGTTCGGCAAACGGCACCCTAAGAAAAGGCGGCGAAAAAATGACCTTCAAGCAAAAAATCGAAAACTATTGGTATCACTATAAATGGCACACCATTATCATTGTTTTTTTCATAATCACCGGCCTCGTTTGTCTTGTCCAGTGTTCGACCAAGGAACAGCCTGATGACAAGGCGCTGCTTTATGTCAATCAGAACCTTCTCGACAATGCGGCAAACGACCTTTCGGACAAGCTTAGCGGATACATCGAGGATTATAACGGCAACGGCGAGGTGCTTTATCGGGTCAACAACGTTTCCTATAATAACAACAATCTGGCCGGGGTTAATTACTCGGTTACCAATTCCGAAAAGCTGCTGTCGGCTCTTGCCACCGCCGAATATGTGCTTTATATTGTCGACGAGCACGGATACGACTACCTTTCGGACAATTCCACCGAGGTTTTTGAAAGCTACGATTTTTGCCCCGATAAAAACGGAACGGCCTGGAACTGGAAGGGAAGCGGCCTGCAGCAAAGCCTTGCCGACAGCGGACTGCCCGAGAATCTGTATTTCTGCATAAGGAAGGTCGACGGCACCATGGTCGAAAAAAACAAGAATGTCAACGACCTTAAAGAAAAGGCCGAAAAGCTTCTGCAAAAGCTTGCGGCCGAAAATCCGCCTGCCTGAGAAAAGGCATAAAAACAAAATCTTAAAAAATAAACCGGAGGGAAATACATCCTTCCGGTTTGATTCTTTTATGCGGCAATGCAATTCTAATGCGATAGCAATGTGATGGTAATGCAGTGCTAATGTAGAGTTAAAGCGGTGCTGATGTGGTAGTAATGCGATGATAATGCAATGCTAACGTACAGGTAATGAGGTGCTGATACGGCGGTAATGCAAGGTAATGCCGCTGCGGCGTGCTGCGGTGATGCTAACCGATCTGCGGATGTTTTGCGTGGGCGTTTTTGTGAAGGGGATGGCTGCAGGTTGTCGGAACGCCGGAAAGCCGACCTTTGATTTAAAATCAGCCGTTAAGTTTTGCGAGGCTGACTACGCGGTAATTAAAATATTGCCCGCCGGTTGCTTCCACCGTCATATATGCGGTCTGGTTGACGGTTACCTCTCCGCCGGCATTTTCCTGATAGAATTTGATCAGCAGCCTGGTTTGATCGTCGCTTATTTTTTCGGCCGATTTAATGGTGGCGGTGGGCGCTCCCATACCGCCGGCAAGCATAAACTGAACGTTCTGTCCGTCGGAAGAAAGCTTGTCGAGCATAGAAGTATTTTCCTTACCGAAAAGCTCATAAATGAGCTGATGTGCCATGGAAACGGGTATGGAATTGGTCATATTATCGCCTCTCGTCACCGGGAAAAAGCGCTGACTTCCGCTGACATCCTGCTCTATGGTTATGGCCTCGAGAGCATCGAGACAATCCCTGTCGGAAATGGCGTCGGTCGAAACAAAATCAAGGTAATAAAAGCAGGCGGCGGCATCGGCGATGTTCTGAAAAGCAGAAGTATCGGTGATGGTTTTGTCGCCCGTTTGACCGTTCTCACCGTCCGAAATCGCGTCGTCGGAAACGGTATTGTCATCCTGAGAAACAGAGGAAACAAGCTTCTGCTCGCCATTGTTGTTTTCTTTGTCGGGAAGTGACTGAGAAATCGAGGAGCCGTTATCGGGATCGGTTTTTTTGCCTTTGAGCGAAATAATGCCGACCGTAATACCTGCCGCAAGCAGGACGGCCGCGCAGCTGATGACGATTATTTTGGTGCGGTTTTTCATATGCTGTCTCCTTAAAGTGTCGGCGGTCTTAAAAGCAGGTCGGATATCGTGAATTACTGTTGCTATCTATGTACTGACCACCGATATTTTCTTTATTATACAATACAAAAATCGAAAATACAATTATTATTCTTGAAATGCGGCGATATATTTGTTATAGTAACCTTGTACGAATGCGCAGTAATTTTGAACCAATAAAAATCAAAGCTTTCGAAGCCCACAGACCTTCCGCAGGCGAGGCGATTGCCCGATAAATCAGGCACTTTCGTAATCTGTCACTAATGCCTTCTGCTTTTTAAATTGTGAACAATACCTCCAACGGTGCAAATCTTTTTGCCGGAGGTTTTTGTATAACGGCCGACATACTCTTATGCGGTCGAAAAAACAGGAGTGATATATATGACACCATCCATCTTCGCAAAGTGCGAAAACTACACGGTAGCCCGTGACGCGAAAGAAAAGGGGATATACCCCTATTTCCACGAGCTGCAATCAAAACAGGACACCGAGGTCATTATGGAGGGCAAGCGTAAGATTATGCTCGGTTCCAACAACTACCTTGGGTTGACGGTCAACGAGGAGGTTAAAAAGGCAGCAATAAAAGCAACAGATGAATACGGTACCGGCTGTTCCGGCTCAAGATTTTTAAACGGAACCTTAAATCTTCATCTTGAGCTTGAAAGAAAGCTGGCGGATTTTCTCGGATATGAGGATGCAATGACCTTTTCCACGGGATTTCAGTCTAATCTCGGAATAATCAGCGCGATTGTCGGAAAGAATGATTTCGTCATTTGCGATAAGGAAAACCACGCCAGTATTTACGACGGCTGCCGTCTTTCATACGGCACAATGTTAAGATTCAAACACGCCGATATGGACTCTCTCGAAAACGCCCTTAAAAAGGTGCCCGAGGGAGTGGGAGTGCTAATCGTTACCGACGGCGTTTTCAGTATGAGCGGCGACATCGCAAAGCTCCCTGAAATTGTCGAGCTTAAAGAAAAACACGGCGCCGCGCTTATGGTCGACGATGCCCACGGTCTCGGAGTCGTGGGAAAGGGCGGAAGAGGAACCGCCTCCCATTTCGGTCTTGAGGATAAGGTTGATATAGTTATGGGCACATTTTCAAAGTCCCTTGCCTCCCTCGGAGGATATATGGCCGCAAGCGAAACCGTTTGCGAATATGTGCGCCACAATTCCCGGCCCTTTATTTTTTCGGCATCTATGCCGCCGGCCTGCTGTGCCGCAGCCGAAAAGGCGCTCGACATATTAAAAGAACAGCCATCTCTACCCGAGAGATTAAGCGAGCTTGCGGCCTATATGCGCAAAGCACTTAAAGCAAAAAACATCCGTATAAAGGATGCACCCACACCTATAATTCCCATATACATAAGCGACGCCGAGACCACGCTTACAGTGGCAAAGCGCCTGTTTGACGAGGGCGTGTTTGTAAACTCGGTGCTGCCGCCCGCCACATCGCCTAACGAATGCCTGCTGCGGGTCAGCCTTATGGCCAGCCATACCAAAGGACTTATAGACGAGGCGGTCGACATTATCGAAAGGGTACTTAAGGAGTTTGATATAATAAAATGAAAACTCTGGTCATAACCGGCGGCTCAAACGGTATTGGGAGAGCCGCTGCTAAAAAATTCCACGACGAAGGGTATAGGGTATTTGAACTCAGCCGCCGCGGAAAAGATGAGGACGGTATCGTCCACATAACCGCCGATGTTTCGGACGAACAGTCGGTTGAAAGCGCCTTTAAAGAAATTTCAGAACAGACCGACAGGATTGATGTGCTTATCTGCAATGCAGGTTTCGGCATTTCCGGAGCGGCCGAATTTACCGAGCTTGACAGCGCAAAAAAGCAGTTTGACGTTAACTTTTTCGGTGCGTTTTTAACCGTTAAATATGCACTGCCGCTTGTTAAAAAGGCAAAGGGGAGAATTATCTTTTCCTCCTCGGCTGCGGCGGTCTTTTCCATTCCCTTTCAGGGGTTTTATTCGGCCTCAAAGGCGGCGGTAAATTCGTTGTCAAACGCTTTGAGAAACGAGCTTAAAGCCTTTGGCGTGTCGGTCTGCGCATTGCAGTTTGGCGACGTGGCCACCGGCTTTACCGCGGCGCGTGAAGGCTCTCTTGCCGGCAACGAGCAATACGGCGGAGCGGTGGGAAAAAGCGTGGCGGTTATGGAAAAGGATGAGCAAAACGGTATGTCTCCCGAAAGCATCGCAAAAACCGTATTTAAAATTGCGTCTAAAAAACGGATCAAAAACATATATACCGTCGGGGCAAAATATAAGCTGTTTTGTCTTGTGCAGAAGCTGCTTTCGTCGAGCTTTGTAAACTTTGTGGTGGGAAAACTGTATATTCCTAAGTAAATTTCTTTTTTAGAACAATAACCGCAAAAAAAGTAGTACAATATGCTGATGTAACGGGTTAAATTTTTAACGATCTAAACATCTGTGAAAGAAAAATCGCTGTGCCCGATAAGAATCAATTGTCGGGCGCGGCAAAAATGCTTTTCTGCGGGAATATGCAGGGATGAAAGAAAACGTTTTTTGTCCGGCGAAGCGCAGGTCTTAAACATTTTATTTTTAAAATTAAGAGGGAATTGCGAGTATGAATATTGTTGTTATCGGTTGCGGAAAAATCGGAACATCGGTGGTCTCAAGCCTTGTAAGCGAGGGACATGATGTGGTGGTTGTGGACACCGATCCCGACATTATAACCGAGGTTACCAACATCTATGACGTCATCGGCGTTTGCGGAAACGGCGCCGATTGCAGAACGCTGAGAGAAGCATCGGTGGAAAAGGCAGATCTGCTTGTGGCGGCCACCGGCTCGGACGAGCTTAATATGCTGGCCTGCTTTATGGGCAAAAAAATGGGTGCCGAGCACACCATCGCCCGCATAAGAAATCCCGAATACAACGGTGAAAATCTCGATTTTATGCGCCAGCAGCTCGGTCTTTCCATGGCCATGAATCCCGAAATGATGGCGGCTCACGAAATGTTCAATGTTTTAAAACTGCCTTCGGCGGTAAAGGTGGACAGCTTTTCGAGAAGATACTTTGAAATGATAGAACTTCGTTTGAAAGCAGATTCCGGTCTTGCAGGGGTAAAACTTTGCGAACTGCGGGCAAAGTATAAAGCGCTGATACTCATTTGCGTTGTCCAAAGGGGAGAACAGGTCTACGTCCCCGACGGTAATTTTGAACTTCAAAGCGGCGACCGCATAGGCATTGTGGGCGCGCCGGCCGAGATTACAAAGTTCCTTAAAAACATCGCAATGCTTAAAAAACAGGCCAAGGACGTTATGATACTGGGCGGAAGCAAATCGGCCTTTTATCTTGCCAAAATGCTTCTTGCGGCCGGCCATTCGGTCAAGATCATCGAGCTTCAGAAAGAAAAAGCGCAGATGTTGGCCGACAATCTCCACGGTGCGACGGTCATATACGGCGACGGCGCCCAGCAGGAGCTTTTGCTTGAAGAGGGCATCGACTCTATGGATGCTTTTGTGGCTCTTACCGGAATCGACGAGGAAAACATTCTGCTTTCGTATTTTGCTTTGGGAAAAAAGGTGCAGAAGGTCATCGCCAAGGTCAACCGCGACGAATTTACCCCCATTGCCGAGGATCTGGGAATCGAAAGCATCATTTCCCCCAAGGATATAGTGTCGGATATTGTGGTCAGATATGTCAGAGCTCTCAAAAACACGGTGGGCAGCTGTATGGATACACTTTATAAGGTTATGGACGGAAAGGCAGAGGCAGCCGAATTTTCGGTCAGCGACGAGTTTAAATATCTCGGTATTCCCCTTAAGGATATACACCTTCGCAAAAATATGCTCATCGGCGGAATAATCAGAGGCAGACGCCCCATCGTTCCTACCGGAGACGATGTTATTCTTTCGGGTGACAGGGTAATTGTTATTGCAGCGGCCAAGCGGCTCAACACCCTTGCTGACATTGTGGAATAACGGCATCGGTGCTTTAAAAGCAAACCGACGGCGGTGTTTTTTCAAAGATAAAAGGTAATTGTGTTTTGAGCAACAGATCAACACAATGCTTAGTCGGCAAAGGCCCTACAACAATAAAGAACAAAGAGGTCAGGGAGTATGAACAGACGGGTGGTTCTTTACACCATCGGACAACTAATCGGAGTGGAAGCGGCGGTTATGCTGCTTCCCCTTTGCGTTTCGCTTATATACGGAGAAGGCTCGTGGAAGGCCTTTCTCATAACCATCGGCATAGCCATTGTTTTAAGCGCCTTGGGACTGCTGCTTTCAAGGCCTAAAAACCACGTTATATATGCAAAAGAGGGCTTTGCCACGGTGGCGCTGGCATGGATAATAATGTCGGGCATCGGAGCGCTTCCCTTTGTCATAAGCGGGGAAATTCCGAATTATATCGACGCTTTTTTTGAAACGGTCAGCGGATTTACAACCACCGGATCGTCAATTGTCAGAAATGTGGAAGCCTTAAGCCACGGTATACTTTTCTGGCGAAGCTTTACACACTGGCTGGGCGGAATGGGCGTGCTTGTTTTTGTTATGGCCATTCTTCCGTCGTCCTCCGACCGCTCCATTCATCTTATGCGGGCCGAGGTACCGGGGCCTGTTGTGGGCAAGCTTGTGCCCAAAATCAAGGAAACGGCAAAGATACTTTACCTCATATATATGGTTATGACCTTTATCGAGGTAATACTTTTGCTGTGCGGCGGTATGTCCCTTTTCGACAGTCTTGTCCATTCCTTCGGTACGGCCGGAACGGGCGGCTTCGGAATAAAGGCCGACAGTATCGGCGGATATTCAAGCTACTGCCAGTGGGTAATAACCATCTTTATGTTGCTTTTCGGCATAAACTTCAACATCTTCTACCTTTGCCTTATAAGACGGTTTAAATCGGTGCTCAAAAGCGAGGAGCTGTGGGCATATCTAGGAATCGTTGTTGCGGCCGCGACCATAATAACCGTCAACATTATGCCCATATATAACAGCCTGTCTCAGAGTATACGCCTTTCGGCCTTCCAGGTTGCGTCGATAATCACAACCACAGGTTATGCCACCGCCGATTTCAACACATGGCCGGTGCTTTCAAAGGGAATACTGCTCATTCTGATGTTCTTCGGTGCCTGCGCAGGATCGACCGGCGGCGGATTTAAGATTTCCCGAATACTGCTGCTTTTAAAGGCGGTAAAGAGAGAACTTCATCGCTTGATACACCCCCGTTCGCGCACCACCATTAAATTTGAAGGCAAAAATGTCGACGAAGGCACCATCAGCGGTGTGGAATGCTACCTCGCCCTTTACGTCATTTGTTTTGTGGTCATTTTCTTTATTCTCTGCTTTGAAAAAAGCTTTGACATCGAGACAAACTTCAGCGCGGCGGCATCCTGCTTCAACAACATCGGCCCGGGACTCGGCGCAGTGGGGCCGGCATCAAGTTTTGCCGATTATTCGATCGTTTCTAAAATCGTGCTATCCATTGCCATGCTTCTCGGCCGTCTTGAGCTTTTCCCGCTCATAATAACCCTTGCCCCCTCTACCTGGACGAAAAAATAATTTTTATAAATTTAAAAATATTCTTGACATTTGGGTGTAAAAATACTATATTAATCGTGGTAATCTGTCGAAGTTTCGGCTTTGCGGTTTACCGCGATTTTTTATCGCATTTTGGATTTAAGGAAAGGGATGCATAAATGTCCGAGGAGATCATATACCTTGACGGTATAACTGTAAAATTCGATCACGAAACCATTTTAGACGGTATTTCGCTGAAAATCAAAGACGGAGAATTTATGACCTTGCTGGGGCCTTCAGGCTGCGGTAAAACCACAACCTTGCGCGTGCTGGGCGGTTTTGTCGAACCTGAATCCGGAAAGGTCTTTTTTGACGGCAAACAGATCAACGGAATTCCGCCCCACAAAAGACAGGTCAGTACCATTTTTCAGAGGTACGCCCTGTTTGAACATCTGAACGTTTTTGAAAACATTGCTTTCGGCCTGCGGGTCAGAAAGGTGCCCGAACGGGAAATTTTCGAGCGGGTATACGAGGCCCTTGAGCTTGTCAATCTGAAGGGCTTTGAAAAGCGACGAATAAGCGCCCTTTCGGGCGGTCAGCAGCAGCGTGTGGCAATAGCCCGAGCGGTGGTCACGAGGCCTAAGGTGCTTCTTCTTGACGAGCCGCTTGCCGCTTTGGACCTTAAGCTTCGCAAGGATATGCAGGTAGAGCTGAAAAAGATTCAGCAAAGCCTCGGCATAACCTTTGTTTTCGTTACCCACGACCAGGAAGAAGCGCTTTCGATGTCCGACCGTGTGGTGGTTATGGATCAGGGAATTATACAGCAGATCGGTACTCCCCAGGACATTTACAACGAGCCTAAAAACGCCTTTGTGGCCGATTTTATCGGCGAGAGCAATATCATAGACGGCGTTATGCTTGAAGATAAAAAATGCCGCTTTGCCGGTATGGTGTTCGACTGCCTCGACGGCGGATTCGACAAAAACGAGCCCATCGACGCGGTCATTCGCCCCGAGGACGTGGTGGTTACTTCTCCCGAAAAGGGACAGCTTTCGGGAATTGTCACCAACTCCACCTTCAAGGGCGTGCACTATGAAGTCATTGTCGACATAAACGGCTTCAAATGGATGATACAGACCACCGCCTGCATAAACGCCGGCGATCATATCGGCCTTATTATCAATCCCGATGCCATTCATATAATGAAAAAGTCCGAATATTCGGGAATGTTCGGCGATTACAGCTCCTTCAGTGATGAGATGGATCATATTTCCGATCCTGACTACGAGGCTCCCGAGGCGGTTGACCAAGAGGAGATCGACGGAGGTGCGGGGGTAAATGAATAAAAGAAAACGCACTCTTACCCAGCGCCTTGTTGCGGCACCGTATATAGTGTGGGCGGCAATTTTCATTGTCGTGCCCCTGCTTATGGTGTTTTATTACGCCTTTACCGACGCCGAAACAGGCAGCTTTACCTTTTCAAACATAACCGCCATTTCCGGATTTGCCGACACATTTGTCATTTCCATATGGCTGGGAGCGGTGGCAACGGTAATATGCCTGCTTATTTCCTATCCGCTTGCCTATTTTATAACCAAGCTGAGTAGCCGCGCGCAGAAGTTTATGCTCATTCTGATAATGCTACCCATGTGGATAAACCTGCTTTTAAGGACCTATGCCCTTATGAAAATCCTTGAGGACACAGGCCTTATCAACCACCTTTTGAACCTTCTCGGCCTGCCCTCGGTGCATATGATAAATACAAGAGGCGCGGTCATTGCCGGAATGGTTTACAATTTCATTCCCTATATGGTGCTCCCCATCTATACCGTTATGTCGAGGATCGACCGTCCCCTTATCGAGGCTTCAAACGATCTCGGAGCGGGCGCATTTGCCACATTCCGTAGGGTCATAATGCCCATGAGCCTTCCGGGGGTCATCTCGGGAATCACCATGGTATTTGTCCCGTCGGTCAGCACCTTCTATATTTCCCGAAAGCTGGGGGGAACCCTCACCCTTATCGGCGACAGCATAGAATATAAATACAAAAACGAAAACGACTATAATGTCGGCGCGGCAATGTCGCTTGTGCTTATGGTTATGATAATTCTGTGTATGCTTGTTATGAATCGGTTTTCCGACGGAGAAGAGGAGGCGATCGTGGTATGAAAAAAAGACGCCTTACTCTCGGAAACGTATACCTCTTTATCGCCTTTTTGCTTATGTATGCGCCCATAATCGTGCTTGTGGTATTTTCCTTTAACAAGGGCGCGTCGACCAGCGTTTTTACCGGATTTTCGTTCAAATGGTATTCCTCGCTTTTTGCCGATGAGGA
>CAKSDF010000066.1 GCA_934444695.1 uncultured Eubacteriales bacterium | reverse complement strand
CTTTTAACCGCTCTTCTGGGTTCCCGCAGGAATCTTTTGAACAGATTTTTGATCTGATAATATTGATTTTCAAAATAATTAAGCTCATCTCTCGGGCAATCGGTTGAAAGGCCGAGCTCATTATACTTAACCATAAGATTCTTTTTGTCATATTCCTCGTCGATCTTAACGGGGATTTTAACATCGGATTCAAAGATCAGCCTGGCCGTTTTGTTGTCTATGGTGGGAAGTTCCTTTGATTCCAAAGCAAAAATTTCCTCGCTGACCTGCATGGCCGTGGCCTTTAATTTTGCAATAAACCGTGCAATAGTGCGGTTAAATTCCTTTTTGTCATACTCAACATCCACCGAAAAGGCTCTGCTTTGTTTTATGGAATGTGCATCATTGCCGTGCATGGCTAAAATCTGCAGCAAAATGTGAAACTTCAGTATTTCCGAAGCCGTGTCGGCACTCTTTTCAAAAGGCACATCATAAATCAAAAATCTGATGTTCTGATTGTATAGATTGTATTTGACAAACTCGGAATACGACGACTCGTCCTTGTCCTTCCACAAAACCTCGTTGTTGTGGAGACTGGTGTCGCACATACGCACCGCCACGCACATTATTTCCTGGGGGAAAGGAATGTCTAACCGGAAATTTTTCTTCACATTGCGGATGATTTCGTCCCTTTTTGTGTTTTCAAAAAGAGAATACCAATATCCCGGATAGCAAATCATTTTGTCGTCGATCTTTGCAAATTCAAGAAACAAAAGCAGCTTTTCGGGAGCAAGAAATTCATATATGGCGGGATAATCCTTTTCGGAAAGTGCCGCCAAAAATTCGTCCTGCCGATTTTCCGGCACAAAGCGGCCAAGCCCGTCAAGGCGATGCCTTTTTATATCGACCGCAAGCTTTCTTGTGTTGATTCCGTCCATCTGCATTTCAAAAATGTGCTTTATCAGGTTGTTTTTGTCCTGCAGCAAGAAGTCGACATCCCGGTTTATAAGGTTGGCAAAATAGGGCCTTTCGCTAAGGGCTATCGAAAGCTTGGTCAACGGATTATTTTCGGTCAGATCATAGCATTCGAGCATTTTTTTGCAGTCTTCGATGAATTTATCGTCAAACTGCGTTTTAACTTTTCGGTTTATGTAACGGGAGTAGTCGGTAAAATCGAAGGGATTGATCTTATCCTTGCCGTCCTCGGTTACAATAACAGCCCGCCAGCTTGTATTGAAGGAAATAATATCGGTAAGCTCCGGAAGCATTTCGTCAATGCTTCCGGATTCGCGATTCCATTTGCAAAAAACGATTTTCTCTTTATCGAAAGGAGCCAATAGGACTTTATTCTGTTGGTATTGCTCTATAATGTGCTGTTCTGCAATAATTACCGTGAGCACAATAACACCCTGCTTTCAATAAATTGATTAATTGTCGATTGCATTATTTAATAAGCTGCTTTAAATCGGCTGTTCTCTTGGCCGAGTCGTGTACGTCAAGCTCCTTGATGCGCTTGGTAATCTTTTTGAGTGTGACGCGTACGACGTCGTTTTCCTGTACGGCGGAATTCTTTCTCAGGCCGTATTTTTCATCGTATTCATCATTTTTGAAGTTGCGTACAAAAAGTTCAAACTGTTCCTGCAGACGATATGCAAGCAGGGGCTTTCTGTCATCAACCTTTTCAAAGCGGTTGATTTCCTGTTCGAGGACAGAAATTACCGCATCGACCATAGTTGCGACCTCGTTGCTGTCGAGCTTGGCCTTGGGCAGAGAATTATAGTATACAAGGGGAATTTCAAAAAGACTGGTTTCGCCGGGATGGCTCTTTCCGATGGAAAAGTTCTTTGCGTCTCTCACAAAGCAGCAATCGGCATAATTGCGGCTGGCTTCTTCGTCGTATTTTCTGCATTCGGCAGCCATATCAAAGATCTTGCCCACCGATGCATTGTCGTGATAAAGTGCATCAAGTATCTCATAGAATTCGTCGCAATCGGTTCCGTTTGAAACAATCAAGGAATTAACATCGCCTTCTTCGTCTTCCAAGGCAAATATCTTCTTTTCGGAATCATACTGGTTGGAAGAAGATTTCATTACGATAAAGCCGTGCACCATACCGTAAATAAGGCTGGAATGGATGCGCACCATTTCGGCATACTGAGCATTCATCGAAATTTCGGGAAGCTCGGTAATTGCGTCCCAGCGCTTGTCGATATGGGATGAAATCGTTCCGCTCTTTGTGGAATCGGGACCGATTTTTTGTGAATACTCGTGATATGCGGTATAATATATTCCTTCTTCAAAGGTATTGAGTTCCGGATCACAGTCCTGAGGATTGCGGAATCTGGACAGCCCGTCGGGGGTAATGTTATACAGGGCGCTGAAGAATCTCATTTCAAATTTCGATACCGAATCCGAAGACAGAGAACGCAGCTTTCCGCTGTTGAGAGGACAGCCATCGACAAAGTTTTTAACGTTGATGTCAAGCATCTTGTCGAGAGATTTGTTGTATGCACAGAGCATTATCATACGGTCTGCGTCAAAGCTGCCGAATCCGATACCGGGCGATGCAAGAACGGTACCGCGGCGAATGGTTGCGGCAAGATACTCGTTTATATCGCTCTGGTCAAGAAGCTTGGGCTCTTTGGACAGCTCGTTGTCAATGTTCTGCTGCATCTTAATGGCCTGAATAATGTTAAGGTTTATTATCTCGTCATAGGTGTTTTGAACAAAGGATTTGAAATAATCGATCAGAACACCGTCAAAGATATCTTCCTTTATTCCGGCATTGCGGGGATCAAAGGCTCTGAGACGTTCGATTTCGGCGTTTTTCTTGACCGCGTCAAAGATGTCGGCATTAAGCTCATCGGGAAGAAGCAGCTCGGCCGAATCCCCATCGCAAAGGTCATAAATCTTGTCGAGTTCTTCCTTGGTAGAGCAGATGTTTATAATGCTGTCGCCCTTGTGGAAACGCAGGCTGTCAACAATCTCGGTCTTTTTCTTCTTAAGCGAATATGCCTTTTCCTCAAAGCTGTTAAAGAACTGCTCGAATTGTTCCGAAAGGCTATTTACATAATTTCTCAGTTCTTCATAAGCTGTTTTGAACAGTCTGCAGTCTCTATATTTTATTGTGTCGTCATAGAATCCTTGCGTGCATTCTTCAGCCTTTTCTATTAGCTTTCGGAAGTCGCTGTCGTTTTCCGGAAGTTTTTTGCCATTAATTACATTATCAACTGTCTCGCAAAGCTTTCTTAATGTTTTCTCATGTTCCTTACTAAACTTGCCTTCAGCATCAAAATCGCTTTCTTCATTGGAATCCGGTCTATAATCATCACCGTACTTTTGAATTGTGTTTTTGGTTTCATCCAACTTATCAGAATAGAATACAATGCTATCCCGTCTGCTGCTGCGTTCTTGACTGTTAAGGCGATTAGATAAAGCATAAAGGAGATATCTTATTGCATTAGGATGCATTGCACCACTCTTAGTTTTAAAGAGGCTTTCAAGGTGGCAGTCCTTTATATCAGCCTTAGCAGAGGGAGCGTTGAAAAGAATAGATCTGGCACGCTCTTTAGCTATGTTCGCAGCATTCCGATCGACTTCCCTTATGAATTCATCAATTATGCCCTTATCACTCAGCAAAACACCTTGAGCACCTTTGTAATCTTCCCAAGAAAATGCGCTGAACTTTTTAAGGGCTCTTGTACTTTCCGCGACTGTCGGTCTTGACATAAAAGCATTTCTTATGTCTGCCTTAAAGGCATCAAGGAATCTGTCGATTTTTTTATCAACACCCGTTTGGAAGCTTGTTGAACTGGACATATCCTGGGAAATATACGACTTAACGTCTCTGTCAAATCTGTCGTCGCCGTTATTTATTGTGTCGACATAAATTTTGGATATTTGGGGCGCCTCGTCGGATGTAAAGGCACGGTTCTTTTTGTATTCGGCCACCGCCTTTTTAAATTCCCGGTCATATTTGAGCCATCCGTCAACACCGTCATCCTTGCCATTCGAATCCTGAGAACAGCCGATACGGCTGATAGCCTGAGAATAGGCCACATAATTCATTATGCTTTCATAAGGATAGCGAATTACTGATGCACCGATTCCGCCGAATCTGTTTCGACCGAGATTATCGCCGTTTGCAAATTCCTTTATGACATTATCCTCCATAGAATTAGAGGCGGTTCTCATAGGACCGACATTTTGCTCAAAAAGACTTTGAGCGGCAAATTCTTTATACTGATCAAGTGTGGACATATTGGTCTGAGCCTTGTCGAGGCGGTCAAGCAGGAAGCAAAAATCAAAGGGAAGCCCCTCGAGACGCTTGTATTCTCCCGAAGATGTAGGCACCTCAACATAAAGATCCTTAAATCTTTCAAGATCCTTACGTACATCGCAGAAGCCGCTGGCCTTCATCATAAAGGCGTTTATCTCCTTGATGGTTGCATATCCGTTTCTGCGAAGACTTGCACGTTCGGCTTCGGCCGATGTAAAGGTATCGCACACTCCGGGGAGCAGCAGATATCCTCTGATTATGGCTGCCTTTTCTCTGTAATGCTCGTGGAGGTATTCCCGTATGAGCATTCCCACCGTCATGGCAATTCCCGAACCGGTACCGCCGGCCACCGAGGAAACAATAACCACTCTCAGCGCCTGTTTAAGCCCTCCGCCGTCCTTTAAAAAGAGATCGTCGATGGCGTTATAAAGGGCATTTATGTTGCCCGATTTTATGGTAGCATTAAGGGCAAGACGGGAAATTGCGCGAACCTGTCCCGCTCCTTCCGAAACGGTCTTGCCGTAAAGGGTGGTGTTAACAGGGAACCACTCTTCTCTTGCGGCCTTATCGGATCTCAGATAATCGAAAACCGACTGGGTTGAAGAGGTCTGAACGGTAACGATATTGCCGTTTTTGGCCTTTGCTCTGAGTTCGTTGGCATCGGTATCCATGGCCACAAATCTTATGTTGGTTTTTTCTTCGGGAGTACATTTGTTTGCCACCTTGAGAATGATATCGGAACCGATACCGCCCACGCCCACAAACAGGGTTTCGCCAACCTCGTTGTGCTTTAGAATTTCTTTTTCAAATTCAAACTTTTCCATGTCGTTTTACCTCTCTGTTTTATTATTTTATTTACTTATTACTCTTGTCTCTACGTAATATCTTCTGTCACCAAGATACTTTTCAAAGCAGATTTTTGGATTGCGACGTTCCTGTACTTTAAATTTTCCCTCACGTGGAATAAATTGATATGTTCCTATTTTTACGTAATCCATATCAGACGCAGAAGCATTTTTTATCTTATATCCTCTCGCCGGTGAACTTTGATATCTAAACGGCCATTTAAACAAAGTGTCACAGGCTTCAATATCAAAAGAGGCATTCATAATTCCCGCGTTGATGGAAAGTCTCCCTGTTTGCTTAAAAAGGCTTTTTCTTGGATTTCGCGAAATATTAGCTCGTACATGTTCATCCTCTTGTTCGTCAACCAAATAAGTTGAATTTCTTCCCGGCTGAACCCCTTTAGGCAAAACCTTAATCTTATGCAAGATGATTGTGGCGATGGTCAGGATTGCAAGTATGATCAGTATTATGCCCAGCACGATCAGCCTTCTGACCAGCAAACTGTACTTCTGAATTTCAAAGGGAAGCTTTTGCTCCTGAGAACGGCTTTCGACACCGTATTCATCGGTATATGCTGCCGTCGCCTTCAGTTCATATTTCCCGGTGGCCGGCTCGACATACTCGCCATTTTCGTTCTGACAAATATAAATGTTATATGCCGACTCGCCCGGCAGCGCCTCGGTCCTGTATTTAAGACCGTCTATATCGGCCGTAAGGCTTGTTCTAGTCATCTGCTCTTCGGTCAGCGGCTGACCATCTATGGTCAGCGAAACCCTGATGGGCTGCCAGCTGTCGTGCTCCTTCAGCACAAACCAGCTTGGATCCTTTGATATTTCAACATTAAGATCGACCGTCGGTTTTTTGATGTCGATGTTGGAAATCCAGGAAAACCTGGGGTCGTCTTCGCTGGAAATAGTGTATTTCCCGAGATATGTCCCCTCAACCTTAATATTGGTGGAGGAATCGGGGGTAAAGGCGATTTTTTCGCCGTTTTCGTACCATTTATAGTCCGAATCGGCCGATGTCTTGACCCCGGTTTTTATCTGCACGCCCTGTCCCAAAAGCGGGTGGGATGTGACATCCTCGCCGGTGACGCTGTCGACGATCTTGCTGTTAAAGGTATATTCTCCCGAAGTAAAATTGTCGGCATTTTCGACCTTTTGGCCGTCGCTGTTGGTGATCTCTATGTCCATACCTACGTCCGGTTCATAGAAAATCTGGATCTTTTCGGCGCCGGAATAGGAAAGTGTGTATTCCCCTTTGGGGCAGGCGGCAAAGGTCACGACCTGTCCGGCAAGGGAGGTATCCACCGGTGCATTGTCCCATCCTCCGGCCTTAATTTCGCTGTATTTTCGCTGTCCGCTGTCGAGGGTAATTGCAATATCGCTGCCGCTTGAATCTTTCAGCGAATCGATTTTCGCATCGGCTCCCTGCACAAAAACAATCAGGTTCTTCATCGACAGATCGAGATTCAGCTTTCCGTCATTAATCCTGTCGGCCGGAAGCACCGAGCGCTGAAAAATCGAGTTGCATATATCCACCAGATCGTCCTTAAGGCTAACGTCCGATGAGCTTTTAGAAAAGAAATAGTTTGCCTCGTCGGCCCGCAGATTGCTTGCTCCGCCAAAACCAAGATACTGAACCTTGATATCCTTTGAGGCGAGAGAGGAAAGCCTACCCTGCAGATCTATTCTTTGTTCCTTTTGGTCGGTCCTTTGATCGATGTTAAATTCACCGTCGGTAAGAACCACAAGCCATTTCTCGTCGGCAGAAGCATTGCTGAGATATTCATACGCTTCGCTTACCGGTGCGAAAGGAGTATTATACGCTTCAATCGTGTACAGATTTGATATCTTGTTGATATCTTCCTTGCTTTTTATCTCGATAGGATCGTAGCTTCCGCCGTAGGCCGGCTTGGAACCGTCGGTCGTAACCTCCCACATAGGGAAAATCGCCAGCTTGTCTTTCGAGTAATCAAGCATCGACGCAAATATTTCCATCGAATACTTGGCTCGGCACCAGCTTTGACTGTAATACATTGATCCGGAATTATCAAACACAACGGCAATGTTATAGCTTTTTTCAACCTTTGTGACGGTAGCCGCCTGTGTTGCCACGGGTGCCGCAACAGCGCTCACCATTAGCATCAGAGTCAGCAAAAGCAAAACACCCTTGCGCCAAAATTGCCTTTTTCTTTTCATCTTGACCCTCCTGTTTTTCTTAAAAATCCATTTTCTCTTATAAATCTACAAATTCCGCATTTTTTGCCGAAAAAATACGGGTGCAAAATATATATTATTTTCACCTGCACAATTGTTTTCCCCTTCTTTAGATGACTGTTTGGCCGTCTTATTTACGGCATTTTTCGCCAGAAAGCCGGAATTTATTTCCTTTTTGACATAATTCATATTATGTTGCAAAAGAATAAATGAAAAAACGTTTATTTATTACAAGTATAACAAATTGCTGGCAATTTGTAAATAGTTTTATAAGAAAATTTTCCTATTTTGTCGAAAAATGTATTTTAAATCAGACCCCCTCATCGCAGCTTTTGGAGGCTTTGTTTTTTGCATCTGGTTTTAGAAAAATATAATATGTTATTTCACGGCGTTCATATGTTTTTGCAACATAATATGAATTATGTGTTGTGTCGCATCACTTCGCAAAAGACGGCGCGGGATTCTTCTGATTTATATAATCAAATGCATACTTTCCATACGGCGGCGATGCTCGGTTCCGGTAGAAACAATATAAATTCTGGTTGTGTTTATGTTGCTGTGTCCGAGAATATCCGCAAGTTTTGCTATATCCTTTTCAATACCGTAAAACACCCGCGCAAACAAATGCCGCAAATTGTGCGGAAAAACCTTTTTGCGGCTCACCCCCGCCTCATCACACAAAGATTTCATTTCCCTCCAAATGCTCGTGCGGCACAGCGGTTTGCCGGTTCGGGTAACAAAAATCATACCGGATTTTATATTTTGCTCGGCCGCATAGCCGAGCAATTTCTTTTGCAGCGCTTTAACAATAAAAACCGTGCGGGTTTTGGATTTGCAATTAACTACCGCCTGCCCGCGTTTTACCGCCTCAACCGTAATATATTCAAGCTCGCTCACACGTATTCCGGTTCCGCAGATGGTCTGCAAAATCAAATTAAGACGCATATTGTGCTTTTTCTCGGCCGCCTCGCAAAGACGCATAAATTCAGCTTTTGTAAGCTCTTTTTCTTCCGAACAAAATATCTGCTGCTGCATTTTTACCGATTTGACCTTCAGCTCGTACCATTCAAGAAATGTGAACAGCGCGTTTATGCTCGCAAGCATTGAATTGACGCTGCGCACCGCATAATTGTTTTGCAGCCGCATTTTATATTCCAGCACCCTTTGCTTGGTTATCTCTCCTAAGCCGGCAAAGGAAACGAAGGTTTTTATATCGCGAAGATATTTTTCAACAGTAGCCTTGCTTTTTTCTTCAAAGATCAGATGCTTCTCAAACCGTGCAATCGCATCTGCCGTTATAATTCTTTTTTCCATTTAAGATTCCTCCGGGTGATTTTTTATTATTTTACCCGAAAAAGGGAAAATAGCATCTTTATCTTTTTAAGCGGATAGGATGCTATTTTTGTTGTTATGGAATTTTCTGAATGAGAATTATAACTTTAATCGGCACACACAAAGCATTATTTTCCCAAATCGGAATTATTACGGCGTCAGCATCTTGCCGCTTCGGTTGCAAGACACCTCTGCTTTCACTCATAAACCTTTTCACCGTTTTGCCGGGGCGCGTTTGTGTCGTTTTTCAAAAGGCCTGTGTTCCCTGCGCGGCAGTCGCATCGTAAGACACCGCAACCGAGATCGACACACGGTAAGACCACCATCCGCCGTTAATATAGAAAACAAAAAAGCATCCGCAGGCATTTTGAAGGGCATCAAATATGTAATGCCATCCAATGTGCGCCATTTTGGATGCTTATATAATATCACGGCCGATGTACCATTAACGGGACTTAGCCCATTTCCCGAACAAAACCGGCTTTTTAAATTTGTTTTTTAGAAAAGACATCATTTCGATTCCGAGTCCTGTATCAAAATATTTTTAATAAATTCCTAAAAGTCAATATGCATCAGAACAATAGAAACTAAATTCTTTTGCCATCTGACGGCACCGGGTATAACGATTTTCAAATAACGGCTGCATAAAAAACTTTCTTTCGTTTATAATTCTAATTTGCAACAAAACGCCACAGTTAAATCCGAAAACATATTTTCGACCTGCAAGAGAGCAAGAATCACACAAGCAGCACAATCGTAAGCATTATGCCGCTTGTGTGAAATTCTTTTATAAGGGCTTGCCGTCTAATGTAATATTGGAATAAAGGTGCTGTCAAATTGCAGAATCCCGATGCCTTGCTTACGATATTTATCGAAGATATAATCGGGTGCGGTTCCGTAAACGATTATACTTTTCGGTCGTATCATTATACTTTTATTCTATGCCAATCTTTGATTAACATTTTAGTCCTCATTAACTACTGACAATTCATCGAAGCGATAGGTAATAACATCTACCGGATACTTGTTTTCATCCCAAAGCTCCACCTCACACGCAGGACCAGACGAATAAACAC
>CAKSDF010000065.1 GCA_934444695.1 uncultured Eubacteriales bacterium | reverse complement strand
CCGAAGAACCGTCGGGCAGTTCAACACCCACATTATCGCTTAAAGCCGGCTCGGCCGTGGGGTCGCTCACATCGTCAAGACCTGCGTCTCCGTCGTTTATGCCGTCGGTCTTGTCACTGCAAAGCAGGGTAGAATATGTGCCCCTGTCTGCGGCAAAAACCGATAGGCAAAGACATACTGCCAAAAGGGCGGTTAAAATAACGGTGGCGGTTTTTTTCATTATACATCCTCTTTCTTATGTTGGCAAAAGGCCGCTCTTTGCGATATACCTTGGCCATAAAGTGCACATTTATTGTTCCGATCAGGCACGATACAATGATATTTATTTTATTAAACAATGATACTTGTCTTAATGATGCAATGATACTTATCTTATAAAGTTGGTCTGGAAATTTCTTTCGGGCACAGGCGGATCGATGCCCTGCTTTTTACCCGTTTCAAAACATTTGAGCATCCAGGCCATATTTCTTGCAAGATTGCGCATGGTCTGAAGTCCCTCAAGGTCGTTTTCGGTCTGCTCGGCGGTGTTTCCGTGGACATTATTCCAATAGGTGGAGGGAACGATGGGCATTCCGGCGATTCCGAAATACTTATTAATGTCGTCAAGGGAGGCGGTTGTTCCCGCTCTTCTTGCAGATGCAACTGCGGCGCCGGGCTTATGGGTAAAGGCGGCGCTTCCGGCATAAAACACCCTGTCAAGCACCGAAAGGAGTCTTCCCGATGCATGAGCATAATAAACCGGTGTTCCGAATATAAATCCGTCACATTCCTTGGCTTTGTTTATGATTACATTTACAATGTCGTCGTCGAAAACACATTTGCAGTCGAGCTTCCGACACGCCTTACATCCGATACAGTCGCGTATTGCGACCTTTCCGAGATGAATTATCTCGCTCTCGATTCCCTGCTTTTCAAGTTCCTTTGCAACTTCGGTCAAGGCCGTAAAGGTACACCCGCGTTCATTGGGACTTCCGTTTAACATTAAGACTTTCATAAAAATACCTCCGTTTGATAAAACAGTTTGATAGAACAAATGATAAAGGTTTTTGCAAAGCACATAAATAATATATGTAACGCGCAAAAGCAATATTTTCTTTTTCCCTGACTGGCAAGCCTTTTTTTGCCGCAAAGGTTTGCAGCAAGTCGCCTCAAGACGTACCGTTTCCGATTCGTGTAAGGCTTTTCATCCGCCGTAATCGACTGATTGTCAAAAGGCTTTTTCATTTTTCAGTTTGATTTTTCATTTAACAAAAGCCATATCGTTTGATTTTTTTCATTTGACAAAAGCCGTATATTTATTTTGCGGTGACATCTTAATTTATTTTGCGATGTTGACCGTATTCCCCGAAAGATAGCTTCCTAAGTTATCGGCCGCAAGAGAAATAAGCCTTTCTCTCGTTTCCTTTGCCGCCCAGGCAATGTGGGGGGTCATAATGCAGTTTTTGGCGGTCAGCAGAGGATTATCCTCCTCGGGCGGTTCCTTTGTGCAAACATCAAGCCCCGCTCCCGCGATTATCCCGCCGTTTAACGCATCGGCAAGGTCTTTATCCACCACCGACGGCCCTCTGGCAGTATTTATAAGCCACGCCGTGTTCTTCATCTTTTTAAGATTCTCGGCGTTTATAATGCCGGTCGTCTCGTCGTTTAAGGGGCAGTGCAGCGATACGATGTCGCTTTCTTTAAGCAGGGTATCGAGATCGACCTGCCTGTCGGGCTGCTCGCCCATATCGCGGTGGGAATAAAAAATGACATTCATATTGAAAGCACGGGCGATTTTGGCCGTTTCTCTTCCTATTCTGCCGTAGCCGATAATGCCCAGCGTCTTGCCCTTAAGCTCGAAAAGAGGTGTGTTCCAAAAGCAGAATTTCCGATAATCCCGCCACTGACCCGCCGCCACAGCGTCGGCGTGAAGGGCAATGTGGTTTGAAAGCTCCAGGATAAGTGCAAAGGTGTGCTGAGCCACCGCCTCGGTACCGTAGGTCGGTACAAATGTCACAGTAATTCCAAGTTCGGCCGCTGCCTTTACATCGACCACATTATATCCCGTGGAAATAAGTCCGATGTATTTAGGGCGGGTGATCTGCTGCAGAATTTCCCTCGTGAAAACAGTTTTATTGCTGATTATTATATCGGCCGAGTTGCAGCGGTCGATAACATCGGCGCGGCGGGTATAGTCAAAAGCCTCCACCTCGCCGTATTTTTCAAAAGGCGCCCAGGAAAGATCCCCGGGATTGCAGGTGTATCCGTCAAGAATTGTTATTTTCATATATCTTCTCCATTCTTTCCTTGCAATAACGGCATATATATGTTATGATTGTCGGGCGGTGCGCTGCAAACAAGGCTGCCCTAAGCAGCAACCGGTTGTTTAAACGGCAAAGCGTCATTCAGATCAGAGTGTCGCCGCAGGCAGCAGAAGCATCGCAGTTCTTTTAATAGATTTAACAAACAAGCGATATCCGATTTAACATTAGCCTTATAAAATCAAAAGCGTGTAAACTCAAAAATAAAGGGGTATTTTTATGGCAGAAACATTAACCGCATTTTTCCAAGGTCTCGGTCTTTCACCCGAAGTGGTGATTTTTATCATATCCATTCTTCCGGTGGTGGAGCTGCGCGGCGGAATAATTATGGCTGCTGTGTTGGGTGTGAAGTGGTATGTGGCAGTGCCCATCTGCATTGTGGGAAACCTGCTTCCCATTCCGCTGGTGCTTAAATTCGTCCGCAAAATTCTCGATTTTCTCAAAAAATCAAAACACCTGAAAAAAATCATCGAATGGTTTGAGGAACGCACCAAAAACAAGGGTAAGAACATCCAAAACGGATGGCTTGCGGGTCTTATGATATTTGTGGGCATTCCCCTTCCCGGAACCGGCGCCTGGACAGGTGCACTGGCAGCCGATCTTTTCCACATCAACTTCAAGAAAAGTATGTTTGCCATAACCGTGGGCGTACTTATTGCCGCTGTCATTGTCACCGTCATATGCTATGCATTTCCGGCTCTTGCAGCTCAGATTTTCTGAAATAAAATTTGCATTAAATCTGCTCGGAAATAATTTCTCTGATTTTAATAAAATCCTCGAAAGCGGCGGGCTTGTTGTTGGGATTTCGCAGAAGTGCTGCGGGATGAAAGGTTCCCATCATCAGGACGCCGTTTTTTTCATATATTTCACCGTGCTGTATGGTGACCTTAAAGGAGGGATCGATAAGGCGCTGGGCGGAAATTCTTCCGAGACATACGATGATCCTCGGGCGTATTATCCTGACCTGTTCTCTTAAATATCCGATGCAGGCCTCCTGCTCCTCGGGCTTAGGGTCGCGGTTTTTGGGCGGACGGCATTTAACCATATTGGCAATGTATATCTTTGTTCTGTCGAGGTCGATTGCCGTAAGAAATTTGTCTAAAAGCTGACCTGCCCTTCCCACAAAGGGCTCGCCCTTCAGATCCTCGTTTTCGCCGGGGCCTTCGCCCACAAACATTACCTTCGCGTGCTCGTTTCCCACGCCGAAAACAACGTTTGTGCGTGTTTTTGCAAGCTCACATTTTTGGCAGCCGTTACATTCAGATTTAAGTTGGTCTAAAGTCATTTTTTCACCGCTTTTCAGCATTTTCTACTATTTTATCACACTTTTTTTAAATACTCAACGGTTATGACTTGAAAAAAAGTGATTTTTCTGTTAATATTATCGATAGAAATTAAATTGGAGTTGATTTTTATGTCAAAACCCGTTCTTATTGAAACATCCGCCCGCCACGTTCACGTGTCCAAAGAGGATCTCGAAACCCTCTTCGGCAAGGGATATGAGCTGACCCCCAAAAAGGATCTTTCCCAGCCCGGCCAGTATGCCTGCGAAGAGAGAGTTACCGTTGTCGGTCCCAAGAGAGAGCTTAAAGGCGTTTCCATTCTCGGACCCGTACGTCCCGAGACTCAGGTTGAGATTTCCCTTACCGACGCACGCTCCATCGGCGTCAACGCACTTATCCGCGAATCGGGCGATACCGAGGGCACCAACGGATGTAAGCTTGTCGGCCCCGCCGGCGAGGTCGAGCTTGACCACGGCGTCATCTGCGCCAAGCGTCACATCCATATGACCCCTGCCGATGCCGAGAAATACGGTCTTGAAAACAAGCAGATCGTTTCGGTAAAGGTTGAGGGCACCGGCAGAGAGACCATCTTCGGCGATGTTGTTGTAAGAGTTAGCGACAAATTCTCCCTTGCAATGCACATTGACACCGACGAATGCAATGCCGCCGGCATTTCTCCCAACTTCACCGGAGAGATAATCGACTAAATTTCTCCCACGGCACACACCTAAAGTCCCAAAAAGCGGTGCTTTCGGTGCAGCCTGATGTTTTATCTACCCTTCGGCAAAATTCCGCGCTTTGGAGTTTTGCCGAAATTTCTTTGACTTGGCGCAAGGCAGCCGGATCTTTCACCCGAAACGAAGGTTAGTTTATTTATATGAAATACTTGTGTTTATTTAATCCCCTTGCAGGCAACGGCAAAGGCGCAATGGCCGCCGAGGAGCTTATGCCTCTTATGAAGGGAGACAATCTTGAATTCTGCGATCTTACAAAGATAAATGATTATAAAGAATTCTTTGAAAAGGCGGGAAATACTCCGCTCATACTGTGCGGCGGAGACGGTACGCTCAACCGCTTTATCAACGACACCGACGGTATCGAGCTTCCCTCCTCGGTATTTTACTATGCCACCGGAAGCGGAAACGACTTTTTAAACGACGTTGGCAAGAAAAAGGGCGACCGTCCCTTTAAGATAAACAAGTATCTGAAATTTCTCCCAAAAGTCACGGTAAACGGAAAAACCTCGGCCTTTATAAACGGCATCGGCTACGGTATCGACGGATATTGCTGTGAAGAGGGAGACAAAAAGCGCAACTTAAACGGCAAGCGAATAAACTATACTCCCATTGCCATAAAGGGCCTTTTCGGAGGATACGAGCCTGCCGACGCCACCGTAACGGTGGACGGAAAGACCTCATCGTACAAGCGTGTATGGCTCGCTCCCACCATGAACGGCCGCTTTTTCGGCGGCGGAATGATGGCGGCACCCAATCAGAATCGCTTAAATCCCCTGCACACCGTTTCCCTTATGGTTATGCACGGAAAGAGCCGGCTTCACACCCTTCGCGCATTTCCTTCCATTTTCAAGGGCGAGCACATAACCAAGCACAAGGATATGGTCAAGGAATTTTTCGGTCACGAGATAACCGTTAAGTTCGACCGCCCCACCGCCCTCCAAATCGACGGAGAAACCATTCCCGACGTGCTGGAATACTCGGTCAGCGCCTGCGCCTCTCAAAATGAAAAGAAGGATCACGCGGTTCTCGCAACAGCCGAAGCCTAACCGATATCAAATAAACAAAAACAAAAACCCGCCGCGACCTTTTGCCGCAGCGGGATTTTTTTAAGAGAACGAATGGTTTAATCCGATTATTTTGCTTCGGGATATTCGTTTCCGAGAAGATAGAGAGGAGCCTCATCCTCTTCAACCTCGGGGAAGCGGCCGACCTTGGCATAAAAACGGGCGGACGAAGTATCTGCATCCTTGATTGCGCCCTTGTAAGGCTCGGTATCGACAGGCTCATAGAAGCGATTGTCCTTAGAGTCGTCGTTGCACTGGCTGACCTCGCCCACAAGCACCTTTCCGTGGCCTTCCTCGCCCCAGAAGGAGTGATAAAGCTTTTTGGTGTTGGTCATGCTCATACCGGGGGTAAGACGGACAACGGTACCTGCGGGAACGGTGTAATGTCTGCCGTCTACCTGGATTTCAACATCCTCGTCCGAAAGCTCGTCGTTTTCGTCGGCTCCGTATACCTTTATCATAAGGTTTCCGCCGCCGCGGTTGATGATGTCCTCCTGCTTATACCAATGATAATGGTAAGGGGTAACCTGATTTTCCTCAACGATCATGATCTTTTCGGCATAAACCTTTTTGTCGTCGGGATTGAAAGCGTTGCCGTTGCGCAGAGTAAAGAGGAAGAGGCCGCAGCTTTTGAAGTCGCCGCTGCCGAAGTCGGTTATATCCCAACCCAGCACATTTCTGCGGATCTCATCGTATTCGTGGTTCTTTTCCTTCCACTCCTCGGGGGTAAAATATGCGAAGGGAGGAAGCAGGAACTTATGCTCGTCGAGGAATGCAATGGCATCTTTTATAATTTTGTTAATTTCCGAACGTTTCATTTTAAAAACTCCTTTGATTAAAGGGCAACCTCGTCGGTGTGCTCCTCCATAAATTTATAAATTTCGGCAAGAGGTTTAATACCGGTGGAAGCGCCAAGCTCCATAACGCAGTGGGTTCCGACTGCATTACCCAGCTTTGCCGATTTTTCAAAATCGAAATCCTGAGCAAGTCCTGCAAGGAAACCTGCGCAGAAAGAATCTCCCGCGCCGGTGGTATCGGTGGGCTTTATCGACAGATAGGTGGGAGCAAAATATCCCTCTTTGCCGCCCTCACGGATGTATGCACCCTTTTTGCCGGCCTTTATGATGACATTTTTAACGCCCTTGGCAAAGAACACGTCGGCGATGTCGTCGAAATCTTCTTTCCCGGCAATTTTCTGAGCCTCTTCAATGCTGGGCATAAAGAGATCAAGGTGGGGCAGAGCAGCTTCAACGCCCTTCATCCAACGGCCGGTAGGATCCCAGGCGGTATCCATAACGGTGAATTTACCCATCTTTTGAGCCTTTTCAAACATCTTTGCGGCAGGCTCTCCGTCAAGTCCGTGGGTCAGCAGAGCACCGGCGAGGAAAACAATGTCGGCGTCGGCAATAAGCTCGTCGGGAATATCTTTATCGGTCATGGCAGAGGTAGAGCCGCCGTTATAAAGGAAGCTCCTCTCCCCTTCCGAGTTAACGCAAACGATGGAAGTGGTGGTCTGAACGCTTTCGTCCATAACGCAGCCTCTCACGTCAACGCCCGCCTCTTTGCAGGTGTCGTAAACAAAGTGGCCGAAAAGGTCCTTACCCAGTTTTACGCAAAGGGATACCGGCACGCCCAGCTTTGCAAGGTCGATGGAAGCGTTGGAAGCGCATCCGCCGACAAACATAGACGAGCTGTCGATAAACTGAAGCTCACCGGGGGTGGGCAGAGCGTCAACAGGCTTGATGATAACATCGGTCGTGACCGAGCCGATACAAAGTACTTTTTTCATTATAATTCCTCCAAATTAAGAAGATATATCCATTTGATTATATAGCAGTTTTCCCTCAAGGTCAAGGGCAAAACCAAAAGTTTAATGTAATTAGAAATTTACGGCATCACAAAACGGGGCAATAAGCGAGATCGACCGCCGCACTGTTTGACAGGGCCGCTATATATTAGTTGGTTATACGAGTTACACATTAAAAAGCTGAAAAGCCTGCCGAGCGATTGCACAGTCACTATAAATTATAAAATGCCGCACGCCCGCACAGCCACCGCGAGTGCAATTACCTTTAATGACTAATGGCATTTTGTTCTAAAGCACAGCCGCCGCACTTTTCTCAAATCCTTCGACTATTTAAGCCTTCCTCTCCACTGGGCATTCATAAACCATCTTGGAAAAAATCTTGCGGCAAAACGATGGAATTTGACAAAGCTGCCGAAAACCGAGAATTTCTTCCCCTTGTCGGCGTCGGACACCGCCCTTTTGACCACATCCTTGGCGGTATAAAGAGGCTTGTATTTTTTAGGGGCGTGCTTGGCATTTTCCTCGTCGGTATGGTCGAAAAATTCGGTTGCCACCCATCCGGGACTCACCTGGGTAACCGAGATCTTCCTGGGTTTAAGCTCAAGTGCCAAAGCATAGCTGTAATGCTGAACAAAGGCCTTTGTTGAGGCGTAACAGTCGAAATAGGGCAGCGGATAAAATGCCGAAGACGAGCAAAGCTCGATTATATGGCTGCCCTTGCCCATAAAGGGTACGGTCAGCTGAGTAATTACCGCAAGGGCTTTGGCATTAAGGTCGATCATATCGCAGGTGGCATCGATTCCAACCTCGGCCACGCTCCCCATTTTGCCGAATCCCGCGCAGTTAACAAGGTAAGAAACCTCCGGCTTATCAAGGAAAAGCTGTTTTGAATATTCGTCAAAGCTTTCCTTTTTCAAAAGGTCGAGAGGCATAATTCTCACGGGGGTTTTGAGCTCGTCTTTAAGCTCTAAAAGTCTTCCTTCCCGCCTTGCGATAAGCCACAGCTCGTCCAGCCCTTTTTTGTCCAGTTCCTTGGCAAAGCAACGTCCCATTCCCGAGGACGCACCGGTTATAACGCCTACGTTCATTTTTCCCCTGCCTCCTTGCACACGTCTATAAATTCATCCTGCCCGGTGACCTTCTTAAGCTCGTCAAGGGTGATCTCGACCGCTGTGTTGACCGTCCCTGCCGCAGGATAAATCTTTTCAAATCTTTTTAAAGAAGAATCAAGATAAACACTCGCTCCCTCATTCACTCCGAAGGGGCACACTCCGCCCACGGGATGGCCGGTCTTTTGCTCGACTTCATCGAATTTCAGCATTTTAGGTTTGAATCCAAACTGCTGTTTAAACTTTTTGCTGCAAAGCTTGTTGTCTCCCGCCGTAACAATCAGGATACAGCCTTCCCCGCTTTTATCCGAAACGGCAATGGTTTTGGCAATGACCTCGGGCGGGACATCAAGAGCTGCCGCCGCAAGCTCAACCGTTGCGCTTGAGACGGAAAATTCCCTGATACGGTCGGAAAGACCGAAGCTTTCCAGCTGTTTTTTCACCTTTTCGATTGACATAAAAAACACTTCCTAAAAGGTATAAACATAATCATCGGTAAGCCTCATAAAGGATCAAAAAGCACTTCCGATTAAGACAAGTCACTTATATTTAAAAAGCAAATCCTTTCTTTATATATGCGGTCATATGCTCGGTATCAAGAGTAGCCGTGGCCTTTTCATAAGCCTTGTAAAGGACGGTAGGCTTTACCGCCAGGTCGACCGTCGTGCGGCCCGCGCCGTAGCGATTGCGATAGGCCTGAGGATAAACGGGATCGGGATTGTATATGGCCGAAGAGGTGTCCACGCTTTCCGACTCCCCGTTTCTCACCATTCTTGCCACAACAACAAGCCGGGCATTGTTAAAGTCATAAATGCAGGTCGAAAGGGTGAGGATCTTGTCGTTTTTGGTTACATCCTGCACCGGCGTGGTTATGATAGACCGCTGATAACAGTTCTGCAAAAACTCATTAAGCTCGCTGTCGGAACTAAAGCTGTTCTTCATATAGTTAAAGACATTTCCGTTGTCGTCCGAAGGATCGGTATTTGTAATAAAGACCGAGAACACCTTCCAGCGGGTAACTTTCGGAGAATATATGGTGGTAAAATCGATAACCGGATTTTCCTTATAAAAATCAAGCTCACGATACTTTTTAAGCTCGCCCATCATCTGTCCGTCACGCATATGGTGGCCGTAAAGAATGGTGTTTTGACTGAGCACCGGTCCGACGGCAAAGGTGTTGTTCATATCGGCAAATATTGCGCCGTATCTGCTGCTTTCACCTTCAAAATTGGTGGTGAGATATTTGTCGTTGTCGGAGGTCTTAACAACAGGATTGTGTGTCTGGGTGTTGGGCACCTTGAGCCATCCCACCGTTTCGGGATTTTCGTTTAAAAGCTCGTAAAAGGAGGTGTTGATGCCGTTTTCGTCAAGCAATCCGTTTTGGTCGAAAAGGCTGTTTATGCGGTCGACCTCGTTGCGGTTTTTAATGCTCTGATAAACATAATCGCCGATGTATGTGGCCGACGCTGCAAAAATAATGACGCACAGCACAAGGATAACCTTTCTCACCTTGTCGGCTGCGGATTTTTTCTTTCCTTTTTTGCCGCCCGACGATTTACCCTGGGCGGATTTTCCCTGAGCGGATTTTGCTGTGGCTGATTTGGAGTTGTTTCTTGGGGCCATTTGGCTGTTTTGCTCCTTTCCGCTGTTGCCGCCGTTTTTCGGCATATCCCTAAAGACATTTTCCTTTGA
>CAKSDF010000064.1 GCA_934444695.1 uncultured Eubacteriales bacterium | reverse complement strand
TTCCTATTTTTAAGGTCGAAGAGTTTCTGCCGTTCATTTTTCTGCGCGGGGAAGCGTGAAATCGGCCATAAGGCTGGTGCCTATGAGCGATGAACGCGATGCCGCACGGGAAAAGGGACGAGCGAAACCGTACGGTGTTCGACTGTCTGTTGCTTAAGCTGAGGCAATCAGCGCAAGCTGATCGGAGGGAGGCTCCGAGGAAAAGGCGGGCGCGGCTTTTATAATTAGCTTTGTTTTGGCGGTGAGACTGCGGGAGATACTCCCTCCGGTCTCGGTTTTGCCGAGACTGCCTCAGCGGCGGGCGTGCTGTAAGGTTCTTTATGTATTGCATTTTTATATGGCGGTATGGATGCGCAGTTTGGCGTGGTTATAGCGCGGTTGCGGTTCAATGCGTTTGCAATACCGTGATTATACAGCAGCTAAAGGCTAAAAATGAATGGGTGCAAAATATAAGAAATATAACGATCAACAAAACGGCAAATCTTAATGAGGTGAAAATATGGGTAAATTTACTTCCGATGCAATCAAGAAATCCTATTTGAAGCTGTTAAATCAGCGGCCGGTAAACCGCATAACCGTTAAAGACATAACCGACGACTGCGGTATTAATCGCAATACATTTTACTACCATTTTGCCGATCTGCCCACACTTCTCGAGCAGATGGTCACTGAGCAGGCCGAGGAAATAATCGCTCAGTATCCCACCATCGAGACAATGGAAAAGGCCTTTGATGTGGCAATGCACTTTGCTGTCCAAAACAAAAAGGCGGCATATCATATTTACAATTCTCCTAACCGTGATCTTTTCGATCGATACATTATGAAGATGTGCCGATATGTTGTCAGCCGCTATCTCGACAATGTTTTTGAGCAAAACAGCATCTGCGATACCGATAAAGAACTTATAATTCTGCTTTACACATCCGAGTGCTTCGGAATGGTTTATCACTGGCTGATAAACGGAATGAAGGGCGATATTAAGGCTGACTTTATGCGAATATGCGAGCTGAGACAGGGTATGATCGAGGAAACCATCAAACGTTGTGCAGCGGACGGAAATAAATAAACAATAAAAAAACGGTGTGCCGTGTGTCCGGCGAAAAAGTTATAAAAGCGTGCTTTTCATCTTTAAATATGATTATGACCTTTGAGAATCTTTTCTCGAAGGTTTTTTTTTTGTGCAAATTTGTGCCGATGCCTAAAAATGTGACAACAAGGGTCAAATGCCTGTTTAAATTCAGTTTTTACGAAGATATAATACTATCGAAAAATAAAGAAAAGGGGTCAGTTTATGAAATTAGCAAGAGCGGTAGTCAAGTTCCGCGTGCCGATACTCATTATCGCAATAGCCTTAATGATACCGTCATTTATCGGAATGGCCGCTACCCGCATAAACTACGATATGCTTACATATCTGCCGAGCGATATGGATACCGTCAAGGGACAGGATATCCTGCTTGACGATTTCGGAAAGGGTGCCTTTTCCTTCATAATCGTTGAAGATATGCCCGAAAAGGATGTGGCGGCCTTAAAGGAAAAAATCGAACAGGTCGACCACGTGGAAACGGTGCTGTGGTATGATTCTTTGGCCGATATATCGGTGCCTATGGAGATTCTGCCCGATGAAATATACAATGCCTTTAACAGCGGCAATTCCACCGTTATCGCAGTTTTCTTCGACAGTTCCACGTCCTCGGATGTGACCATGGAGGCCATCAAAGAGATACGTTCGATAACCGGAGAAAAGTGCTTCGTTTCGGGAATGTCGGCAATGGTTACCGACCTTAAAGACCTTTGCGAAAAGGAAGAGCCCATTTATGTGGGAATAGCCGTTGTGCTGGCCTGCGTTGCCATGATGCTTTTCCTTGACGGTTGGCTCATTCCTTTCGTCTTCCTGCTTAGTATCGGAATGATGATAATGCTCAATATGGGCACCAATATCATCTTCGGCGAAATATCCTACATAACAAAAGCCCTTTCGGCAGTTTTGCAGCTGGCCGTTACAATGGATTATTCGATATTCCTCTGGCACAGCTATAACGAACAGCGTGAAAAGATTCCGGATAACAAGGAAGCAATGGCCGTCGCCATTCACGAGACCTTTACATCGGTTCTCGGAAGCTCCATAACCACCATTGCAGGATTTATCGCACTGTGCTTTATGTCCTTTACACTGGGCTTTGACCTTGGTCTTGTTATGGCAAAGGGCGTGCTGCTTGGCGTTATCGGATGCGTTACCGTGCTTCCGTCCCTCATACTTGTTTTTGACAAGCCCTTAACCAAAACAAAACACCGCTCGATCATTCCCGACACAAAGAAATTTGCAAAGGGACTGGTAAAAATCTTCCCGGTGTTCCTTGTTATATTTGCTATCCTTGTTGTTCCGGCGTATTATGGATACAGCAAGACCAACAGCGAGGTCTATTACAACATCGGCGAGTGCCTGCCCGATGATATGGCTTATGTAATAGCAAACACTAAGCTTTCGGAGGAATTTGATATGGCCTCCACCCATATGGTGCTTGTGGACACAAGTACGCCGAACAAAGATGTCCGTTCGATGATCAAGGAAATGGAAAAGGTGGACGGCGTTAAATATGTACTGGGAATGGAAAGCGTGGTAGGCTCTCTCGTTCCCGAGGAGATAATTCCCGACGACCTTAAAAGCGTGCTTGAAAGCGACAACTGGAAGCTTATGCTTATAAACTCTGAGTACAAGGTGGCAAGCGATGAGGTCAACAATCAGGTCACCCAGCTTAACAACATCCTCAAGAAATATGATCCGAACGGTATGCTCATCGGTGAAGCCCCCTGCACAAAGGATATGATCGAAACCACCGATCACGACTTCCAGGTGGTCAATGCCGTTTCGATCGTGGCAATATTCCTCATAATCGCAGCCGTTGAAAAGAGTATATCCCTTCCTTTCATACTCATTGCGGTTATCGAGCTTGCAATATTCATAAATCTCGGACTTCCTCATTATCTCGGTCAGTCGCTGCCTTTTATCGCGCCTATATGTATAAGCACCATTCAGCTTGGCGCAACGGTCGACTATGCCATTCTTATGACCACACGTTATAAGAGCGAGAGACGACAGGGAGCCTCCAAGAAGGACGCCGTTACCACCGCTCTTTACACCTCAATTCCTTCAATTATCGTCAGCGGTATGGGACTTTTCGCCGCGACCTTCGGCGTGGCAATTTACTCCGATATTGACATTATAAGCTCTATGTGTATGCTTATGGCGAGAGGCGCTATCATCAGTATGATGCTGGTCATCTTTGTGCTGCCGGCGCTGCTCAGACTTTGCGACCCGCTTATCAGAAAAACCACACTTGGTATCAATCCAAAGCGTGTTTGACCGATTTTTAGAAGGAGGAAACTCATTATGGATAAAAAATTAAAGAGTGTGCTTGCGGTTGCCCTTTCCTGTTTGTTTGTTGGAAGCGGTATTGCCGCCACGGCCCTTGCCGCAAATAATGATAAAAAGGAAGAAACTCAGCCGGTTACCGAAACGGCCGAAACTTCCGACAGCGGCGTAAACAGCAAAGACGAAACGGTTTATGTACTGGCCGGAGCCGACGGTTCGGTTAAAAAGATCATCGTCAGCGATTGGATTAAAAACAGCCTTAATTCCAATACCATAGACGACCAAAGCGGTCTTACCGATGTGGAAAATGTCAAGGGCGACGAAACCTATACTCTCAACGGCGAGAACATGAAGATATGGGACGCCCAGGGCAACGATATTTACTATCGCGGCAATATCACAAAGGATCTGCCGGTCAACCTTAAACTCAACTACACACTGGACGGAAAGGCCATCTCTCCCGATGATCTTGCCGGAAAGAGCGGTAAGGTCACCATCCGCTACACCTACGAAAACAACCAGTATGAATATGTTGAAATTGACGGACAGCAGCAGAAAATCTATGTGCCATTTGCAATGCTGACCGGCTTGCTTCTCGACAGCGACCACTTCAGAAACGTTGAGGTCACCAATGGAAAGATGCTGGGCGACGGAGACAGAATGGCGGTTATCGGCATTGCCTTCCCGGGACTTGAATCCAACCTCGATATTGATTCCGACGAGTTCAGCATTCCCGATTATGTTGAGATCTCGGCCGACGTTACCGAGTTCTCGCTTACCAACACCGTTACCATCGCCACAAATGAGGTGTTCAACGCCGTTGACACAAGCAAAATGGACAGCCTCGATGACCTTGATTCCTCACTTAATCAGTTAACCGATGCAATGTCTCAACTGCTTGATGGTTCCTCTCAGCTTTACGACGGACTTTGCACGCTGCTTGAAAAATCCGGCGAGCTTGTGGACGGAATTGATAAGCTTGCGGCAGGCGCTGCACAGCTTAAGGACGGCGCAGCAAACCTCGATAACGGCGCAGGCACCCTTCAGGGCGGCCTTTCCACCCTCTCTTCGGGACTTTCCCAGATTGCCGCAAACAACGACACATTAAACGGCGGTTCAAAACAGGTTTTCGAGACTCTTCTTGCCACCGCCAACAGCCAGATCGCAGCATCGGGCATCACCGCTCCCCAGCTTACCATTGAAAATTACGCAGAGGTTATCGACGGAATCGTTGCTTCTCTCAGCGACGATGCAATTACAAAACAGGTCACAGATACCGTTAAGGCAAACGAGGCTCAGATTCGCGCCGCCGTTACACAGGCCGTTTCCGAGCAGGTCAGACCCAAGGTTGAAGAGGCCGCAAGAGCCACTGTCAAGGCAACGGTTGTTTCTGTCGCAACACAGATGACGGTTGAACAGTATGACGCCGCAGTGGCAGCCGGTCAGGTTCCGGAGGCGGTACAGTCTCAGGTAAATGCCGCAATCGAGGCACAGATGGCCACCGATGAGGTCAAGGCACAGATCGAGGCAGGCCTTGCACAGCAGATGGCTTCCGACACTGTTAAGGCCACCATCGAAGAAAATGTTCAAAAACAAATTGACGCTCTGGTTGCACAGAATCTTCCCGCAGCACTTGAGAAGGCTCAGGCCGGAGCACAGAGCCTGACCACCCTTAAAGGTCAGCTTGACAGCTACGCGACCTTCTATTACGGCCTTTCGACCTATACCGACAAGGTATCCGAGGCGGCCGCAGGAGCGGGACAGCTCAAGGACGGCACCGACACCTTAAAGGCAGGCACCGAGCAGCTGAGCGCAGGAGCAGCCGAGCTTTATAACGGAATACTCACCCTCAAGGACGGCGCTCCCTCACTGGTCAGCGGCGTTACACAGCTCCGCGACGGCGCCCTTAAGCTTTCCGACGGACTTAAAGCCTTTAAAGAGCAAGGCGTTGACAAGCTCAGCGAGGCGGCCGGAGGAATCGGCAAGCTCGTTACCCGCTTCAAGGCAACGGTGGACGTATCTAAGGATTACAAGACATTCACCGGCCTTTCGGGCGATATGGACGGACAGGTTAAGTTCATATATCGTACCGATTCCATCGGAAAATAAATATTGATGCTGCCCGGCATCGGGCTATGGTAAAAAGATGTCGCGAGATACAGCGCAAATGTCAAGCAATGTATTGATACACGGCAGTATCCCGTAAATGTAAATATAAAGGCCTGATGCTTTGGCACCGTGTGAATATCAGGGCAAAAGCCGATGCACCGCTTAAATTTTAATTAAGCATTTGATGTACCGCGGCGTTGCTTAAAACTTAATTAAACACCCATTGTCTTTCGGCGGTGGGTGTTTGTGTTTATCGGAAGGTGTTGTTGTGAAAGTTTGGCTTTGTACGGCGGCCGGCGGCGGAGCCTTTGCTGCTTTTTGCGGTGATGTGTTTGTTGCGGAATTTATTGCTGTGGGACATTTGCTGCGGCGGGCGGTGTGGCCTTTACTGGGATTTACGGCTGTGCGTTTGCTACCGCGGGACCGATAGGCGGTGAAGCTTTTTGCTGTTTACAAAGTTGATGAATTGTGATAAAATACCTTTGTACTTTTTACAAAGCTTTTGTGATTGCTTTTTTAATGCAGAAAGTGTGCAATCGGCTGTATGGTGTATGATGCTTAACAGGTCTATGGCAGATGCGCGCTTTATGGCTTGCGACAAAGCTAAGGGCGCTGAGACTGTCAGCGTCAGCTGACCGGGAGGAAAGGCGGCTGATGGTGCGAAGCTGTGATCAGAGTGCATAGCACGTCTTTTCACGATGGCTGTAGTGTGTTGCTCCCTCCCGTTCCCGGCAAGGCCGGGAAAGTCTCACCGCCCAGCCCGGTGCATATCCGCAGGGCTTTGTATGGCCCATAGCTGCGGCCGACTGCCTGACGCAAAATTTCGGCGAAGAGCAGGCGTCAGCGGTTGTAACGAAACTTCAATTATAAACGGTACCGCGGCGCGTCGGTCTAACGCCTGCGGGAAATGAAACGATACCGCAGAGCAGATTAGCCGACCGGCAAATCCGTTTTTATCCCGGTGCTATTAATTTGTTAATATATCTTTTTTCGGAGAATTTTTATGAAAAAACAATTTATCGAAACCGGCAAAATAACCGGTACACACGGAATCAGGGGAGAGGTCAGGGTGCAGCCCTGGAGTGACAGTCCCGATTTTCTTACATCCTTTAAATTTCTGTACCTCGACGGCGAGGGTGCCCGTAAAATCGCCGTAAAGGCCGCCAGAGTCCACAAAAATATGGTGTTGATGAAACTTGACGGGGTGGACACGATCGAGCAGGCAGAGGCCTTTAGAAACAAAATTGTGTACATTAACCGCGACGACGCAAATCTTCCCAAGGGCAGCCACTTTATCGAGGATCTGTTAGGATGCAAGGTTTACGACAGTCAAAGCGGCGGTCTTTTGGGCGAGCTTTGCGATGTTTCCAAAACCGGCGCAAACGATGTGTGGCACATAAAAGGACAGGATAAAAAGGAATACCTTGTTCCGGCCATTCCCGATGTGGTTGACAGCGTCGATGTGGACGGCGGCATCATTAAAATTACTCCGCTGAAAGGAATTTTTGACCATGAGAATTGACATTCTGACCCTTTTTACCGAAATGTGCGATCGGGTACTTTGCGAAAGTATAATCGGCCGAGCTCGGGCAAAGGGCATTATCGAGACCCATTGCCACAATATCAGGGATTATACCGAAAACAAACAAAAGCAGGTGGATGATGCACCATTCGGCGGCGGAATGGGTATGATAATACAGGCTCAGCCGGTTTACGACTGCTTTAAAGCGGTGGAAAAAATGGATGAAAGAAGGCCCTACGTCATTTATATGTCTCCCCAGGGCAAGACCCTGACCCAGCAAAAGGCTCTTGAACTTTCAAAGCTGCCGAGGCTTGTTATTCTTTGCGGACACTATGAGGGTGTGGACGAAAGGGTGCTTGAGGAAATTGTCGACGAGGAAATCTCCATCGGCGATTATGTGCTGACCGGCGGTGAGCTTCCCGCCCTTGTGCTTGCAGATACGGTGGCGAGGCTTGTGCCCGGCGTGCTTTCAAGCGACGAATGCTTTACCGAGGAAAGCCATTTTTCCGGATTGCTCGAATATCCCCAGTAGTCCCGTCCGAGAATCTGGAGGGGTAGGGAAGTGCCCGAGGTGCTGCTTTCGGGGCACCATCTCAACATCAAAAAATGGCGGCGGCAAAAATCGCTGGAACGCACCTTAAAAAAGCGTCCCGAGATGCTCGAAAAAGCCGATCTTTCAAAGGAAGATTTGCAATATATTGCGCAGCTTAAAGAGGAAAATAGGGAATAACAACACTATATTGTAAAACAAAAATACATTCTGTCGAAGGATAAACTGGTCATAGTGGTGAATTTTTGCACAAATTTTTGTTTAAAATAAACAAAGGCAAAGGGGTAAATTTGTCCGCATTTGGCGCGGGAGTAGAACTTTACCTTTTGTCCCAAAAGATTGGTCGAAATTCGTTGACTGGTGAGATTTTTGTGATATAATGAGTAGTATAAAAACAAGATTATCGGGAGAGATTCTAATGTTTGTTAAAGATGTAATGGTTCAGAACAAGGTAGGACTTCACGCTCGCCCTGCAACCTTCTTCATTCAGAAAGCCAACGAATATAAATCATCCATCTGGGTGGAAAAGGAAGAGCGCCGCGTTAACGCCAAGAGCCTTCTCGGCGTGCTTTCCCTCGGTATTATCGGCGGAACTTCCATCCGCATTATCGCCGACGGGGCCGATGAGCAGGAAGCTGTTGAGGGACTTGTAAATCTCGTCCTTTCGGGCTTTGCAGAGTAATCACCGACAGATACATCCTACGCAATCATAGTTTTAATATCGTTATTTTTAACAGAGTACCCCTGTCTTTTGGGCGGTACTCTGTTTTTTGTGTGATGTTATTAATGGTAGGGAAGAACGGTTTTATCGTGTGGGAAGATATGTTCATTGACGGCACATTGACAACAGGGGAGTGCTGCACTTGTTTTATACTCCCTGTTCCATGGCCTTTTTCATAATCCCGCTTTGCCCTTTTGTGCGGTCAAAGCCCTCCATAAATCCGTCAAGAGACCTTGTGCATATATCTCCGCCGATTATCTCTCGGTCAAAGAATAAAATGTCGGCAAAAACATCCTCGGCAACATCTGGATAGTTTTCTATTTTAAATGAAAATCGTTTGACCGTTTTTCCCTTGTACTTTTCAAGATCAAAGCCCTGGCTTTTTTGCAGGTCGTTGTAAATTGTCATAACATTGTCGAACTCGGCCGGAACGGTATATTCGCAAATTTCGTCGGGCCCGCTGCCGCACTCGTAACCGTATTTCTTTAAAAATTCCACCATTCTTGCTATGGTATATTGCTCGGCACATGCCGACACCCGTTTTGCCGTCGTCGAGAGAAGTCCGTCCAGCAGCAGAATGATCGCCACGGCCACCCCTGCACTGATGAAAATAACCGCAATCCGCCGTTTAAGTCTTTTTCCCATATTCCCACCGCCTTGTTTTCAATGAAAATATTTGTCGGAAATATATATTCAAAAAATATATGAAAATATTACATTGAGATTTTTGCTTTCACTGGTTTTCAGACCTTATTTAATGAATATAAACTATGAAAATGTACTGTCAGCATTTTCAAGACTGCGTTATGTTTACTATCAAAAAGGTGATTGACAAAATATTGCGAAATGTGTATGATATATACATAAAGGAGGTTTTTGTATGAAAAAACTAATTGCTTTTGTTTTGGCAGTTGTTATGGTGTGTAGTGCAGGAATTTCCTGTACTGCCGAGCAGGATCTGCCGGGATACGGTTATGACAACAGTCTGCTTATAACCGTCGTGCTGTCGGGCAAAACGCCGGCAGATGTTTTTACAAGTGAAATGAAGGTTTACACGCTGATAATTACATACAAAGAGGCGCTTGGGCAGAATACCTATAAGTATCAGGTTATCGCTATGATTTCGGGACCTTCCGAAAAGGTAATTGACACCATTTCGGCGGTTGAAGGGGTGCAATCGGTCGAAAAAAATTATTACGCCGCTAACTGGTTTGAATGTGCTCTCGGAGTTAAGTTTTCCGACTCTCATCTTTATGTCCCCCTTGGAAAAACGAGAGATCTGACTTATACCGTCAATGAAGGAGTTGTCAATAGCCGTCTTCGCCCCCATGCGGTTGAAATTACAGTTGATCCTACCGTTTTCGATATTGCGGCTGCCGACGAGCAGACCCTTAGACAAATGGCTATTCCTAATTTGTTTCCTGCGGAAGGAAATTTTGTTTTCTCCGGCGATTATCCAAAGAAGCAATTCAGCTATGACGGTTTCCTGGGAATCAGAAATGGCACTAGCGAAAGCAACCGTTATGTTATTATTCTCGAAACCTTTTTATATGGCCTTACGGATCCTCTTGCTTTAGATGATTTTGCTGATGAATATAGTCTTGATTATCCCTGCTATATCAATGCCATTTGTAACATAAAGGGTGTCGAATCGGCGCAGCTTCTCTATGAAGTGGATGTCAGTGTACCCAACTATGTTACCGAAAAGTGGGGACTCACTTACGGACCGGTTGCATCTATAACCCTTTCGGGCGGAAAGCCTGCAAGAGGGGACGGCAACCCGGAAAGATATGAGC
>CAKSDF010000063.1 GCA_934444695.1 uncultured Eubacteriales bacterium | reverse complement strand
ATTTAGGATTTCTCGATTCCTCCTTTAACTGCGTGCTGGCCTTCGGAATGGGCACCCGCCTTAAATCACTGAATGTCCAAAAGATTCATCCTATTTTAAGGATAGGTATAGTGATTTTCCACGCTGCCGCAGCGATCGCGGCCATTAAAACGGCCTTTTACGATAAATTTCTAATGGACGATGTATTTACCCTGCTCGGGATTTTATCGTCGGTCTGTTTTATCTCGATTTTTGTGGAATTTCAGCCGATTTCACGTTCCCTGCTTTATATATGCAAATACTCCTTCCCCATATATCTTCTGCACACATTTTTCACCGCTGCCACAAGAATACTGCTTTTGAAAACGGGTATACAAAACCTTGCGCTTCACATCTGCGCCGCTTGCGTGACGGGAATTCTTTTTCCCATACTCATCGCAAAGCTCTTTTCCCGCTCACCTTATCTCGATTTCTTCTTATATCCCTCAAAATCGGTCAAAAAAATAAAGGCGGCAAAGGAAAGCTCATCGGCACAGTCATAGATCGGCCGTTTCGGTCTGTTTTCTCTCAACGCCTATAAACAACCGTCATACAGTTTTCCGTAACTCTCTGATTTCCTTGTAAAACGTCGCAAAGAGTGGTAAAATAAAACAAAAATCCCGAAAGGATGGTTAATATATGAAGCTAATGTTTTTGGGCGCTGCCCACGAAGTTACCGGTTCCTGCACACTGCTTACCGCCTGCGGTAAAAACATTCTCATAGATTGCGGAATGGAGCAGGGTCCCGACACATTCTTAAACAGCGACATTCCGGTCGCTCCCGGTCAGATCGACTGTATTTTGCTCACCCATGCCCACATTGACCACTCGGGCAAGCTCCCGCTGCTTTGCTCACAGGGCTTTGAAGGTCCTATATATTCCACCAAGGCCACGTCAAAGCTTTGTTCCATTATGCTGCTTGATTCGGCCCACATTCAGGAATTTGAAGCCGAATGGCGCAACCGCAAGGCAAAGCGCGCCGGCAGCCACCCCTACACTCCCCTTTACACCACCGAGGACGCTCAGAAATGCATCACCCAGTTTGTCGGTTGCGATTACGGAAAGGATTATGAAATAGTCGACGGCATAAGCATAAGCTTTATGGACGCCGGGCACCTGCTTGGCTCTTCCTCCATAATAATCTCGGTAACCGAGCAGGGAAAGACCGAAAAACTCATTTTTTCGGGGGATATCGGCAATATCGACCGTCCTCTCATACGCGATCCCGGCACTCCACCTCCCGCCGATTATCTGGTTATAGAATCGACCTACGGCGACCGACTGCACGGCGAGCGTCCCGATTATGTTATCCAGCTTTCAAAAATCTTAAACGAAACCTTCGAGCGGGGCGGAAATGTAGTCATTCCCTCCTTTGCGGTGGGAAGAACCCAGGAGCTGCTTTATATAATCCGCGAAATAAAGGAAAAGAAGCTTGTTAAGACCCTGCCCGATTTTACCGTCTATGTGGACAGCCCCCTTGCGGTAGAGACCACCCATATCTACGGCAACGATATGACCGAATACTACGATGAGGAGACCCTTGACCTTGTTAAAAAGGGTGTCAATCCCATCTTTTTCGAGGGACTTAAAGTTGCGGTCACAAGCGACGAATCGAGAATGATAAACGACGACAAGCGACCCAAGGTCATTTTATCGGCCAGCGGAATGTGCGAGGCAGGGCGTATCCGCCACCATTTAAAGCACAATCTCTGGAGAGCCGAGTCCACCATACTTTTCGTGGGATATCAGGCGGTGGGAACCCTCGGCCGCGCCATTGTGGAGGGTGAAAAGCAGGTCAAGCTTTTCGGCGAGCCCATAACGGTAAAGGCCCATATCGAGCAGCTGGCGGGAATTTCAGGCCACGCCGACAAGGACGGTCTTTTTAAATACGCCTCTGCCGCGGCAAAGGGCGCAAAACACATCTTTGTCAACCACGGAAACGACCTTGTGACCACCGACTTTGCAAATTATCTTTCGGAAAAACTGGGCGTAAAGGCCACCGCTCCCTACACCGGCAGCATATACGACCTCGAAAGCGGCATTTGCCTCAGCGAAGGCAATAAAACCTACATTGAAAAGCCGGTAAACAAATCAAGCTTTGCTGCCTCTCCCGCCTTCGACCGCCTGACCGAGGCCTCCAAAAAGCTTCAGCTTGTGGTGGGAAGAAATCGCGGCGGTGCAAACAAGGATCTTGCCAAATTTGCCGATCAGATACTCGCCCTTTGCGAAAAGTGGGACAGATAGCATATGTCGGAAAATCGAATTGTCACAATATACGATGTTGCGGCGGCGGCGGGAGTTTCCATTGCCACCGTCAACCGTGCCCTTAACAACAAGCCGCGCATAAGCGAAACCACCAGAGCGCGGGTAATAAAAACGGCCGCAGA
The DNA here is from genome assembly GCA_934444695.1 of uncultured Eubacteriales bacterium. Classification (GTDB taxonomy): domain Bacteria; phylum Bacillota; class Clostridia; order Oscillospirales; family Acutalibacteraceae; genus UMGS1484. The sequence goes on along the minus strand of CAKSDF010000063.1, from coordinate 7,688 downwards.
GCTTGGATATACCGCCAACAAAGCGGCTCAGGCTCTTTCGAGAAAGGCCATAAAAATAGGCATAATCATATGCGACACCATTCCCGAGGTTCAGCAGGGCGTTCTTTCGGGAATGAAGCGAGCCATTTCCGAGCTTTCGACCCTTAATGTCTTTTGCGAGATATATATTGTCGAAAAGGGCAAAAAGGACAGCTTTTTAGGCTACAAACGAGGGTTCGACAAATTCCGCAAGGCAAGGGTCAACGGGATTATAATCTTCACCGGCGACGAACAGCCGAAACAGCGGGAGGAAATCGATTCCCTTTCAAAGGATGGGATTTTAACCGCCACCATAGTAACCGACATTCCCAAAAGCAAGCGGGTGCTTTCGGTCAGATGCAACGGATACTGCGAGGGACAGATGGCGGCCGAAATACTCGCAATGCTCATACCAAACGGCAAAGCTGCCATTTTCGGAAGCTCGGCCGACATTGCCATTTGCGCCGAAAACATCGCGGGCTTCAAAAAGGGTTGCGACAACTTCGGCCTTTCTTTAGGACCGATTTTTGAAAATCACGACGACCCGCAGCTTGCCTATCTCGCTGTCGACAAGCTTGTTAAAAGCCATCCCGATGTGGGCGGCATATACATCTGCTCGGCAAACTCCGATTCGGTTTGCAGACGTATAGAGGAACTGGGACTTTTCGGCAGATACAAGATAATTTCCACCGACCTTTTTGAAGGTGTCAGCCACAACATCGAAAAGGGCATAATAGACGCCACCCTCTTCCAAAATCTCGAGAAGCAGGGCGAGGTGGTGGTCAAGACATTTTACAAAATGCTTTGCGGAGAGCTTTCGACCGACCCAGAAGAGATACTCTTTATTCCCGAGGTCATTATGAAAAGCAACAAAAATTTCGTTATCGAGCGCACCAACAAGGAAAACGCGATTGACAAAGACGCAAAATTTTGATAGAATGTCTTAGTACATTTTAACCGTTGCACCCTTCGGCAAAACGCCGATATCCCAAGCCTCGGCAGGGGGAAATATCAACGAACAAACTGATTTAAGGAGTAATCGCAGTGAAAAAATTCTTATCGCTTTTACTGTCGGCCATGCTGATCGTGGCGGGACTTACATCCTGCGGCACCGATTCGACATCCGGCGCCGAAGCCTGGACAAAGGATAATTCCAAGTCTGCCTCGTCAAAGACCGCAGAATCAAAAGTAAATTCAACGGAGGAAACAAAAGATATGCTTACAGGTAAACATCATGTAGAAATAACCGTTAAAGACAAGGGAGTTATCACAGTTGAGCTTGACGCCGACACCGCTCCCATTACGGTTACAAACTTTGTGGATCTCGCAAACAGCGGATTTTACAACGGACTGACCTTCCACCGCATAATCGAAGGATTTATGATCCAGGGCGGCGACCCCAAGGGCAACGGAACCGGCGGATCGGACAAAAACATCAAGGGTGAGTTTGCCGCAAACGGAATCAAAAACGACATCAGCCATGAGCGCGGAGTTATCTCTATGGCCCGCTCCTCGGCATACGACAGCGCATCTTCCCAGTTCTTTATTATGCACAAAACTTCCACCCATCTGGACGGACAGTATGCCGCTTTCGGTCACGTAACAAGCGGTATGGACATTGTGGACGACCTGGCCGAAAACACCCCCGTTTCGGACAGCAACGGCACCGTAGAAAAGGCAAATCAGCCGGTCATCGAAAGCATCAAGGTCATCGACTGACATACCCTTTCAAAGGGCCTTGGCAATCAGCAAAGCTGAATAATAATTTCCAAAACGAATTTAAAAGTGATAAAAGGGAGAGATCTTTTCGCAAGGCCTCTCCTTTAGTTTTATATCAGCTGCAGACAGCCGCATAACCTATGTGCCATTTTTATCCCATTAAATAGTGTATAATTGAGTTGCAGAACTTAGCCGTAACACAGCAAAAGAGCGACGGCATATGTAAACAATTTGTGAACTTCCGCGTTTTTTGGACAAAGTTGAGGATTTTCAACGGTTATACAGGCAGAGAGGTATTTAATGTTTTAATAAAAAAGGAGTAAAAATTATGCACAAAGGCGTTTTTGAAGGAAACAATCTTTCGACAAATTGCAACATACTGATTCTCGGAGAATCCCATCATCACATGGTGGCAAACGATCCTGACTATACAACCGAAGGTGTTGTGAAGAATTATTTTCTTTATCCAAACGATAAGGATTATAGGTTTTTCGATAAAATTGCAAACTGCTTTGGCTATCCGTCAGAACAAAGAGAAGTGTTTTGGAACAAGGTGCGGTTCGCAAATTATGTCACGGAATCGAATTGCGACATTCAAACAGATAAAGCAAAAGAACTGATGAAAAACAATAGTGAAAAATACAACCAAGAGCTTTTTGAATTTGTAAACCAAAATGAGATTGATGTGATTTTTTGCTTTAGCAGACTTGTATATAAACATCTCCCTCGTCGGGCTTCTTTTGAGGAAAAAGGCGTTTGTTTTGAAACTCCAAAGGTAGGTAATGTAAGCGATAGGATCGACAAATTTGTTTATAAACCGGGCGCACGGCCGGACGGTAATACAGCACTGAAAAAGCAACTGACTGTATACGGCTTCAGACACCCCTCGTATCGGCGCAGCTTTAGTGCAGAAAATTACAGAGAGGTTCTTCAAAAAGAAATACAGATATAGTTTTTTCGTTTCTTTTGTTAAACAGTGCGCCATCTAAAAAAACAATGCACGGGAAAGGAGCGAACGCTCAGGTGGTATATACAGTATCCGATTTGCACGGTTACCCACTCGAAAAATTCAAAGAACTGCTTAAAAAAATCGGCTTTTCGGACAAAGATTTTCTCTACATACTGGGAGACATTATCGACCGCAGCGGCGACGGCGGCGTGGAAATGCTGTGCTGGCTGACCGAACAGCCTAACATACAGCTGATTCTCGGCAACCACGAAGCAATGCTTTTGTCCTGCTCCTTTGTCTTTGAAGAAATCACAAACGACAGCCTTGAAAGCATCACGGCCGAAAAGCTGGAGCTGCTGAACACCTATATGCAAAACGGCGGAGATGTAACCCTAAAAGCCTTTCACAAGCTGATCAAACGGTCGCCCGAAACGGTGGAGTATATTCTGGATTATCTGCGCGACGCACCGCTTTATGAAACGGTTTCGACCGCTCAAAACGACTTTTTGCTCGTTCACTCGGGTCTCGGTCATTTTGTTGTCAAAAAGGAATTATACGACTATGATGCCGATGATTTTCTCTGGACCGATGTAAAGCTTTCGGACGAATATTTTGACCATGTCATTACCGTTTTCGGCCACAAGCCAACAATGTCGTTCGGGCAAGAATATAAGGGAAAAATTCTGAAAACACGCACATGGATCGACATTGATGTCGGCGTATTTCTCGGGCAAAATCCGGCCGTTCTGCGGCTCGACGATTTGCAGGAGTTTTATGCCGATTGATGCCGGCTGAAGACTGCAAAAACCTATCGCAAAATGCCGGAGTAAAGCGCATATCGAGAAAGGCCATTGCAAAGCGTATATTGCAAAAAACATTCGATTTATAATTATAAAAATTTCATTGTAAAAATTCCATAACGCAAATATAAACGGTGCTTCCGTGAGTTTGGCGGGAGCACCTTATTTATATTATGATATACAACAAACCGCATTGAGCGACTTTCCTAAACGGATGTCTCAATGCGGTTTATTTTCATTATTAAGTCCTATTTTATATTGCACGGCGCACACTGTGCCGATGCCCTGTTTGAGCTAAAGACAGTGTGCCATTGCTTAAAGATCATCGGCAGTCGGCCAAATCTAAAGTTTCATTTAACTCGGCCGCCCTTTAACTCGGCTATACTTTAACTCAGCCCGCATTTAATTCGTCCACAATTTCAACTTTCCGAAAGGAGGGTGGAAAGAGCGGTATACCGCAGGGTTTTTCGGTCGTTTTCGGCCATTCTTGTAACCGTTTGCTCGGTTCCCACAAGCACAAGCAGCTTCTTTGCCCTGGTAACGCCGGTGTAAAGCAGGTTTCTGAACATCAGCTGAGGAGGGATTCCCACCGTCGGAATGATCACGCAGTCGTATTCGCTGCCCTGGCTCTTGTGCACCGTAACGGCAAAAGCCTTGTCCAGATCGTCCGATTCGCTGCCGGTATACATGGCCGTTTTGTCTCCGAATTTAACGCAAACGACCCCCGCCGCCCGGTCGATATATTTAAGCACGCCTATGTCTCCGTTAAAGACCCCTGTCCCCTGCTTTCCGTCGTCAGCCGTCCATACGGTATCATAGTTGTTGCGGGTCTGTATGACCTTGTCTCCCACACGGAGGTTGGCCCGCTCGGTTCTGATTTCGTCCTTTCCAAACTCGGAGGGATTAAGCAGCTCGCAAAGCCGTTCGTTTAAAGCGGCGGTACCGGTTTCTCCCTTTCTCGACGGGCAAAGCACCTGAATGTCTTTAAGGGGATCAAATCCGTATGCCGCCGGCAATCTCCTGGCGCAAAGATCGGCCACAAGCTTTGCAGCCCGCAGAGGATTCTCCTCCCTGACCAGGAAGAAATCCCCCTCTTTCTTGGAATACTCGGGGCTTTTTCCGCCTACGATCAGATGGGCATTGGTTACGATTCTGCTTTGCATGGCCTGGCGGAAAATTTTATCGAGACAAACCACCGGCAGCTTTCCGCTGTCGAAAAGATCGCCCAGCACATTGCCCGCTCCGACGGCAGGCAGCTGATTGCGGTCGCCCACCATTATCAGCCGGCAGCCCAGCTTCATAGCCTTTAAAAGCGCGGCAAAAAGCAGGCTGTCGACCATCGAAAGCTCGTCGACAATAACCGCGTCGGCGTCAAGCTGATTTTGCTCGTTTTTGCCGAAAAGCAGGTTTCCGTTTTCCTCCCGTCCCGCGTCCAGCATGCGGTGGAGGGTCTTGGCCTCGTATCCCGTAAGGTCGCTCATCCGCTGGGCGGCGCGGCCGGTTGGTGCGGCAAGGAAAAAGTCCATTCCCTGCTGCTCCAAAATGGTTATAATGGCCTTCAGCGTGGTGGTTTTTCCGGTGCCCGGGCCGCCGGTCAGAATGAGTATTCCCTTTGAAAGGGCGGTGACAATAGCCTGCTTCTGATGCTCGTCATACTCTATTCCGTTGACCCTTTCTATGGCGTCGATCTGATTTTCGATGGCGGTTATGGGAATGGGCGGATACTCGAGTATGGTTTTCATCCGCCCGGCGGTATAGCTTTCGGCCTCGAAATATTTATAAAGGGCAATAAATTCCTTTTGTTCTCTCTCAAAGCTTGCGGCCTTCCCCGTTTCGCAAAGACGGTCGCAGGCAATATCCGCCGAATCGGCCGAAACGCCCAAAAGCTGCGCCGCAAGAGAAACCACCTTATCCCTCGGCAGGCAGGTGTGACCGTTTGAAAGGTTGTGGCGCAGTATATATATTATTCCGCTTTCGACCCTGAAATCATTGTCGCTTGAAACGCCGAGGTTTCTTGCCACGGCATCGGCGCGGTCAAAGGAAAAACCTATCTCGTCGCTGCAAAGCTCATAAGGATTCTCGTTTATCCGTTCGACCGAGCGGTTTCCGAACCGCTTGTAAATTCTCAGACTCTCTTCGGTCGAAATGCCCATACCCACAAAATGGAGCATGGTTTCCCTTATACCGGCCGCATTTTTATATTCCTGCCCGATCCTTTCGGCCTTCTTTGGAGATATTCCCTTTATCTGCGAAAGGCGAGAAGGCTCTTTTTCCATTATTTCAAGGGTGTTTTCACCGAATCTCGCCACGATTTTTGCCGCTGTGGAGGGACCTATACCCTTGATTGCTCCCGCCGCAAGGTATTTAAGTATTGCCTCGGCGGTGGCGGGTCTTATATGTTCAAAGGAAAAGGCATGGAACTGCTCGCCGTACACCTTATGGGTCTCGAATTTTCCGAAAAGGCGCAGCATATCCCCCGCCGACAAAACCGGGAAGCTTCCCACGGCGGTGATTATATCGTAATCGGTATTGAATTTTAAAACGGTATATCCGTTTTCGTCGTTGCGGTATGTAATGGCTTCGACCGTTCCTTCGATCTGTTCCGATTCGTTTTGTTCAAAACCGTTTTCCTGCATTTTTCGGCCTTTTCCTTTCCTTTGTATTTTTTATTAATGATCAAAGCTTTCGGCTATGCTCAAAGCCTCTGCCGTGGTCACACATTGAATTATATTATACACCATCGAGATACTCTTTGCAAATACTATCGTGCATAAAATCCTTTAAACAGTCGTCCTTGCAAAAGGCAATGCCTTCCCCGTCGCAATATCTTTTGAGCACCGACGACTGAGCCCTTTCAAGTCCGCAATCCACAACCACAAATTCCACCTGATTTTTCTGGAAGGTAGGATCAAATCTCAGCTTGCCCCACATTATGCGGTCGGTTATCTGAGACATATCGGTTATGGGAATGATTATAAAGGCCTTTTCTCCCCGATACGACGATGTCAGCCGCACGACAATTTTCATTACGATACAACTCAGTCCGTAAACGGCCAGCAGCGAAACGGCTACGGTCAGAATTTCTTCGGTCATAAAAAAATCCCCCTGCATGGGCCGAAGATCGACAAAAGACGTGCCTTTGTCGACGCTCCGGCATTGTTTAATAACATTCTATGCAGAAGGGTTTTTATTGTGTATTAAGCTGTCAGACGGTCAATCAAACCGCCCTATAGGGTCATCGACTATCCGATGATCTTGAGTATCTCGTCGAAATTCTCGCAGTAGTAGTCGCAAAGGGGCTTTGTGCCGCTCTTTTCGATGTTTCCGCCGCCGATACCAATGGTCGGGAAGCCGGCAAGCTTAATGGAAACGACGCCTGCGCCGCTGTCCTCTATACCGACAACATGATTTCTGTCTTCAAAGGGGATTCCCAGACCAACTCTTGCGACCTCGGCATAAAGCCAGGGATGGGGCTTGGGAGAAAGCTCGCCCAAAGTACCGACCGAGCCTTTGCGCAGAGGATACCCTGCGGTAATGGATGCATCGTAGAAATCCTCGGCCTTTTCACCCATTTTAAGGGTGTCGAAAGCCGACATGATTTCCGGCCATGCCTTTTCGTAAAGGCCGGATGTGACAAGGCCTATCTTAACGCCTTTTTCTTTAAGGGCAAGCAGGAATTCCTTGATTCCGGGAGAGGGCACAAAAGCGCCTTCCTTTCCCCTGCCCTCTAAAATTTCGTTCATTTCCCTGTGGGTATGCTCGAAATAGTAGTTTCTTGCTTCCTCGATGGTCTTGTCGGGGCAATATTTGTCTATGCAATACTGCAGATGCTCGGAAACGCTGTGTCCCGAAACGAAAGGCATATCGGCCTCCTCAAGCTTGAAATCGGGATTGCCGAGCAGGCTTGCGGTGGTCATTTCGATTATCCAGATCCAGAATTCCTCGGATCTTACGCTTGTTCCGTCGAGATCCATAAGAACCGCCTTTAAGGGCTTTTCGAATTTGACCTCGTGAACGGGATAATATGCGGGATAGCCCATGGAAGAAGTTACATAGGCGATGGTTTTATCCTCATAGGAAATAAACTCAACCTTTTTGTCGCCGGTGGCGGTTATGGATTTAACGCCGTTTTTGCCGACCTCGTGGAATCCGTCACTGCATTTGTCAAGCTTTATAAAGCCGCAGTCCTCATCGAAAGTACC
>CAKSDF010000062.1 GCA_934444695.1 uncultured Eubacteriales bacterium | reverse complement strand
GTATTCGCAAATTCAAGAGACAGATAACGAAAACATAGATTCATTTAAAACTATGTTAAAAAATAGGAACTTAGATGACCAAAAAAAGATCATCGATTGGGTTGATTTTGAAAAAGCATTTGGTCAACATTCTTCCGATTTCACCATTAAAGAAAAGAATTACTATATTGAACGCTTTGAAGATTTTGTTTCAAATTTCAATATATATTTGGAAAATGAAGAAAAACGCATTAGCTTTTCAAACACGGACTTAATTGCGAAAACCATGAATACAGCTGTTACTACATATTTTCACATAAGGACAGCGGACAGAGAATTTGTGCAAAACATCTATAATTCTGCGGATCGCAATAGAACATATAATTTCATCTCCTTCAACTACACAAAAAGCGTTGATGAATGTGCGCGAATACTAAAACAGTACCTCAAATCTGATAGCTCAAGAGATGTAGGAAAAGTTCTCCACATTCATGGTTTTATCGAAGAAAATATGATTATGGGCGTTAATGATGTTACGCAGATTACGAATGAGGATTTTGCAAATGATGAAGAGGTAGTTAGAGAAATTGTAAAGCCACAACAAAATTCAGATGTACGTGCCAATTATGAAAAGCAAGTTGTTGATATAATTAATTCAAGTAATATTATTTGTGTTTATGGCATGTCTATTGGTGATAATGGTGGTCTTATATTGCCCAGTGGCTTGCAAAAGGCGAGAAGCGTGCACTTGTTATACTTAAATATGACAAAAAATATAATAAACGCTTTCCGTTCGTTAAAAACAGATTTATAGACTCTGTTACAAATAAATTCTTAGAATTATCAGGGCAGACACAGGATGTGCAATCAGCTATTCGCTCACGTGTGTTTGTGGGTATGAATCATAATGTTTTTTCCATGTCTCTTTGTAATATGGTAAAAAAAGAAGAAACATTACTTGAAAATATTGAAGCAGCAGAGAAAGCAAAAGAATTTGCAATTAAATAAGTTATGACAAAGGCGTCGCAGAAATGCGGCGCTTTTGCTTTTTATAAATAATTCTTTGGACTTGTAGAAAGTGTTGTGATATGTATTTGTGTTGCAAAAAGGAGGTGCAACGCACATGACAACACTTGAAGATTTATACTACGGCAACATCAGTCCGCACGAAAGGTATATCAAGCGAGGAACGAGAGTGGATAAGCTCGTCAAGCTGATATGCAAAAACGAGGAAGAACTCAATGCAGGACTCACAGAGAAACAAAAAGAAACCTTTGAAAAGTTCAAGGACTGCACAAGCGAACTGTCCTGCATCACCGAGCGTGAGGCGTTTAGTTCGGGATTTATCCTCGCAACGCGCATTATGGTGAAAGTGATGCAAGGGCTGGAGGAGGTCGAGGATATATGAGGAAAATCATAATCCTTCTTCTCTGCTGTGTGGTGCTCATCAGTATGGTGGGATGCGGTTGCAACACCGCACCGCCACCTACCGAGAGCTCACCAACAACGGTATCGAAGACGATAATAACGGAAACACCGCCTGTAACACCTGTAGAACCGACAGAGGAAGAAAAAGAACTTCCCACGACCGTGCGCGCGGATCAGGCGACCGAACCGACCACAACCGCCACAGGGCCTACCACACAACGGAAAAGCCGAAGGAAGAAACCAAGCCTACGGCAACGGAAAAACAGACTGAGCCATCGGCGGCGGAAAATCCAAAGGAAAACGGATGCATCACTATAGTGGAAACGGACGATCCGCCAAAAGAGGAAATCATAATCCCGCCTAAACCAAGCGCGGATATAGTGACACAAAAGGTCGCAGAATACATAAATAAGTTTCGCACAGAGCAAGGCGACATCACCGCAACGGTCATCCCCGGACTGACCGAATACTGCCAATACCGATGCACACAGCTTAAAACAAATTTTGCTCATGATACCACCGACCAACGAGCAGCCGCCAAAGCATTGCAGTACGGAGAATATGTAGACTGGTCGCTATATGGTATCGAAGGCGAGAAAAATTATTATACTGCTAATGTGCGCGAAGCCATTGGCAAAGGTAATTGGGGTGGCACGGCTGATGAGATAGCCTACTCCATAGCCAACGGCTTTCGAAACAGCAAAGGACACTGGTCGTATGTCGGTAGCTCCAAGTACACCTATATGGCAGTCGGCGTGATGTATGACGGATATTACTGGTATGTCTGCGTATGCATGGACTCTGAAAATACAGACTTAAAATAAACATAAAAATACCCACAGGATGCGGCGGTTCTTCTCGGAACTTTGCCACAACATCCGGTGGGTATTTTTGTATTTGCCTTTGTAGCCGTTTGTTTTATTCGAAACGGCCTACGGGTCGATATAACTATTTATGTTCGATTGTAGGGGGTATTCAATTCATATCAAAAAACAGGTGGTTTGTACTAAATTGTTGTACAAACCAAACACCGCATAAACACTGGGTTTTTGAAGTGTTTTTATATCATAAGTGGTTTAAGCCAAAATGTAATATAAACCTCTTTTTGAAGCGGGAATTACATTTCGTCGAGCGATAATCTGTAATGTTCATAACTATGGTATTGTGCTGTAAATGCGGTGAGTTGAACCAAACGAAGATTATCATATTTGCTTGACATCGTCCAACAGAAGTCACTGAACCGGTGTATAGAAAACAGAATATAAGTATTGTTTTCCTTTCTGCTGAATTTAGTTGTAATTCGTTCGATTTCAATCCAATCCTCTTTTGTGCAATGCTCACCCAACGTATCAAAATATTTTATGAAAATATATTCGCCGTAGAGTTCGTGGATAATATCAAAGGATAGTTTTCTGATCTTGGCGTTGCGATGGAGATTATCGTTATCTTTTACGAAGTCGCTATTTACATATCTGTATGAACGGGTGTTGTAAAACAACCAATATTCGCACTCTTTTCTAAAGGCTCGCTTCGCCAAAATAGTTTCAATATACTTAAATATATTATTGAAAACGGTTTCGTTATGAAAATCTTGCTTTGTGAAAATATATCGGTACCAAAAACTTAAATATTCGTTAGTGATTTCATAATACGCTTTGCGTTTCCCTCTGGCAGCTACGTGTTTTACAATTCCATTTTTAATTAGAGATTTAAGATACTTATCGCATTTGTTGTTTGGATAACCTGAAAATTCTGCAAGTTCAGAAACTCTCTTTTTGCCAATAGAAAGGCCATAAAGCAGGGTGTTGTAACTCTCAGGAGCACGGTAGTATTCCTTAATAATACGCTCGGCTAACAAACGGAAATAAGAATTGGGCTGTAAAAACCTTTTGAGATTAGTTGCAAAATCAAGTTTAGGATTGTAAAGCGCAACCAAACTTGAAATGCCGCCGGTAATAGCTTTTACAAGGACAACTTCTTCATCGGTTAATTTGGGATATATTTTCTTTATCTCTGCAATGTGAAGCGGAGTGAACATGCGCTGGCCGTGTTCGTCTTCAATATAGACAAAAACAGTTCGGTGATGGTCGTTATAAAATTTATCGACAAGTTGTGAATGAAAATCGCTGTCTTTTTTTATGATATAAGAGTCAAAGAATACTGTGAAATTTCTTCTTTGGCACCAAGCGAATAATTGTTCAAAAAACATTGCCCAATCTGCAGGGTCAGAGAAAATATGAGGATACTTTTTTGGAAAAAGTTTTAACGCAAGAGAATGCTCGATGTTTTCAAAAGAAAAGTATAGGCAATTGCTATATTTTTTACAGTAATCTAAAACGGCAGATGTCTTGCCCGTTCCTATCCATCCGGTGTAGGTAAGAATTCCTATCTTTTCTTTCTTGCGATGCATTTTTTGTCTTGCGCCGTCTATACCGATCCGAAGCATTTCAACATAGAAATCATTACACTCATGCATTTTTCCCACCCACCTTTAAAATCATATCGTAATATGATTATATTTCAAAAGCCCCATTTTTGCAATAAAAACAGAAAAATTTCAAAAACTTTTTTCTTTCGTAATTCCTTTAACCGCCTATGTTTTTGGCGGTTTTTATTTTTTGTTAGAAAAAATTTTCCAAAAAGGTAGTACAAACCCCGAAACGAGGACTACGAGTGAAGGGGTAAGAGAGAAAAAAATAAGAAATTTTGAAAAATGGTTGTAAAAATCGAATTTTCCTGCTCTACCCTATGGGAGATTATTTTTGCAAAACGGTTTACAAAATTGTTTTCCCGTGCTCTACCCATTGAGGAGGTTAAAAAATATGGTGCAAAATGAAATTCTTTGCCAAATAAGGAATGGAGGGATAAATGTGTAGGCTACAAATTTTTAAAAAATGCCAAATAAGGAATGGGAGGTGAAAAGTTTATGGTTGTGAAAACTTAAAAAATTGCCATATAAGGAGTGAGGGGTGATTACAATTTCAAATTCAATTAAACAGAAAGGAAGTGGCGGAATGTCAGAAACAATTATCAGAAAAATGTCAGAGGTGGAACTACAAGAGGTGCGGTGGCTATGGAAACCGTATATCCCGTTCGGAAAACTCACCATTATCCAAGGTGATCCTGGCGAGGGTAAAACAACATTTGCTTTAAGGCTTGCCGCCGCTTGTTCGTCAGGCGTGGCTCTGCCCGGTATGGAAACCACAGAACCCTTCAATGTGATTTACCAAACGGCAGAGGACGGACTCGGCGACACTATCAAGCCAAGACTTATTGAGGCAGGTGCAGATGAGAATATGGTGCTCAATATCATTGAGGATACCGATCCTCTTTCCTTGTCGGACGAGCGTATTGAAAAAGCAATAACCGAAACTGGTGCGCGTCTTATGATACTCGATCCTATTCAAGGCTATATCGGTGAGGATGTAGATATCAACCGCGCAAACGAAATACGAACGGTACTGAAAAAGGTTGCTGCCGTTGCCGACAGGACGGGCTGTGCAATCGTGTTGGTCGGTCACCTTAATAAAGCCAAAGGCGCAAGCTCACAGTACCGTGGACTCGGTTCAATCGACTTTCGTGCAGCCGCCCGAAGCGTGTTGCTCGTAGGTCGCCTTCGCAAAGAACCGAATGTGCGTATCATCGTTCACGATAAATCTTCACTGGCACCCGAGGGAAAGTCAATGGCATTCAACCTTGGAAATGAGGACGACTTTTATTGGCTTGACGGTTACAGTGAGATAAGCGCAGAAGAACTGCTCTGCGGTTATTCTACCGAAACCAAAACGGCGGTGGCTGAAGAACTGATTAGGGATATGCTTGATGACAGCAAGGAGGTTATGGCAGATGAAATTTTCCGTATGGCTGAAAGCAAAAACATCTCTCGCTGAACGGTGAACGAGGCCAAGAAAAAGATACCGAATATCAAAACCCGAAAGGTCGGCAAAGGCTGGGCGTGGTCGATACCCGAATAAAGATTGCAACATTGCAGCGTGTCCTTTCTGCATTGTAAAAATGATGACAATGGTAGTCATTTGCATTGTTGCATTGTTAAATTCCGCCGCCGATTATGCGCCGTGTTTTGCCCTGTGTGGCGACTTAAACACGAAAAGGAATAAACACCTCACCTCCAAATTAAAATGCGAATTTGGGGCAGTTTTGGAAACTTCGGATTTTCGACACCCAGACTTCAGTCTGGGGCAAGCAGAGCGTCCGGCTATCCGCCGTGTCGCCTAAATTACGGGCAGTAGCCCGAACCCACTATTATTACGAAAGGAATGATGAAAATGGCAGAAAACCGTAGGCGCAGTGAAACGCTGACCGTCCGCCTCACCAAAGCGGAAAAGGCGGCGATCATTGCAAAATCAAAGCGAGCCAAGATGACATTGACCGAGTACATTTTGGCAATATCAAAGGACACAAAAATCGTGTTACCGCCCGACACTGCGCCGATAGTTTTGGAACTAAAGCGCATCGGCAACAACTTAAATCAAATCGCAGCGAAGGTCAATTCGGGTGTGACCTATGTAGAAAATCTCACAGAGGTAATCGAGAATCAAAATAAGATTTACGATTTACTTTTGAAACTCACGGAGGAATGCAGATGGCAACGGTAACTTTTATTCCCGAAGCGAAGCAGTCGGTCAGTGCAATGCGAGGGCTCATCAATTACTGTTTGCAAGACTGCAAAGTCCGTGACGAGCAAAGCGGTCGCAGACTTGTCGGCGGTGTAAATTGTAACGGTGAGAACGCTTACACCGAGTTTATGACAACAAAAAATTCTTACGGCAAAACAACGGGTATGAATTTTTATCAGTACGTGCAATCCTTCTCTCCGAGAGAGGATATCACTCCCGAGCGAGCACATCAAATCGGTTTGGAGTTTGCAGAAAAAGCGTGGCCCGGTCACGAAGTCTTAGTGACCACTCACAGCGATGCCGAGCATATTCATTCGCATTTTGTTATAAACTCGGTGAACTTTGAAAACGGATATAGGCTCCGCCAAAACTCACAGTCGCTGATAAAACTTCGTGCGCTCAGTGATGAGATCTGTAAAGCGTATGGACTAAGTATCCTCACCCGATATGAAGGGGGTGGCTCAAAAGTTTCAAGCCGCGAGTACCGAGCCGCCGTTAAGGGTGAGAGTTGGAAGTTCAGACTGATGTTTGATATCGACTCGGCGATGAACAAAAGCGGTAGCAAACAAGATTTTATATCCGAAATGCAAAGGCGCGGATATGAAATCATATGGACGGACGAGCGAAAATATATAACCTTCACTTGTCCAAACGGTAAAAAATGCAGAGATAAAACTCTGCACGATGAAAAATATTTAAAGGAGAACATTGAATATGAATTACAATTCAGACAGCAGCACTACAAGAACAGAAAACAGTTTGGTGGAGAATCTTACCAAGAAAAACGCGCAAGGGATAGCCAAGATGCGCACAGACGCTCTGCCCGTTATGGTTCCGATTCAGGAAAAGGATTGGGATACAATGGTGAGCCTATTACAGTCGGCGGTAGATTTTCAGTCGAAGGTGTACGAACTAATGAGAACCCTTCTGACCGTATCAAAAATGAAATCGATGATGGAACAATGGTCGGCAACGGAACAGCAACAGTTCGACAAGGCGATCAAGGAGATGACCTACAAGCTGAGCAGTCAGCAAACGGCGGTGGAGAATATTTTACTTCAGATGAAGAACCACGAACAACAGGCTGGGAGTCATCTCGAAAAAGTTATGAACGATACCTTGGCACAAGGCAAGGAACTGGAGAAGGCTATCGCCAAAGCGAAGGAGAAAACAGACCACCGCACATGGCTGATCCGCACGGCGATATCGGTGGGAGCCTCGCTGTTGGCGGCGGTGTTATCAACTCTGCCCTGCGTTCTTTGGCTGGCGTAACCGACGGCAGCGAAGATCCCGAAGATCTCGCGGAAGAACAAAACGAAATAACTATGAAAATGTAATTGAGATATCCGGTACGGAAATCTTGAAGAAAGGAACCGCTTATGAATATTAGAAATTATTATACGATGTTAAAAAACGAACCCGATGTATTGACCGTGCCGGATGTGGTAAGGCTGTTACAGTTCGGGAAGAATACTGTTTACGGTCTTATCAAAGAAGGTAGGATTGGTAGCATCAAGCAAGGCAAGAAAATCATTGTGCCGAAGGTGTGCTTGGTTGAATTTTTAACCAACGCAGGAAACTATCAGACACCGTCCCCGACAGTCCCGAATAATCTCTGGACTTATGAAGATGGTTGTGATAGTGTTGGTGTTGCCCGAGAAACCGAAGGACAACTTCAAAAGAAAGGAGCGTGAGTAAATGAAAAGAATCACAGGACACCTGACTGAGAAAAACAAAAAGTGGTATGCGGTCATCAATTTGTATGACTCGGATGGTAAACGCAAAGAGAAATGGCAAGGTTTGAATCTTGATGCGAACAAAGGAAATAAACGTGAGGCGGAACACCGCCTACGCCAAATCCTTGAACAGTACAACACTGATGACCTCTACAAGCGTGAGAATATGTCCCACGCTGATAAAGAGCGTAGCCGAGTGGCGCACATGCAGGTGGCGGATTACCTTCCCGAGTGGCTTGAGTCGCACAAGGTAAATGTATCGGAAACCACCTATGAAGGGTACAAGCTGATGATACAATCGCGAATGGTTCCGTTCTTCCGTGCCTGCGGAGACCTCAAGGTCAAAGACATCACGGGTGATGAAATCAACGATTACTATATCAGCATCCGTAACGATGGACTGAAAGGCACCACCGCACAACGCCATCACTCGCTATTGCATCTGGCATTCAAATCGGCGGTTAAGCGCAGAGTGATACCGAGCAATCCCGTTGAGCAAGCTGACAGACCGAAGGCGCAACAGTACATCGGCAAATATTATAACGCCGGTGAATTAAAAGAGTTGCTTGACAAAACGGCAAACGATCCGATACACATCGTTATCTTCCTTGCAGCTTACTACGGACTTCGTCGCAGTGAGGTGCTTGGCCTCAAATGGTCGGCAGTGGACTTTGAAAACAAGACGGTCAGCATCAGTCACAAGGTGGTGCAGAACGACAAAGGTGTTGTGGGAATGGACGTTATGAAAACGAAATCCTCCTACCGCACTCTGCCGCTCATACCGTAAGTGGAAGAAGTTCTCCTCGTCGAAAGAGAAAAGCAAGAGGAAATGAAACGGGTGATGCGCCGTGGTTACTGTAAAAAATATACCGACTACATCTGCGTGGATGCAATCGGTGAACTGATAAAACCAAATTATGTGACCGACCACTTCAAAGTGGTGCTGAAAGAACACGGATTAAAACCCGTCCGCTTTCACGGCCTACGACACAGTTGCGCGTCTCTACTCCTCGCAAACGGTGTACCGATGAAAATGATTCAGGATTGGTTAGGTCACAGCGATATGTGAACTACCGCTAATATTTACAGTCACATTGATAGCGAAAGCAAAAAAGCAAGTGCGATGGCAATCGGCTC
The DNA here is from genome assembly GCA_934444695.1 of uncultured Eubacteriales bacterium. Taxonomy (GTDB): domain Bacteria; phylum Bacillota; class Clostridia; order Oscillospirales; family Acutalibacteraceae; genus UMGS1484. Next base: position 1,219 of record CAKSDF010000062.1, on the reverse strand, counting down.
AGCATTGGGATAAAAAGAGAAAACTCCTTGAAGGATACAACCTTCAAGGAGTCCTTGGCGGAGACGGCGAGATTCGAACTCGCGGTGGATTGCTCCCTAACTGATTTCGAGTCAAGTTGCCAGAACCGAACTTGGCGGAATTTGACGGAAGATAACGGCAAATGCGAGAACCCCGAAAATGCCGTGTTTTCAAGGCTTTCCGCACCTCTTTGCATCGAAAACGCAGCGAAAATCCGAGTCCGAAAGTCTTATCCGATTTCGCTGAGTTCTAACGGATTTTCGGAAAAGCCTATTAGAATTTTTGATAGAACCGAGTACTTTTTCGCTCCAAAATCACGCTTTTGGCAGTGCGTAAAAAGCGCCGGTTATGCCGGACTGCACCAAAAGTCGTGTAGCCAAATGCCGGGGTGGAATCAAAATTGCCGTTATCGGCAAAAATATAATCGAAAATAGATTTTGCTTGATTGATTTTTTGCCGATAATGTGGTATACTGATAATAATAACTTCGGAGGGCTGGAAAATGAAATATTTATCTGTGAAAGAGATGGCAGCGCTTTGGAATACTTCCGAGCGCAGCGTCCGTAACTACTGCGCAGCAGGCCGCGTCCCCGGCGCTTTTCTGACGGGCAAGACCTGGAACATTCCCGAAAACGCCGAGAAGCCCGAGCGGAGCAATAAAAGCAAACCCGCGCCGCAGACTTTGGCGGATATTCTCAAAGAGGAAAAGCGCAGCCAGACCCACGGCGGAATTTATCATAAGGTGCAGGTGGAGCTGACCTACAATTCCAACCATATGGAGGGCAGCCGCCTGACCCACGATCAGACGCGCTTTATTTTTGAAACTAATACCGTCGGCACTACCGAAGAAGGTGTGCGGGTAGACGATATCATCGAAACCGCCAATCACTTCCGCTGTATTGACGAGGTCATCGAAAGCGCAAAATCGCAGCTTAGCGAGAAACTCATCAAGCACCTGCATTTTATCCTGAAAACCGGAACAAGCGACGCAAAGAAAGATTGGTTTGCCGTCGGTGATTATAAGAAGCTGCCGAATGAGGTCGGCGGGCGGGAAACAACCTTGCCCGAGGAAGTGTCGGTGGAAATGAAAAAACTGCTCGATGCGTATAACGGTAAGAAAGCAGTGACGCTTGAAGATATCCTTGCGTTTCATGTGCGGTTTGAGCGCATCCACCCCTTCCAGGACGGCAACGGGCGTGT
>CAKSDF010000061.1 GCA_934444695.1 uncultured Eubacteriales bacterium | reverse complement strand
ACCTTGCCCTGCTCGGATGCGGCATGGGCAAGCATGGATTTACCGTTTACATCTCCGATGGCGTAGATGTGGGGGACATTTGTGCAGCAGCGATCGTCGACCGTAACGAATCCGCGCTCGGTGTTGATCCCTGCGGCCTTTATGTTAAGGCCCTCGGTATTTGCACGGCGTCCTGCGGCAACAACCACCAGATCGGCCGTTTCTTCAAAGTTTTTGTCGCCTGTTTTAAGCTCCACAAGAGCCTTTTTGCCTTTTTTCTTAACGGCCATAACAAAAGTGCCGGTAAAGAATTTAACGCCCTTTTTCTCAAGGCCGCTTTTTGCGAAATCGGCAAGCTCGCGGTCCATATTGGGAAGCACGCCGGGGGTGGCCTCCACAACGGTGACATCACTTTCAAATTCCGAAAGCACGGTGGCAAATTCAAGACCGATTACGCCGCCGCCGACGATAAGCACCTTTTTAGGCAGCTTTTTAAGCTCCAAAAATCCGTCGCTGTTAACGAGGGGAGCGCCATCCTCCACCTTAAAGGGATTGGGAGCGGGCACCGATCCGGTAGCGATTATAAGATTTTTAAATGTGATGGTTTCATCGCCGGCCTTGACCGTGTGGTCGTTTAAAAGCTCGCCGTTTGCGAATTTAACATCACATCCGCTCTTTTTGAGCAGATATTCAACCCCTCCGCGAAGCTTTTTGGAGGTAGCTTCCTTGTGGTCGTAGCATTTCGAATAGTCGAAATCCTTAACGTCAAGGTTAACGCCGAAATTTCCGGCGGTCTTTGCCTCTTTATAAAGCTCGGAGCAATGAAGCAGAGCCGTTGGGGGGATGCATCCGCGGTTTAAGCAGGTTCCGCCGCACTTATCCTTTTCGATGAGCACGGTCTTTTTGCCGAGCTTTGCGCTGGCTATTGCGGCAACATATCCGCCGGGACCTCCGCCGATGACTGCAACATCATATTCCATTTATGTTCAGACCTTTCGTTATAAATGTTGTGGCAAAATCGCGCCCGACGGTTGTTTGCCGGGCGCTTTGCAACAAATCAGTCTTCGTCAATGGTCTTGAAGGATTTGCCCCACTGCTTCATACGATCTTCGTATGCGTCGTTGTAGCGATAATCTCTCCAGAAGGTGAGAATGTGCATATCGGTGTCGCTGTCGCTGTTATCGAGAGCGTGGAAAACACCTGCGGGAATGAAGATGACCTGATCGCCTTCGATGTCGACGATTTCGTCGTCCAGCTTGAGCTTGCCCTTGCCGTCGAGGATGTAGTAGATCTCGTCCTCTTCGTGAGCTGCGCCGCCCAGAGCCTTGTGAGCCTTAACGGTGCCGTGGTTGATCTGGATAACATTGTCGCGGCCGGTGATAACATGGTCGAGGATCATTCTGGATTCATAAGAATCTCCGTAGATAAGGGGTTTAACGCGGTTGACTTTTACTTGAAGGGGAGGCAGTTTTTCCATAATAAATCTTTCCTTTCGATTGTGGACAGAAAGTGCCCGGTACATAGCCTTGCCTTTTCCTGTCCTTTTTTATGTTTTTAATAATAATCGGTTTGGCCGATTGATCCTTTAAATTACCGACTGCCGCTGCATCGGAGCCTTAGGCCGTTGTCGGATAAAAAGCATCGCTAAATGATAAAAAATCAATTAAACGATCATAAGATAGGGATTCTCAAGCAGTTCCTTAACTCTGCTTAAGAACTGAGCGGCGGGGGCGCCGTCGATAACCCTGTGGTCGTATGTCAGAACCAGGTTCATCATAGGACGAACAACTATCTGACCGTCGCGTACAACGGGAGTATCGGTCATTGCGCCGACTGCAAGAATGCCCACCTGGGGAGGATTGACAATGGCGGTGAATTCGTCGATTCCAAACATTCCAAGGTTACTTACGGTGAATGTGCCGCCCGAGTAATCCTCCTTCTTGAGTCCGCCGGCCTTGGTCTTTGCGATAAGGCGGGCCGATTCGTCGTGGATCTCACCGAGGGTCATATTCTGAACGTCGCGAACGGTGGGAACGATAAGTCCGTTATCCACCGCAACGGCGATACCGATGTTAACGCTGCCCTTTTCGGTGATTTTTCCGTCCTCAACAAGGGCATTCATACGGGGATGCTCCTGAAGGGCGCGGCCGAGAGCCATAATGATGATATCGTTGAAGGAAACCTTCTTTTCGGCCTTCTTGAATGCGGCGCGGATGAGCTTTGCCTGGCTCATATCGACGGCAACCTTGTGATAGGCGTGAGCCATCGACTGTACGCTGTTCATCATATTGTCGGCAATGACCTTTCTCATGCCGGAAATGGGAATGACCCTGTCCTCTCTTGCGAGGTTTGCATCGCCCGAGAGAATGTCGTGTTTAACGATCTTTCCGTTTTCGCCGGTGCCGGTGACGGTGGTTATGGAAACGCCCTTTCTTGCGGCGATGGCCTTGGCAACCGGGCTTGCCTTAACGGCTGCGGCGGCAAGAATGTCGCGCTCGATAATAAGGCCGGAGGGGCCTGTGCCCTTAACGGTTTTATAGTCGAGGTTTTTGCGCTCGGCCGTCATCTTGGCTCTGGGAGTGACAAAAATTCTGCCTCCCTCAAGAGCAATGGGGGTAACGTCATCGACGGCGGGAGCGGCATCTGCTGCCTTTACAGCGGGTGCTGCGGGAGCGGCAGGGGCGGCGGGAGCGGGCTCAGGCTTCTTTTCTTCTTTTTTGGGAAGAAGATCGGCAAAATCCTCGCCCTTTTTACCCACAATGGCTATGGTCTCGGTAATGGGAACGGTTTCGTCCTCTTTGGCGACCAGCTTAAGTACTTCGCCGGCGGCGGTACTGTCGATCTGAATGGTGTTTTTATCGGTTTCCATTTCGAAAAGGGGCTGACCGATTTCCACCTTGTCGCCTTCCTTAACAAGCCACTTGGTAATGGTGCCCTCGGTCATTTGCAGACCCTGTTTGGGCATAATTATTTTTTCAGCCATTTGAAGTCTTCCTTTCCGAATTATTTATAAAGGGTGCGTTTAACGGCGTTTATAATGTCTTCGGGCTGAGGAACAACGGCGTTTTCAAGGCCGAGGTTGAAGGGCAGGGGGCACTGCTTTGCACCGAGGCGCTCGATAGGAGCATCAAGATAGCAGAATGCCTGCTCGTAAAGCTGGGAAGAAATTTCGGCGCCTACGCCGCAGGTGCGGTGAGCCTCGTGAACAACAACGCATCTGCCGGTCTTTTTGACCGAGCTTGAAAGCAGGTCGATGTCCAGCGGAACGAGTGTACGGGGGTCGATGACCTCGCAGTCGATGCCCTCTTTGGCAAGCTCTTCGGCGGCGTCGAGAGACTTCTTAACATAGGTGTGGGTTGCGATGATGGTGCAATCCTTACCTTCTCTGAAAACTCTGCCCTTGCCCCAGGGAATCATAAACTCGGGATCATCGGGAACCTCGGATTTCTGGGTGTAAAGAGCCTTGTGCTCAATGAAAATGGTGGGGTTGTCGTCGCGGATGGCAGTGCGGAGAAGGCCGGCTGCATCCTCGGCGGTGGAGGGCATTGCAACCTTAAGACCGGGGAAGTGCATAAAGAGGGTCTCAAGACTCTGGGAATGGGTGGCGGCATTTCCGCGGCCGACTCCCTGCTGTCCTCTGATTACAAGCGGAACCTTTGCTTTTCCGCCGAAAATATATCTGGTTTTGGCAACCTGATTGATTATCGAATCGGCGGCTACAAGGGAAAAGTCCATATACATAAGCTCGACAATGGGGCGCATACCGGCACAGGCGGCACCGAGTCCGGCGCTTATGAATCCGGCTTCGGAAATGGGGGTGTTGCGAACTCTGTCTGCACCGAATTCATCGGCAAGACCTCTTGTTGCGCCGAAAATACCTCCGAGAACCTCAATGTCCTCGCCCATTACGAAAACCTTTTCGTCACGACGCATTTCTTCGGCCATGACGTCTCTTATAGCCTGAACATAACTCTTCTTGCTCATTATGCGTCAGCCTCCTCATAAAAAACTCCGTCAAGAACGGTATTGGGATCAGGCTCGGGACTGTTAAGTGCAAATTCTGCAGCCTTTGCGATGGCATCGGCGGCGTCCTGCTCGATCTTGTCAAGCTCGGCAGCCTTTACGCCGTCGGCTTCAAGAACCTTGCGCAGTCTCTTGATGGGATCCTTCTTCTTCCACTCCTCAACCTCTTCGCGGGTACGGTAGGGGGTGGGATCTCCGGTCCAGTGACCGTAGATACGGTAGGTTTTGCACTCGATGAGAGTGGGGCCTTCGCCCTTTCTTGCGCGGTCGATAGCCTTTTTGGCGGCCTTTGCGATGGCTTCAACGTCGTTTCCGTCGACGGTTACGCCGGGAATGTCGTATGCCTTTGCGCGGACCGAGATATCCTTAACGGCAGTGCTCTGCCACTGGGGAACGCTTATGCCGTATCCGTTGTTTTCGCAAACGAATACTACCGGCAGCTTCCAAACGGCGGCAAGGTTAAGCGATTCGTGGAAAACACCTTCGTTGGTTGCACCGTCTCCGAAGAAGGAAATGGCGACCTTACCGTTGTTCTGCATTTTGCTGGCGAGAGCGGCGCCTACGGCGATGGGCACGCCGCCTGCAACGATGGCGTTAGCGCCAAGGTTACCTGCATCCACATCGGCAATATGCATTGAGCCTCCGCGGCCTTTGCAGTATCCGTCCTCTTTACCCATAAGCTCGGCAAGAGCCTTTCCGGGATCGGCACCCTTTGCAAGGCAGTGACCGTGACCGCGGTGGGTACTGGCAATGTAATCGTCGGGATTAAGCAGCTCGCAAACGGTGGCAGGAACGGCTTCCTCACCTACACAAAGATGAACCGAGCCTCTGAGCACGTTTTCCTCAAAGAATTTGAGCGACTGGTTTTCAAAATCCCGGATAAGGTTCATTGTGTAGTAGATATGACACAATTGTTTTTTATCCATAGTTTTCATCCCTTTTAATATTTAATGGTTTTAAGAATTTCTACAATGTGGGTGGTGGTGTCGGCGATGTGTGCGCCGGCCTCGCTGAGAACCTTTTCCTTGTTCTGAGCGCTGCCCGAGCCGTCGGCACCGACGATTGCTCCGGCGTGACCCATGCTTCTGCCCTTGGGAGCATTTTTACCGGCGATGCAAGCCACGACGGGCTTTGTGAACACGCCGGCCTTCATTGCGGCGGCCACCTTTTCTTCCTCGTCTCCGCCGATCTCGCCGATGAGCACGAGAGCCTTGGTTTCGGGATCGTTTTCAAAGAGGGGAAGAAGCTCGACAAAGGTCGAACCGGGGATCATATCTCCGCCCACGCCAATGCAGGTGCTCTGACCGATACCGGCGTTTGACATCATAAATACCGTCTCATAGCAGTTTGTGGCGCTTCTGGACATAATGCCCACATTTCCGGGAAGGAAGATACGGTGGGCCATAAATCCGGCTTTGCTCTTGCCGGGGGAAATGACGCCGAAGGAGTTGGGGCCGATTACGGTTGCGCCGTAATATTTGCCCACATGATAAACCTCAAGCATATCCTGAACCGGAACGTGCTCGGCAATGGTTATGACAAGCTTAAGGCCTGCTCTGATGGCTTCCATTGCGCTCTGTTTTGTGAATTTTGCGGGAACGAAAATGACGGTGGCGTTTGCGCCGGTCTTTTCAACGGCTTCCTTAACGGTATTGAATACCGGAACGCCGAGAACCTCCTGACCGCCCTTTCCGGGGGTAACTCCGCCGACCACCTTGGTGCCGTATGCCAGCATCTGCTCGGTGTGGAAGGTACCTTCTCTTCCGGTGATGCCCTGAACGAGCAATCTTGTGTTTTCATCTACCAGTACGCTCATTATTGTGCACCTCCGTTTACGATTGCGTCAACGCCCGAGATAAGTCCGTCGGCGTAGATTACGTTGGTAAGATCGTGAATGATTTCGAGACCCTTGTCCTTGTTGGTTCCTTCAAAACGAACGACCACAGGGTGGGTAACTCCATCCTCGGTAACGGCAAGATGGATTCCGCCGGCAACCTCATCGCAGCGGGTAATTCCGCCGAAAATATTGATGAAAAGCTGCTTTGCGCCGGGGGTCGAGAAAAGAATTCTCACGGCGTGACGGATACGGTCGCTTGTGGCGCCGCCGCCCAGATCGAGAACTGCCGCGACCTTGCGTCCCTTTCTTGCAAGGTGGTCGATGCAGGACATAAGCATTCCCGAGCCGTTGCTCATAACAACAACGTCGCCTTCGGGATCGCAGGGAATGTAAAGGAAGTTGAAGCTGTCGGCTTCTTTAACAAGCTCTTCGGTCATACTTTCCTTCTTAAGCTCCATCAGGTCGGGCTGGAAGGCAACGCCGCTGTCGTCGATAACGACCTTTGCATCAATGGCAACAAGGTTGTCCTCGTCATTGACAACAAGGGGGTTAATTTCGGTCAGTGTGCAGTAGCGCTTTTTGCAAAGTGCATAAAGCTGAGCAATGATTTTGGAAAGCTGTTTGCACTGGGGGAAGGTAAGTCCCGCCTTGCTTCCGAGGTAATATCCGTCCTCGGGAAGATATCCGAGCAGCGGATCGATAGGCATTTTGAAAATCTTTTCGGGAGCGGTCTTGGCGGTCTGCTCGATGTCCATTCCTCCGCAGGGGGAGAAGATGATGATGTGGTGCTTGGTGTTGCGGTCGAGCATAACCGACAGGTACATTTCGCTCTTGATCTCGGTCTTTTTGACTATCATAAGCTTTTTAACAATGTGGCCCTTGATGTCCATTCCGAGAATGTTCTTTGCGTGGGCAATAGCCTCCTCGCGGGTGTCGGCAAGTTTAACGCCGCCCAGTTTTCCGCGTCCGCCGGTCTCGACTTGAGCCTTAACAACGGCAGGGATGGGAATTTCCATTTGTTCCAGTTCCTCGATGGAATCGACCGTAAAACCGGTAGGAACGGGAAGTCCCGCTTCGGCAAAAAGCTCGCGGGCTTTATATTCCATTAAATTCATAGTATGTTTTCCTTTCAAAAGCGGGAAAGGGAAGAGCCGTTTCCCGCATATGCTTTAGAAATCGGGTTAAAAACCTTTGAGGCTTGTAATCCTTAGCCCCAGATCTCATCGTCGGAGGGCTGAGCCTTACCGTTGTTGTAGGCGACGCGGGTGATGTTGAGGAAGCAGCGATAGTTGAGGTTCTCGGAAATGCTGTTGTTGCCCCAAGAACCGCAGCCGAGGGTGGTTGTGGGGGAGAGGCCGTTGGAAAAGGCGCCGCCGTTGCAGGTCGAGCAGACCTGGTTTATAAGCACGCGGCAGACGGTGGCATGCTCGCCGATGAATTCGGCATGCTCTTTGTTGTTTGTGTGGAAGCTGACCGAATGGCCGCGTCCTTCAACATCGAGGTTGGCCTGAGCAATGCGCAGAGCGTCCTCAATGCCGTTATATTTAAATGTAGCAATAACGGGGCACATTTTTTCCTTGCAGAAGAGGTCGGCCTTGCCGCAGCCGTCGGCTTCGACAATGATTACCTGAGTGTCGGCGGGAACATCAATTCCGGCAGTCTCGGCGATCTTTGCAACGCTCTGACCGACAAGATTCTTGTTCATAATGCCCTCGGGGAAGATGGCGTCGCGGAGCTTCTGCTTGGTCTCGGCGTCGTTAATAAAGAATGCGCCGTTAGCTTTAAGAGCCTCGATCATGGTGTCATAGTCCTTTTCGGGAGCGATGACGGTCTGCTCGCCCGAGCAGATGATGCCGTTGTCGAATTTACGGCCGGCAATGATCTTCTTGGCGGCGTCGACATAATCGATACCCTCGTCGACAATGCACTGAACGTTTCCTGCACCGACTCCGAGAGCGGGCTTACCGCTGGAATATGCGGCGCGTACCATGCCCATTCCGCCGGTAGCGACCACTACGTCAACTGCATGCATAAGCTGTGCCGAAAGGTCGGAGGTGGGCTCTTCGATATACTGAATGGTGTTTTCGGGAGCGCCTAAAGCGGTGATTCTTCTGATTATCTCGTCGCAAACGATCTTGTTGGCTTTCTTTGCGCGGGGATGGGGAGCAACGATAATGGGGTTGCGGCCCTTAACAGCAAACATGGCGTTGCACATGGGGGTAACGATGGGGTTGGTGCAGGGGGTGATAGCGCCCACAACGCCTACGGGACGGGCAATCTCGGTGATGCAGTTATCCTCGTCGCGGTTGATAACGCCGACCGACTTTTTACCCTTAAGGCTGTTCCAGATAATGCGGGCCTTGCCCTTGTTCTTGTTTATCTTGTCTTCATAAACGCCCATACGGGTCTCTTCAACGGCAAGCTTTGCATAGTATTCGGCGTTGTCATAAACCGTTTTTCCGATTTCGCGGACGATAGCGTCGATTTGTTCCTGAGAAAAACTCTCAAGCTCTTTTGCGGCTGCGCGAGCCTTTTCAATCATTTCGTTAATCATTTTATATTCCTCCAATGAATTTAATCGAAATCTATCATTACCTTGATTTTTTCGTTGCGGTATTTGTCGTTATTCTCGAAAAATTCAAGGCAATCGTCAAACTTGACCCTGTGGGTGATCATCTTTTCAAGGCCGTAGTCTTTGGTCTCAAAGATTTTTTTAACCGCCTCGGCGTTGCCGTAGTGTCCGGCGCATCCGTGAAGGTCGATGGAATTAAAGGCCATATGGTCTATGGGAAGGTTGTTTATAAGCTTTTCGTAGAAGGCGAGGATTTCCACAACGCCGCCCTTTTTGGCTGCCATAATGCAGTCGATAAGGCAGCTTTCGGAACCCGACGACTCGATAAGCAGATCTGCTCCCTTGCCGTTTGTGATCTTTTTGACCTCTTCGGGCATGTTGCATTTTGTGTTGTTGATAAGGTGGGTGGCGCCCATATCCTTTGCAACGGCGAGCTTAGGCTCTTTTCTTCCGACGCAGACGATCTGCCCCGCTCCGTAATATTTTGCAAGAGCCACGGCACCCATGGCGATGGCGCCGGTACCGGTGATGACAACCGTGCTGTCCTTTGTCAGCTTTGTGCGCTTAAAAGCTTCGTAAGCAAAGGAGATAGGCTCGAGAAGAGCGGCAGCGTCAAAGCTCATACTGTCGGCAATATGATAAACGTGATAGACCGGCATAATCATATATTCGGCAAAGCAGCCGTCCCAGCAGTTGACCGTACCGACCGATTTAACGTTTACGCAGTCGTCGTATCTGCCTTCCTTGCAGGCTTCACATTCGCCGCAGGAAACGCCGTTGTCGCAGATTACACGGTCACCGGGAGCAAATCCTTTAACGTCCTTTCCGACCTTCTCCACGACGCCCGACCATTCGTGGCCGAAACGGCAGGGGTAAACTATCGAACCGTCGCGCACAAACATACAATCGCCTGTGTAAATGGCGTTGTCGGTGGCGCATATTCCGGCTCTTTTAACCTTGATGAGAAGCTCGTTGTCCTTTATGGGACGAAGCTCAACATCTCTGAAGGCCGCTTTATGAGGACCTTCGGCAACAAGTGCTTTCATATTTTTCCTCCGTTCAAATGTACATCTTTTCGCCCATTTGCATAAGGAAATATTTATGCTCAGGGTATTTTTCCTTCATAATGGTGGCAAAAGCATTGGGATCTCCGCCGTGCTCGGCAAAATTCCAGTAGTGGCAGGGGACGGCAAGCTTAGGCTTCAAAATCGAAACGACCTTTGCGGCCTCCTCGGAATTGAGGTTGCCGAAAGCGCCGTTAATGGGCAGAATGAGCAGATCGCAGTTCTTTATAAAGTCGTTTTCGAGAAGATCGGCTCTAAAGCAGGTATCGCCCATAACATAGATCTTCTTGCCCTCGGCTTCAAGTACGAGTCCCAGCGCGTCGGGAGCAAGCTCGCCGTGGTCGCAGGGAACTGCGGTCAGCTTGAAGTTTTCTCCCTCAAAGCTGTCTCCCACCTTGAGATAGGTTATCTGATTTTCTCTGAGCGACAGTCTCTCGGCCTCGACCTTAACGTCGCAGGCGGCCAGCATCTTTGTGCAGGGGTTTGAAAGCAGGGTGGGAACACTGTCGGGATCAAAGTGATCGTAGTGGGCATGGCTTGCAAGCACATAATCGAATGTATATTCGTCGGCCGACATAATTTTCGGCATAATGCGCTTAAAGCCGAAATACCTCTCACAGCAGTCGGAAAGATAAAGGTCAAGAGCCAAGGTGGTCCCGTCGGGAAGCTTGAA
>CAKSDF010000060.1 GCA_934444695.1 uncultured Eubacteriales bacterium | reverse complement strand
GGATCGGTGGAGCGAAGCGCGTCCTTGAAAGCCTGCTGGTTCCGCTCGTCCTGCATGTCCTGCCGCCAAAGGGCATCCAAGTTGTCAGCAGTTAATTTGTCCTCACAATTAAATATTTGATCATCTCCCTTGACATAGCCGATCATTGCGTTTGATTTGAACGGCTTTTTCTATATTACTGTTTGCGCATCCAGTGTAAACAATATAGCATGTTCAGAGAAAAAATTTTCCCGCAAAGCTCACCTCTTTTTCAGAAAATTGAGGTGAGCTTTGCGGGATTTAATTCGGATAATTGAGGGGTTGAATCAAATATATTCAACGTATTCGGAAAGTGACATTTGCAGATCTTTCAAAATCTCCCATCGTTTGTTTTTGGGAGGTCTCGTGCTTTTACCATCGGCATCCTCCAAGTCTTTTAGGAAAGCAGGGACGCCCAGATGGAGAGGGTTACAAAACGCGACCGGACCATAAATCGGATTTCCTGCGTATTTGCAAATGTCAATCGGATTAGTAATTGTTTGAATCAAATTACAGAGATGATAATGACACTCTTTTGCTATTTTACTACTTTTTGAGGGATTGCCAACCTCGCCGTCCAGAAATTTCTTTCCGTCTTCAACCTTTAATTCCCAGTGTGAAGTGTTGGGCTTACATAGGTCGAATACTCCGATATCCGTATTTATGGTTCTGATAGAAAAAATTATTCGATCGACAATCTTCTGTACATCTTCCTTAGGAATGCCCGACACTGAAAATGGTTTATCTATTCGAGAACGCCCATAAACTTTATACCGTTCTAAATTGCTCCATAATTCATATAGAAAGTACCTCATGTAAGCAATACGCGCAAGAATAGAAAATGGTGCAGATTCCGTTTCATCTGGATCAGAACTTGCAGTCGAACTTTTTTCGGAAGAACTGCTCATAGACACATCACTTGCAGTCGCTGTTTTGACTTTCTGATTTTGGGGCGGTGTTTTATCATCCGGCTTGTTTTGCGTGTCGGCTGATTGTTCTTCACTGGCAGACTCATCCGTAGATAGCTGGGCAAATAGCTTAGGAATGAAGACATCCCAATTGTCCTTCAGCTGTTCTTTGCACAAGGATTGAATTTCTTCGTCTGGTATTATCGTGAGCATAGCGGCAGCTTCAATAAGGAAGCTATAACAGGTCCACAGTTCAAAATAAACATAATCCTCTACCTTGAACGTAAGATCGCGATCACTTTCAGAATCCGGAGCCTCTTCACGATTTGCAGATAACGCAAAGAATCTGCCGATGTACGATGGCGAGGCACGAACCGCCGTAGCATCTTTTCTGGTGTTCATTGCTCGGTAAAGCAATTCAGCTTTTGCCGCAAGTGCAAAATCGGTTTCATAAAAGTAACATCCCTTCTGACCATATGGCATTTCATAAAGGGTACTTCTTCGGTGATCCTTAGTGCTTTTCTTCTGCTTATCGATCCACTTATATAGTACCAGAGGAAGTACTTTTTCTTTAGACGATACTACGGAAAGATTGGAATAATATGATAGCAAAGGATAGTCAAAGTACTTCGTAAGATCCATAGGCGTAGCCGGAAATGGGTCTCCGACTAAATTGCCGCGATCAATTTTGCGGATAGTGTCAGTAGCACATTCAGACATTTTTAATGTGGGCTGAGAAAAGTGAATCAAGGGTGGGCTCAAATGAGATATTCTTTCTTCCTCCTCTAACTCGCTTACGGATGGACTATTAGGAATAAGCTTGTCAGCAATCAAGCAATTTTCGCAAAAGACCTGTTCAGTAGACATTACATTTATACCCCCGTACAATATCGAATGCGTAGAGAAAATTATACATTTTATTATGTCAAAGAATCGTGAGGAAAGCAAGTCCCATTAGAAACAAGGAGTTGTGTTCCAATGTTCCAACGAAAAGCAGTCTATATTTACGCTCAATATCTCCCCCCCTTTTCTCTTATTTTTCACTTTATAAAAATTATTGGAACATTGGAACAGAGAAGTATCTATAAAAAATAGAATCTCACCGTGAGGGGTGAGGATGAGCGCCGCAGCGCGAAGGAGAGGGGACGAGGCTCGAAGCCACGCAACGCGTTGGCTTCGGGCCTACGGAACGTCCCCTCGCCTTATTCCCCTATATCAAAAAAGACTCACTTCTTACGTCCTTTGAGGTAGTTCTTCCCACCCCTCACCAGCAGGTATACATTGGCGGCCAGCACACAGCCGGCGGCAAAGTCATAGAGCGGCGTGCCGATAACAGCAAAAAAGACCGGCATGAAATCACCTCTCTTTTCGAAGCGAGGCGCAAATGCCCTCAGCTAAAAACAGGACGAAGAGCGTGAGCATCATGCCAGCCATTACGTAGTTCAGGTTCAAGCCCCATCACCTCCTTTCATCTCATTTTGCCGCGCGTGCTGACCTTGCAGCTCGACTTGCTGCGGCCTTTGGTGCGGCGTACATGCACGGAGCAATACAGGTCAACACTGCTGCCGCGCACCTTATAATTTGACTTTGCTTTGATTTTTCCAGACATGGTTAATACACCCCTTCATATAATAGATTTTCGACATCGTCGATGGTGAAGCCCTGGTCTAACAATCGATCGACCATCTCGCCTGTAAAGCCAACGACTTTGCGACCGACTTCAAAAGTGCGAGATGTTCCTCCTCAGAATGAGGCACTTTCGGGTACAGCGGCGTATCCCAATACCCCCACGACGAGCGATAGAGCTTGGAGGCATCGAACGTACCGCGGGTGATGCGACCCTTGCGGTCAATTCTTACAATATCCCCCATCTCGATATCAACCTTCTCTCCGCGCCCGAGCCAGTTGCCGCAGCGGGCCAACGCCTTGTTCAGAATCTCAGCGGTGGAGGCGTAGACATAGACACCGACTGCCGGATAATGGACGATGGTAAGAGGATTGTCGCCCTTGACCAGCCACAGCTCATCCTGTTCGGAGAGCACCGAGAAAGAGAACGAGCCCTCAACCTGTTCCGCCATACATTTGAGGCTGGACAAGTTGAGGGCCTTTTGCTGCTCAATGAGCTGCACAGCGATAAAACTATCTGTTTGCACCTTCGTTCTCGGCAGGTGCTTTGTGCGGCGCAGCTCAAGGTCGTTCCAAACAATGCCATTATGCGCCAGTGCAAAGGGCTTCCCCTTTACACAGCCAAAGAAGGGATGGTTGTTGTAATTCTTTTTTGCACTGCCCTGTGTCGTCATCCGCGTATGTCCCATGACGACGTGAGCCTCCGCAGGAATACGCAGATGCAGCCGATGCGCCGCCAGCGGACGCTTGTAGATTTGAAGCCCACGCGATGTGTTGTAGGCGATACCAGTGGCATCGGTGCCGCGTACTTCTGCCGCGATAGAGAGCTCCCGAATCAGGCGACACTTTTGCTTGACGCTCAGCGAGCCTGCATAGTCAATGAATCCAAACAGGCAGCACATCAAACCTCACCTGCGCTTTCGACTGGCTCGTTGATGTAGAACCTGCGCTCTTTCAGATACTGGATCAGCTCGGGCTTCGTACAGCCAAGCATGAAGCTGGACCAGGACATGGCTTTCAGGTCATCGTCCGTCAGGTAGATCGCGGCGTCGATGATGCAGTCGAGCAGTTCGAGAGTTGCAATCAGCGTGTTGAACTTCAGAGTGCCCCGGAACATTCGAAATTCCACGGTGTCGGCGTTCGTCAGATTGACCGCAGTATACCGTCCGGCGTGGCGGCCGCTCTTTGCATGGTCAAGAATTTCCTGCGGCTGATCTTTATATCCGTACCTTGCGGCCCACTGATTTAGCTGTCCCTGTGTTCTACGACTGAACTTGAGCAGCTCGTCCCAGAATTTTTCAACAAAAAACAGGACGCGCGCAATGGCTGCATCCTGTGTACTCTCGGTATTGCCAAACGCGTTGCGATTGACGTGAACATGCAAGCCGCAGGTACCCGCCTGGTGGCTGGTATACCCCAGCCGCTTTGCTTCTTCCACGATCTGCTCCCACGGCATGCTGTGCAGGTGGAAATCGAGGGTCATCGGGTGAGTGACGATCTCGAACCCCTCATCAAGGCTGCCGTCGTGCTTGCAATAGGCCAGCGGCTGTTCAGCATTGGCGATGTGCAGGATCTCGGCAGCGTTGTCACTATCTTCACCGGCGCCGTCGATCTCAAGTTCAACGCCGAAGAAACGCTTGCCATTACCGTAGAAAATGGGAGTGGGTTTGAAATAGTAATCATGGATAGCGTCATTATCGCACAGGGCGAGATAACATTCCTGACAGTAGGGGGTATCGCTGCGGTACATTGCATTGTCTCGGGAAATGAGCTCATTACAGTCAGAACAGCGCTCGTAGTAGCGGTCAAAGCAATTCTGGCAGAGTGGCTGATTCTCACTGCCTGCATCATCGTCCCGCCAGATACGATCTCCGCAGCAGGAACAGAGAACGGTTTTGCCTTCCAGACAGTCCGGACAGAGAAGCTCTCCATCGAACGGGTAGAGCTCATCCTTGGGAAATTCTTCTCCGCAGTCGGTGCAAACGAGCTTTGGCAGCGCAAAGATTTTGCTGTATTTTTCAAGCAAATCGTCTGACAGGGACTCGAAGCTTTCACTGTCGGCCGGCGCGGAACATACGAAAAACGTACCATAGACAACGTCGTAGACTTCACCTGTTTCAGGGTGTTTCAAGGGGCGATTCTGCGGCAGGTCAATCAGCTTGCCCTCGTCGTTGCAGATCAGGGCGACGCGGTCTTCGAATGGGTAGATGGCCTGGATGAGGCCGCCGACGAGGTTTTGCATGGCTGCGAGAGAGCCGCCAATTTCAATGATGCGAGGATCAAGGTTGGGTTCGACAAGCAAAATTTTCATTGAGATATCCTCTAAAAAAGATAACAGTCAGAATTGCTTCTGACTACTTCACAGGAATGGTATCCAATTGAAAAAATACGCTTTTACGAACGGAATCAAGCAACATCATGGTAAGAAGAATTAAGTAAAGCGAGGTAAATTACCATGATGGACAATGACCTGCAACAAAGCCTGCGCGAACTGCGCAGCCATAGAAAACTACCTGAACGTGAGGGGGAATACTGGAGCGATGAAGAGAGGGAAAAGCTGTCTCAAAAATTCAATGAAGGCACTGGTATTTCGGAGATCGCGGTCGCATTGCATCGCAGCGAACCGGCGATTATGCAGCAGATTGAAAAGCTCGATCTATTTGACCGCAAGGAGAATCCGCGACGTCAGCGCGCGGCAAGACAGGCGGGTTGCTTGTGTGGCCGCTGTGGAAATGATCCGGCATTGTGTCCGTTTCGGGGACAGTGCACAGCAAAAAAGGAGAACTGAAAATGTTTGAAAACTTTGATGATATTCTAACCGTTGAAGAGGCCTGCGAAGCCTTGAAGATCGGCTATAATGCGATGTACGAGTTGCTAAATACAGGTAAACTCAAGGGTTATCGAAACGGTCGCGTGTGGAGAATCCCCAAAGCGGCGGTGGTGGAGTATGTCATGGAGAAATCGAGAATGTAACTATCATTAAATATCGGCTTTTACGTATGCAAAGTTAGAAAGAAATATTTTGAAATATTGTATTTAGCAAAAAGGTGCCGTGTTGCTCTTTGTAACTCTCAAATAAGTGTGGCGGTGCAGGGGAAAGAGCAATAGAATGTTTTGATTGTGTGCAACAGAATATGGCACGTATGAAAATACACAAAAATACACAGGCGAAAATAGCTCCTTTTACAAAAATCGAGAAGATGATGGGAAAGTAGTGCAAAATTGTTGACAAAGCACGATAACGGTATATTATATATTATATCAGCAAAATAAATACAATATAAAATGCAAAGGAGAGATGAAAATGTTTAAAAACTGTATCGTGAGAAAGCCGTGTAAGGCTCTGGTGGACGGTATTACTAGTGGACTCTATCCTGGCAAGCCGGATTATGAACTTGCCTGCAAACAGCATGAACACTATATCGAGTGTCTCAAGCAGTGCGGCGTACAGGTTGAGGTGCTTCCGCCTTTGGAAGAATACCCCGATTCTGTGTTCGTGGAGGATCCGGCGGTCGTAACTAGAAACTGTGCTATTATTGCAAACCCCGGTGCAGCCTCCCGCAATGGGGAAAAGAATGAGATCCTGCCCGCCATCAAAAAGTTCTATCCGGAGGACAAAATCCATTTCATCACTGGCGAGGGTTATCTTGACGGCGGCGATGTGATGATGGTCGGTGACCATTTCTATGTGGGCCGCTCCGCGCGCACGAATGAAGAGGGTATCCGCCAGTTTTCCGAAATTCTGGCCAAGTACGGCATGACCTGTTCGGAGGTTACACTTGAGAAGGTTCTGCACCTCAAGACAGGTGTGAACTACATCGAAAACAACAATATGCTTGTTTCCGGCGAGTTTGTCACCAAGCCTGAGTTTGAAAAGTACAACAAAATCCTCATTCCGGAGGGCGAGGAGTACGCGGCTAATTGCATCTGGATGAACGGAAATGTCATTGTTCCCGAGGGTTATCCTGGTGTTGCAAAGCTGGTTGAAGAGGCGGGGTATCACGTGATCCTCTGCGATACGTCCGAGTTCCGCAAGCTGGATGGTGGTCTGAGTTGTATGTCACTGCGTTTTTAAGTATTTTAAGCAAAGCTGTTTGACGGATTTTATTGATTGAAGGAAAGAGGCGCGCAAAAAGAGAAATATCCCACAAAAAGAAAGAAGGAACCGAATATGTCAACACCGCTTACGAAGAAGAAATTTGCGTTTCCCAGCAGTAAACTACTTTTGTTTATTCTGATCGTCGTTGTGACCGTGGCAACCTATATTGTCCCGGCAGGAGAATACCAGTATACGGTAAATGAGGCCGGTACAACGGTTGTAGATGCAAGCAGCTACGGCCATGTACAGCAAAGACCGGTTACACTCTTTCGCATGTTCGTAGCCATTGCACAAGGCTTTATTGACGGTGGTCAAGTCATCTTTCTGATTCTTTTCGGTTATTTTTGGATTTATTCCATCATGCGCACGGGCGCTCTCAACGCTCTGATCAGTAAACTGATTTCTGGAAAGGAAAAGAGTGCCAAACTTTTTATTCCAATCTGCATTCTGCTCTGGGCACTGGCCGGCTCGACATACGGTGAACTGGATACTGTTTGGGGGCTGGTCCCGATCTTTATCGCTGTTGCTATTGCGTTCGGCTATGATGCAATCGTAGGTGTATGCATGTGCTACGGCGCGGTGACGGTTGGCTTTGCCGCTGCCACTACAAATCCGTTTACAATTGGTATTGCCCAGTCTGTCGCCGAACTGAAACTTTTCTCCGGCATTGGTTATCGCTGCATCGTTTTTGTTGTCTTCGTTGCCGTGTGGACGATCATCACCATGAGCTATGGCAGCAAGGTCAAGAAGGATCCAACCAAGAGTGCGGTCTATGGTATTGATTACTCCGCGTTTCAGATTGAGCCACACCAGGAAGGTGCATTTACCGGCAAGCAAAAAGTTATCGTTGCCGGTATGGCGCTTGCAATCATTCTGATCGTTGTCGGTTCGCTGGTGTTCGGCTGGTATCTCAACGAGATGAGCGCTGTGTTCATTATTGGTGGTATTGTGACATCTATTATCGATAAACGCAGCGCGGAGAACATCTGCGATGATCTTTCGACCTCCTTCTCGCAGATGATGGACGCCATTGTTGTAGTGGGACTTTCGAGAACGATCCTTGTCATCATGAAGTCTGGCCTTATCATCGATACCGTGGTGTACGCCTGCGCCAGCCTGATGAATGGCCTGCCGCAGTGGGCAACGGCAGAGATGATGCTGATTTTCCAGAACTTCCTGAACTTCTTCATTCCCTCCGGCAGCGGACAAGCTACAGCGATCATGCCGATCATTGTCCCGCTCGCTGATCTGACAGGCCTGAGCCGACAGGTCGCTGTGCTGGCCTATCAGTTTGGCGACGGATACAGCAACATGCTCTGGCCCACGGCTTCCTGTGCAATTGCTATGGGGATTGCGAAGATTCCTCTGGGTAAATGGTATAAATTTTTCCTGCCAGTCTTTGGCATTCTCTTTGCCATGCAGTCATTCTTTGTGATTCTTGCGACATTCATCCACTACGTATAATTCAAACGCGGAAACAGAACAGGCACCGCGGTTAGGAAACCTGCTTTGACTGTGGTTTCAGACCGCGGTGCCTGTTGTTTTTATAAAGCCAGTGTTATAGAATCACATCGTAGGGGGCATAGGCCGGGCGCCAGTGCACATCGGCAAGGTAGGCAGCCAGTGCGTCGGCATCCTTGGCGCGGAAAAGTGCGAGAATCTGACGGTGCTCATCGTTCGTGCTCAAAAGGATTTTTTTCAGGTTGCCCTCGGGATCATCTAGATATGTGCGCTTAAGAAGTTTGTTCTTTGTTTTTTCAATCGTGTCGATAAGCACGCTGTTGCCGCACTTATCAATGTAAAGCTGGTGAAAAATCACCTGATGCTTGTCGTACATAAAGTAGTTCCCGGCCTTAATGGCGATATCCATTGCTTCAATGTAGAAAGCAAGATTGGACAGATCCTGCTCGTCGAGCCGTGCGCAGGAGAGCTTTGCAGCGTAGCCGTCCAGCACACCGATTACAGAATAGAGTTCAGCAACCTCATGCTCGTTGACCGCTTTGAGTATAAAGCCCTTACGAGCGTTGTTTTCCAGTACGCCTTCGGCAGAAAGCTGAATAAGTGCTTCGCGCACCGGCGTGCGGCTAATGTTCAGCTCTTTACAAATCACCGCCTCGTTGATCCGCTGGTTCGGGCTGAGTTTTCCTTCTTTGATCTGGGTCTCAATATAGTCGTAGACATGATCTTTCAAAGACTTAAAGCGTTTCATCGGAAACAGCTCCTTTCTGCGAATCAAATAAATTAACATCATAATTATATCATATTGAGAGAAAGAAAACAAGAAACAGATCATAAACAGGAGAAAACATATGGAAATGGAACAGTTGAAGAAGGCCTTGCGTGCTCAAATCGAAGAATATAAAACACTAGCGTTTGAGTTGAGCGATCAGATGGCGCGTGAGCCAGAGATTGGTTCACAGGAATATAAAAGCTCAGCCGCGATTGTGAAGTTGCTGCGGGATCACGGCATTGAGGTTGAATATCCATTTGCAGGGTATAGGACGGCATTTCGTGGCCAGATTTGCCCAGAGCGAAAGGTACGCATGGCTCTGCTGGCGGAATATGATGCGTTGCGTGGCTTGGGGCACGCTTGTGGTCACTGCGCTAGCGGCAGTGGGAGTGTACTGGCTGCCTTGGCCTTTCAGGCATTCCGAGATGAGTATTCGTTCGGTGTGGACATCATCGGTACACCCGATGAGGAGTATATTGGCACAAAGATCGGTATGGCTGAGAAGGGAATCTTCGACGGCTATGACTTTGTTGCCATGGTACATATGGGACCGCAGACCACGGCGGAGGTACAGTTCATTGCGCTCGACGGAATCGGTGCACGTTGGCACGGAAAACCTGCGCATGCAGCCGGTGAGCCGTGGAGCGGGCGAAATGCACTCAATGCTGCGCGACTCTTCTTTGACGCGACCGATGCCATGCGCCAGCACATCATTCCAGAGGCGAGAATCCACGGTATTATCAAAAACGGCGGAGAAGCATCCAATATCGTACCAGAGTTGAGCGAAGTGGAGTTTTTAACTCGCGCGCCGAAACGAACGGATCTGGACGACATCACTGAATGGGTCAAGGATTGTGCACGTGCCGCAGCGCTTGCCACACGCACCGAAGTGGAGATATTCTCGCTTTGCGAACCTTTCCATGATCTGTATATCAGCCCTCTGGAGAAGGCTGCGGTGGAAGAAGGATTTCGCGAGCTGGGATTGGACTATGCCGAGAGTATTGGCATGACCGGTTCTTCAGACATCGGAAACGTAGATTATCATTGTCCGGCGTTCCATCCCATTATGAGCATTGGCAAACCGTATACCTGCCATACGAAAGAGTTTGCTGAGGCAATGCTTTCCGAGGAAACACATCAAGCAATCGTAAATGTCGCAAGTCTATTGGTGACGCTGACTGCAAATCTGTATGGCAAGCCGGAAGTACTACGTGCGATTCGAGACGATCACAAGGCATACCGTGGCTATTAAAAAACATTGCTATTTGGATGAGGCATTTTACTACTGCCTTTGGGCGTGAAAATGACTCTAGGTCTAATCAAATTCTTCTTCCCTTTGTTACCACAGATACTTATATGATCTGCATTCCATGTCATTTAGCTCTTTGAAAGAGCACACAACATTCAAAATAGTATTCGTTTTAATTTCATCTAACTAATTAAGGAGGACTATCCCATGCCCGTTAATCTGAAAGGCCGTTCGTTCCTGACGCTGAAAGACTTCACCCCCGACGAGAT
>CAKSDF010000059.1 GCA_934444695.1 uncultured Eubacteriales bacterium | reverse complement strand
CTGTCCCGTGAGCAGGCCGGCAACGGTAATGCGCTCGCCGAAAAAGTCGTTGCGGATGGTATATATTTTATAGTCAAGCCTGGGAAATTTCTCGGCGGTTTTTTTCATCAAAAATTCCATAAGCGGGGCGGCTAAAGAGGCGGTGGCAATGGAAAAACTGCGTTTTTTATCGTCAGCCTCGGCGTCATCAAGAGCGGCAAGATAATCGTCCCGCAGCGACGCCCACATTCCGACCCCGTTTTCAATCTGCAAAAAATCCTCGTAAAATGAGCTGTCGTGTATCTCACGCTGGGCTGTCAGATAAAACTCATCGGAAGGGAAGCACAGCCGCGTGCCGTGCTTTTTAAGAAACTCATCGCCGAAACGCTCCATCGTGTCGACAACGGCACCTGCCGTTTCCTTGTTAAAAGGCACGAGAGGCTCAAGCCCTTCCCGATATTTTGTCAGTCCCACAGGCACGGCGCATATACTTTGAACGGCAGGGTACAGCGCACCTAAATCCTCCAGTGTCTTTTCAAGCTCTATGCCGTCGTTAAAACCGTGGCAAAGCACCAGCTGGGTATTGAGCTTTATTCCGGCCTGAGCAAACCGATAGAGCGCCGACAGCGCCTCTCCCGCAAAGCGGTTTTTCATCATTCTGCAGCGAAGCTCGGGATTGGTGGTGTGCACCGAGATATTGACAGGGCTTATGTGCATTTTAATGACTCGCTCTATTTCGTGCTCGGTGAGATTGGTAAGGGTGATGTAGTTGCCGAAAAGAAAGGAAAGGCGGGAATCGTCGTCCTTAAAATAAAGCGACGGACGAAGGCCTTTGGGCAGCTGATCGATAAAACAGAAAATACACTTATTTTTGCAGGAATGCTGCTTGTCCATAAGGTAGGTGTCGAATTCCATACCCGTTTCGTCGTATTCGTCCCGCTTTTTAAGCAGGGTCTTTAAAGGCTTTCCGTCCCGTTCGAGCGCGATGTTAAGCCGTTTTTCGGTCATATAAAAGCGGAAGTCAAGCACGTCTTCGATCTCATTTCCGTTGATGGAAATAAGCGTATCGCCGCTTTTGATTCCGCATTTTTCGGCGGGGGAATGTTTGTCGACCGAAGAAATTTTAACCGGCACGGGAGGCCCTCCTTAAAAAGAATTTTAAAAGAATAAAGGCGGTTTCGGTTTGCTCGCCGAAAACCGCTTTTGCCTTAGGCTCGGCCGTCAAACGATACCGCCGACGGTGTGAACCTGCATAAATTTTTGTACAGCAAAGCGGGCGTATAAAATACACCCGCACAACTGCATTTTTTCTTCAGACGCAATCAGTCGTTCTTGAGAACCTGACGGCCGTTGTACTGGCCGCAGGAAAGGCATACTCTGTGGGGACGCTTGTATTCGCCGCACTGAGGGCACTTTACGAGAGTAGGAGCGTCAAGCTTCCATACATTGGAGCGTCTCTTGTCGCGTCTTGTTTTGGAAATTCTTCTTGCCGGTACTGCCATTTCCGGCACCTCCCTTTATAAAAATAATCTTTTAAAACTTAGTCAAAAAAGGCTTTGAGCGCGTCAAGTCTCGGATCGGTCTGTTCCTTTGCGCAATCGCAATCCCCTTCATTAAGGTTTTTGCCGCAATTTGGGCAAAGCCCTTTGCAATCGGGACTGCAGAGCAGCTTTGAAGGGTACCGAATGACGATATCGTCCCTCACAATGGGATCAAGATCGACCTTCTGATCCTCGGCAACAACAAAATCCTCGGTGTCCTCTCCCTCTGTTTCCTGAACCACGACATAGGTGAGTGGGAGCGATTCCTTGCGCTCGATGTCGGCGGCACAGCGGTCGCAGGGGGCAGAGATTGTATATTCGGCGGTAAGTTCGATAAATACAACGCCGGCACGGTTTTTGGCCGCACCCTTTATCTTAACCGGCTTTTTTAAGGATGAGCATCCCGAGAACTCAAGATCCGACAGATCCATTTCGTACTCGAATGGTAGAGACTCGCTCCCGGCAAAAACTCCGGAAAGATTAAGAAGCATCGCATTTTCTCCCTTCGCGTTTTTCAAAATCGCAGCCCAAAAAGCCCGATTTCACCGAATAGGCAAAGGTTATTATATAATCTCTGTCCCTTTTTGTCAAGAGTTTTTTAATTTTCCGCAGGCTCAAAAAAGAAAATTATTCCCGTGCGGGGGGGAAGGGCCACTTCAAGTCCTTCCGACAGCTGCTTTCCGCTTATGATACGGGTTTCGCCGGTGGCCGAATTTTCCACCTTATAGTCTATGCCCTCATCGAGGGTCAGCCTGGCCGTAAATGAAGGCTCTTTGACCTTGATGTTTGAGACCACCTGGAAAAATCCGCGCTTGGTCTTGGGCTCGTAAAATTCCATGGCATAAAAATCCTCAAGGTTAAAGCGTGGCTCGGTCAGGGGATAATAATCGGCTTTTGTCATAAACTCGGCCGCTCTGCGCCAGATTGGGTGATTTCTTCTTGCGATTTCAAAGCTCTTGTCGTCGGTATCGTATACGATTATGTCGGTAAGGGCGGGAGCACAGGCAAGCTGATAGCAGAAATCGTCCACATGGAAGTTGTAAAAGGGATCGTCGGAAAACCATACCATCTCTCCGTTAACGTCCCAGCTGCGGTTGTGGGCGCGGAAATAGGGAATCCATTCAAACATATAGCGGTGCTGCTTTTGCTTTATGGCGTGGTCGCCGTAGCCAATGTCGGTATAATGGAGAGGCACACCTCTGCGCATGGTCTCGGGATCGTTTCTCCGTCCGCCCGAGGCGCAGGAATCCATCCAAAGGCCGGGATTGCGGTTGATAAGCTCATCCCAGTAGTGATAATATCCTTGAATATGGAAGTTTTCGAGTGCACCGAGTCTGTCCTGCGTTTCGTTGTTTTCCCAACAGGGCATGGGGTCGAAATTGAAATCCTGACGGTAAATTTTAACCTTGAATTTCTTTATAAGTCCGTCGATGTGGTTAATAAGCCAATCGAGAGCCTCTTTGTTTGAATAGTCGAGCAGGCGGTTGGCATCGTCGGGATTGCCGTTTTTAAGCAGCCATTCGGGATGATTTACCTCAAGCCAGGTGCCCGGGCGCACCCTTTCGGGTTCAAACCAAAGCAGAAAATCGATGCCCTGCTTTTCGCATTCTTCTCCAAGCACCTCAATGCCGTTCGGCCAATTGACGGGATTTTCTTCCCATGTGCCGGTGTGGTCCCAGTGATAATCGCAAGGGTACCATCCCGCGTCCAGCCACCATATATCGGGTTTAAGACCCTTTTCGAGATAGGTGTGAAGAGCCTTAAGCTGACCCTGCTCGGTTGCACCGGAAAATTCCGGCTTGTCGCCCTCACCGAAAAGGTGAAGGCAAAGCTTCGGATGGAGCACGCTGCCGTCCCGGTCTTTGGGAAGAATGTGTTTTATATAAAATCTTCTCCACATATTGCGGGCGTGATGCTCGTCTCCGACGTAGCTTTCGATATTTACTCTGGGGGTGCGGAAAACCTCGCCCGGCTTTAAATAAAGATTGCATCTTTTTTGGCCGAAACCGACATTAACACCGCCGTTGCACCCTTCAAAATCGGCCGTCCAACGTCCCGACCAACCTACGGCTATGTTAAATCCGCCATCCTTGCCGTGCAGTCTCATAT
Source organism: uncultured Eubacteriales bacterium (assembly GCA_934444695.1). GTDB lineage: Bacteria > Bacillota > Clostridia > Oscillospirales > Acutalibacteraceae > UMGS1484. The sequence continues at coordinate 6,933 of CAKSDF010000059.1, read as the reverse complement.
AAGGCGCCGCACCGGCACAGGGAGTGCCGCTTGCGTTGGGGCAAAGCTCAAATTTCTCCGAAAGATCCTGCTCAAAAAAGCTGTATCCCTGAACGCTCAGGTCGTCGCCGTTTGAATAGGTCAGCGAAAGATCATTTCCGTGAAGGGTTCCGCTGGCAATGCGTATGTCAGAAAGAATTTTAGAATTTTCCTTCGATACATTTTCAAAATAGGCTACCCATTCGGTCATTGGGAAGTCCTTATATTCCTTATATTCCACCCGTATCTCAAGGCCGTCGAGGCGGGCGGTAACGCAGGTCAGTGTAAAGTTTGAATCTATTCTGCGGAAGCTTTCTTCCGGATTCATATCCTCGGAAAATCCGCGGTATTTTTTGCCGCCGTAGCAAAAGCTTAAGGGAATGTCATAAACGCCCTTATAGGTCAGATTGCCGCAAAGAGCGGCCATATCTGCGGCAGTGGTTTTATGATCTGTGATTTTCATTTTTTCTCCTTTTAAAAACCGCCCCGCCCGGGGCAGCGTGCTCAAGGTGCAGTGTCGGCTCCTCGCATAAAAATCCCATATGCCTTTGTAAAAAAGCATTGTAAGGCAACAGCCCTGCTTCGCTTTTGCATTGTGCATTGGAAATTTTAAAAGCCAAAAAAACACAAAACTGCCCTTTTAACACTCTGCCGGAAGGGTGAGGCGGTGTAAAAAATCAGTCTTTGATTGCTTCAAAGAAAACAACGGCGGCCGAACGCTTGTCGAGGGTGATCTCGATGCCGTTTGCAAGCTCTTTTCCCGAAATGACCTTGGTCTCGCCGGTCTTGGTGTTTTCCACATTGTAGTCCTTGGTTTCGTCAAGGATAAGCTTTGCGGTGAAGGAAGGCTCCTTTACCTGGGTGTTGCGAAGCACCTGGAAGAAACCGCTGCACTCGTCGGGATTATAGAATTCCATTGCATAATAATCCTCGGGATTCTTGCGGCAGACGGTGAGGGGATAGTAATCGGCCTTGGTCATAATTGCGGCCGCTCTGCGCCAGATGGGATGCATATGGCGGGCAAGATCAAATGCCTCCTTGGGGGCGTTCCACTCGATCATATCGGTGAGAGCGGGAGCCATAGCAGCCTGATATGCAAATTCGTCCACCGGACGGCCTGCGTTGGGCTGATAATAAAGTCCCTCGGGATTGTCCCAGCTCATATTGTGTGCGCGGAAATAGGGAATCCACTCGAACATATAGCGATGCTGCTTCTGCTTGACGGGATGTACGCCGTATTCCACGTCGGTGTAGTGGAGCGGAACGGCGCGGCGAAGTGTCTCAGGGTCATTTCTGCGTCCGCCCGATGCGCAGGAGTCTATCCACAGGCCGGGGTTGCGGAGAATGATCTCGTCCCAAAGCTTGTAGTAGCCCTGAATGTGGAGGTTCTCGATTGCACCGATTCTGTCCTCGGTCTCGTGGAATTCCCAGGAGGGACGGGGATCATAGTTGAAGTCCTGACGATAGATGTTAACGCCCGACTCCTTGATTATCTTGTTGATGCGCTCGGTCATCCACTCGAGAGCCTCGGGATTGGCATAGTTGAAGAGAATGTTGGGGTCGTTGGGATCGGCGCGGTGGAGCAGCCACTCGGGGTGGTTCTGATCAAGCCATGTGCCGGCAACGACGCGCTCGGGCTCAAACCAAAGCAGCAGCTGGATGTCGTTCTTTTTGCATTCCTCGCCGATGGGGGCAAGGCCGTTGGGGAAGTTTGCCTTGTTGACTTCCCATGTGCCGATAAGCGGCCACTCGTGGTTTCCGCAGACATACCAGCCTGCGTCGATCCACCAAATGTCGGGTTTAACGCCCTCTTTAATGTAGGAACGGATACCTCTGAGCTGGTTTTCCTCGGTGGCTCCGGTAAACTCGGGGAAGCCGTCGGCGTTGAAAACGTGCATACAAAGTTTTGGGGGAAGTGTGTGTCCGTCGGGATCCTTAACGCAGATGTGTTTCATAAAGAAACGTCTCCACATATTTCTTCCGTGGGCTTCGTCTCCCACATAGCCTTCAAAGTTGACGCGGGGGGTTCTCATAACCTCGCCGGGATTGAGCACCATATGGCAGCGCTTCTGACCGAAAGCAACTTTTACGCCGCCTTCAACCTTCTCAAATTCCGCGATCCAGGTGCCGGTCCAGCCTACGGCGATGTTGATGCCGCCGGTGCTGCCGTGCAGTCTCATAAAGGGAGATGCGCCGGCACAGGAACAGCCGGTGTCGTTGGGATGAAGCACAAAGGGTGCTTTAAGGTCGTTTTCAAAATATTCGTAACCCATATTGCTTCCGTCGTCGCCGTTGGAATAGGTCAGGGCAACGTCGTCGTCGGTTTTGACAACGCCTGCGCCTATGCGGAAGTCGGAAAGAATTTTTGATTTTTCCTTTGAGGTGTTCTCAAAGAATGCCACCCACTCGGTTACGGGGAAATCCTTGTACTCTATGTATTCGACGCGGATTTCGAGGCAGTCGAGATTTGCGGTGACGGTGGTAAGGGTAAGGTTGCTGTCTAAACGGCGGAAGTATTTTCTCGGATTCATATCATCGGTGAACCCTTCATACTTCTTGCCGTCGTAGATAAAGGAAATGGGAATGTCCTTACGGGTGCGGTAGGGAAGAATGCCCATACGGGTTTCCATATCCTCTTTTGTTGTTTTGTGATTTAATGCCATTGGTTACACATCCTTTAACAGACTTATATAAAGTCGTTTATCGTTTACCTTATATCACATTTGGTTAAAAAAATCAATGGTAAAGTTGTTTTTTTATGATATTTTTTGCGTTTGACGGCCGATAAGGATCGATTTCTCGAAAAATGTCCGAAAAATTGAAACGTATTCACGCTATATGTCTCCGCAATTTCTGTCGCTGTCGAGCTTTCTTTGAACCGACCGTGTTAATGTAAGGAAAAACGGCAAAATCCCTTGACTTTCGTCTAAATAGCGTTTAAAATGTATGGGTAACATTATTGTAACCAGCGGAATTGAGATGCCTCTATAATCTTTATAAGTCACAGGCGTCATCCGGTCATCCCGTGCTATTACATTGTCATACCGTGTCATTGCGGTCAAAGGAGGGACGGAGTTGAAAAAAAGAATTATAGCCTTTTTAACGGCGCTTGTTATTATGGCTGTCGGCCTTTCAACCGCCGCCCTTGCAAGTGATGATAATTATAAAACCTGGCTTCAGACCGATTCCCGTTGGGGTTCCATAGGTTTCGGATACAACGACAGCTACACGGTGGCGAGGGTGGGATGCGCCCTGACATCGGTGGCCAAGGTTATGGCATACTCGGGTGCGGTGTCGCAGGATACTTCGGTTTTCAATCCCGGTGTGCTGTGTAATTACCTTAAATCCAACGGGGGATTTACCTCGTCGGGAGATATATATTGGGCCAAGCCCTGCGAATATGCCTCGGGATTTACGCTGGAAAAGTGGACAAATGTTTCGGGCAGCAGGGAGGAAAAAATTTCTCAGATAAAATCCTTTCTCGACAGCGGCTGTATGGTAGTTTGCTCGGTTAAATATTACGGTCATTATGTAGCGGTCGAAAAGGTGGAAAACGGCAAGGTCTATATAATGGACCCCGCTTCAAACGACATTACCGACCTCTTTTATTACGATGAGGCGGGAGTGGGCGCCAATGTTATAGTATATAAAGGCCCTCACGGCGCCGGAGGCGGCGGAAACAATACAGGCGGCGGATATACTGCCGGCCGATATTCCATAAAATCCTCCGACGGAGTAAATCTGCGAAGCGGTCCTTCCACCAACTACGAAAGGATCGGATGGATAGCAAACGGCGTGGAGGTCGAAGTCAGCGAGGTTTCGGGAGAATGGGGAAGAATTTCCTATAACGGAGCCGACGGATGGATATGCCTGAAATATACCAATAAAATAGCCGACAGGGTTTATACCCTGAGTATGGAGATCATATCTCTGCCATATAAGACCGAATATATGCAGGACGAAAGCTTTGACGGCAGCGGTCTTGTTATAAGAATGAATTATTCCGACGGAACGAGCGAGCTTTTCTCATCCGGCTTTGATCTGTCTGGGTACAGCTCCTCTCCCGGCACTCACACCATATCCGTTTCCATGTGGGGATTCTCGGTGACCTTTGAAGTGAGGGTCAAGAGCACCCAGGTGTGCAGACTCGGGATCTATTCGGTGCATTCGAGCAACGGCATAAACGTGCGGTCTCAGCCTTCGACCGATTCAGAGGTCATCGGCGGCCTTTCAAACGGTGCCGAGACGTTGGTTTATGAGGTGGCCGGCAACTGGGGAAAAATCGATTATAACGGGCAGCAGGGATACATATGCCTCGATTACGCCGATCGCCGGGAGGACAGCCGTCCTTTGGGAGATGCCGATGGGGACGGATATATTTCGGTAAACGATGCCCTTATGCTGCTTCAGTATGCCGTAAAGGTCAGAGCCGCTTCCGACCTTAACATATCCTGCGCCGATGTTGACGGCGACGGAGTGGTTACGCCAAGCGACGCGCTGATCACCCTTCAGATTGCTGTGGGTGTGCGCTGAAGACGATTGCTCACCGCCGTGGGAATTATTGCCGATTGCCGCAGGCTTGTAACCGACATTCGGGCTTTTGTTTTTCGGAATTTCATCATATTTAAATAGCCTTGAATTTTAAAAACTGCTGTTTTAATTTTCAAATATAATGATCGAGTGGAAATAATCTGCTCGATCTTTTTGCATAACATAATTTTATCGGTTAAATATGATAAACAGCATCAATTGTGCATTATAATGTCAATAGCTTAAACTTGGTAATTGATCAAAGGCTGTAAGTTGATGAATTAAGAAGGAGGAGGTATGATGACAGAGCAGCCGACATTTGTTTTTACACAGCACATACACACCAACGGCAAAGAATAAAAAAGAAAAGATAAAATGAACAAGATAACCAAAAGAGCAGTATCAGGTGTACTGGCGGTTTTTGTGGCTGCCATAGGGTTCACCTCTTCGGTAGCATTCTGATCTTTTGAATGAAAGCCTTTAAAAAAGGTGGAATTTAAAAGCGGAACGGGTTCGGATTGCGTCGGATCCGTTCCGTTTTTGTGAATGTTGACCAAAAAATCGTGATTTTAATTCGCAATAAGAAATATAGCCGTCAAAACGTAGAAACTTGAAATTTTTCTCAAAATCCGTTGACAATAATAGGATACGCTGCTACAATATAGTCACAGGGATAAAAAAGAGCATTTGTTTCTTGTATATTATTGTGCAATAAGTCACAACTTGCTGCATATTTAATATTATATGAGTGAAAGCGAGACAAACGAATTGCAGGATCTCGGACAACTTTACTTTAAGGAGGAAGAAATTATGAAAAAATTTATTTGTTGTCTGATTGCGTTGGTTTTGTGCTTGGGCGTTTTGCCTGTATCGGCCGAGGAAACAGCAGAGCCCAAGACTAAATATTTGAACAGCATAGTTTTAAGTGTCACCTCCGATACACTGAGAAACTTCACACCCGAGGAATTCTCCGAAGTCGGATGTGTTAGGGTAGGAATTAATTCGGTAAAGCAAAACGAAGAGGGCAAATATGACTATAAACTTATTTTGACCCTTGATAAAACAGGAAAAGAAGCCGTTGAGGAAGCTAAACAATATTTTAACGGCAAGGCGGGCGCAAACACCTTCGCCGAGGATTATGGTGCCTATGCCAATACAATTGACAACGGTGGTAAAACCATTTATATTCCTGTGGGCGAGACTGTTCGCATAGATTCAATGGGTGGACATATCGATCCTATGGAGGCGGCACCTCTTTTCTATGACGCACGCGGCGTGGATATTATTGTCGATCCCGAAAAATTTGATGAGGATGCCCTTATTGAAGGAACCCTTTCCCAGTTTGAAGGGCTGGATGTTTACACAAGGGCAGAAGACGACGGTTGCGAGAATTTCATAGCCGGATTTGCCATCAACGGAATTTTCTTTAAAAAGTTCCCTGAAGTAAAGAATCAGAAAAGCGAGATACACAGATACTTTATAAACCAACCCGATGTTTTGTTCCAACCTCGAAAGGAAAACTACGATGATGTTATGCAAAAGCTTATGACATTTGAGGGCATAAAGGCCGCAGAGGTTGTATATTCGGATATGGGATATATGTATATTCCCGAGCCGTCAGTCAGAGCGCAATCCGAAAATGAAGAAATTGCAGAGGCGAAACGAGCAGCTTGTGGGTTATTTGATTTTTTGGTGGAAATCACCGGCAAATCAGTGGGCGATACCGTTGTTAAATTAGGCTATCAATACCAAAATTCCGGTCGCTTCGGCGAGCTTAATGTGCATGTGTATCTGAAAGGCGATGTTAACATCGACAAGAAGGTTACCGCTGTTGACTCTCTTGTGACTCTTCAGGCAGCAGTAAAGACCAGAACCCTTAGCGAAGATCAGCACAGAGCGGCAAAATATGATAATCAGCCCGAAGTATCTCCCACCGATGCCCTCAGAATACTCCAGACATCGGTTGGACTGTTATCTGCAAGTTAAATTCTCTTATGTAGAAATCGGGGAGAATTTAAAGAAAGATTATTTTAAAGTGAATAGTCTTAAAATTTTAAAATCGTTGATTTTGATTTAAAACAAAAGAGAAAAAATCGAGTGGAAATGAATCCACTCGATTTTTTTGCATAATTTTACTGTAAACACTTGACAAATAGTATTGCATTATGTATAATAATGTCAATAACTTAAATTTGGCAATTAATCAAATATTGTAAGTTATTAAAACAAAAGAAGGAGGTGAAATGATGACGACGCAGCCGCCCTTTGTTTTTTAACCATAGCGCACATATCCGAACACGCCTGAAACGGCCTATTAATGGTGCTTTCCGGCTTGTCGTCGCATATAGGCGTTAGCCTTATATGTTCCTCCGCACCGAAAATCCC
>CAKSDF010000058.1 GCA_934444695.1 uncultured Eubacteriales bacterium | reverse complement strand
GTGTTCGGATGTGTGCGTTATGGTTAAGCAACAGATACTTAATTTTTGCGATAAAGCAGATAATCGGCAAGCTGCTTTAAAAACTCGCCGTTTTCGCCGAATATTTCAACCGCTGCTTTGGCCTTTTCGGTAAGTGCCTTGGCCTTTTCCATGGTTTTTTCCACACCGAAAAGGGTAACATAGGTGGTTTTATTGTTTTGCTCGTCGCTGCCTATGGGCTTGCCCAGTTCCTCCTCGGTAGAGGTCACGTCAAGCACATCGTCAACCATCTGGAAGGCGGCTCCGATACAGTCGGCGTAGGTTCTTGCGGCCGAGATCTGCTGTTCGTTTGCGTCGGCGGCATAGCAGCCCATAAGACAGGCGGTTATGATAAGATCGCCGGTTTTATGGCTTTGTATCTCGCGCAGTCTCTGTTCGTCGGCGGGAATTTTTTCCGACAGAAGATCAAGCACCTGTCCTGCGCACATTCCGTTGCATCCTGCGCCTTTTGCAAGCTGAGAAGCGGCCTTTATGATGTTTTTAGAAGAGATCTCCTCGCTGTCGGCCGAAAGAGCCGTTTCAAAAGCAAAGGTCTGAAGGGCGTCTCCCGCAAGCAGGGCGGTATCCTCGGTAAAGGCCACATGGCAAGAGGGCTTTCCCCTTCTCACATCATCGTTGTCCATACAGGGCAGATCGTCGTGTATCAGGGAATAAGCGTGCACCATTTCCACCGCACAGGCAAAGGGCAGGGCGATTTTTTCGTCCTTTCCGCAAATACGGCAGAATTCCTGACAAAGGGCGGCTCTTATTCTCTTTCCGCCGCCGAGCAGAGAATATCTCATAGCCTCGATGAGTATTTTATAATCTTCCGCGCTCTCTTTAAGGTATTCGCCGAGTGCTTTTTCTGCGTTTTGCGCATAGGTATTAAGTCTTGATTTAAGATCGGTATTATTCATCTTCCTGCTCCTTACAAAGTATTTCAACCTTTTGTCTGGCCGTTTTAAGCCGCTGCTCGCAAAGCTTGGTGAGCGCAGAGCCTTCCTCAAAAAGCTCGATGGAGCGTTCGAGGGTCTCTTTGCCGCTTTCAAGCCTTGTCACGATCTGCTCGAGGCGGGATATAGCCTTGTCAAAGGTAATGTTTTGGTTGTCGACGGCCTTTTTGGCCTTGGTGCTTTTGACTGCTTTTATATTGCTTGCATCGCCGGTCGATTGCTCGGTCGGATCATATGCATCTTCCTGCTTTAACGCTCTGCTCAGCTCGTTTAAAGCTTCAACGGCGTTTTGATTTTTGTCGTTCATTATATTCTTCCTTTCGGCTGTGCGGCCGGTGTTTTAAGTTCGTTTACTTCATCAGCTGCTTGACCGTCTGCTGTATTTAATATTTTGTCTTTTGTACATTCGGTCGTTTAAGCGTCGTTTACCTTGCAGTTTACCGTTCCGTCGCTCAGGCGCAGGTCAAACTCTCCGGCTTTTTTAAGCTGAGCCACGGTTTTGACCGCTTTTCCTTTCACGGTGGCAATTGAGTACCCGCGGGAAAGCACGGCAAGGGGCGAAAAGGCGTTGAGCTTTGTGCAAAGTCGGTCGAAGTTCCCCGTCTTTTCGGTCAAAAAGAGTTTTCCTGCCGAGGATAAGCGGTCGGTAAGGGCGTCAAAGTACATTTCCTTTTGCTCAAAAATTCTTTTCGGATCCTTTAAAAAAGGTGAGTTTTCAAGCCTTTCAAGGGTCATTTCCCGTTCTCTTAAAGATGAGCAAAGGCCATCTTTAAGCCGCTGTTCAAACCCTCGTACAATTCCTGCGGTCATAAGACTTTCGGGACTGGCATTTTCAGCTGCGGCAGAAGGTGTAGGCGCTCTTAAATCGGCAGCAAAGTCGCATATGGTAAAGTCGGTCTCGTGACCAACTGCCGAAATGACCGGCGTTTTGCAATCGAATATTGCCCGGGCTAAAGCCTCGCTGTTAAAGCACCACAGATCCTCGGCCGATCCGCCCCCCCTGCCGATGATTATTGTATCGGCACCGAGAGTATCGGCCTTTTTTATACCGAGGACAAGCTGCTTTTCGGCGCCTTCTCCCTGCACTCCCGACGGCACCACAACCACATGGGCAATCGGCCATCGGCGGGAAAGAATGTTTAAAATATCCTGCAGCGCCGCACCTGTCGGAGATGTGACCACGGCGATTGTTTCGGGATATTTCGGTATGGGCTTTTTATGTTTTTCGTCAAAAAGGCCTTCGGCAAAAAGTTTTCTTTTAAGCTGCTCAAAGGCAAGGGACAGAGAGCCTGATCCGTCGGGCTGCATATCCTCAACATAAAGCTGATATGCTCCGTCCCGTTCGTAAACCGAGGCTCTGGCGCGGCATATGACCCTCATACCGTCCTCCGGAGTAAAACGCAGGCGGGATGAATAGGTTCTGAACATAACCGCCTTTACGGCAGCGTTTTCGTCCTTTAGGGTAAAATAAAAATGCCCCGTTTTATAGTGATTTTTAAAATTAGATATTTCTCCTGCCACAAAAACGCTTTTCAGCACAACATCCTCTTCCATTATGCATCTGACATAGGTGTTAAGCTGGGTAACGCTCATAACCGGCGGTCTTTTATAATCCATATTTAAATCCTCCGAGAATTGCCGTACCCGCCGCATTGTCCCGCGAAAATTCGGGCAGCGAGAAAACGGCTCTTTCCCCGTATTTCGAGGTTATCTTTTGTTTAATGATTTGGTTGGACATTACCCCGCCGGAATAAACTACCGGCAGGTCTCCGGTCTCGTTTAAAATGGCCTCGGTCATTTTGTCGAGGGTTTTTGCTATGTATTCGAGGCAAAGGTATGCGGCATACTCTTTTTTTCCGCCTTCTTTCAGCAGCTGTTCACAGCGGTTAACAACTCCCGAAAGGCAGCAGTCGCTTCCCTTTAAGCAGGGTTTAACGCCTTTAAGGCACTTTTTCAGATTGCTGCCCGGTAAGTCGTTTTGACCTTCCCCGTCTTCGCAAACTGCCGCTTTGGCCAGCTTTTCAAGCTCTATTCCGGCCGGAAAATCGAGTCCCAAAAGCGAGCCTACCCTGTCGACAGCCTGCCCTGCGTTCAGGTCGAGGGTCTTTGAAATAAGCTTTGTGCAAAAAACATTTTGCTCATTTGGGGTTACGAGCACACCTTCGGTCGTTCCGCCCGAAAGATGAAAGGCGATGAATTTTTGCTTTAAAAGATCGAGCCTTCCGGCGCCGTAAAGAGCCGCCGCAATGTGTCCCGCCTGATGCGAAAATCCGTAAACCGGCACATGAAGGGCCGCGCCGACACTTTCGGCCACGGAATTACCCGCAAGAAAACAGGGCATATACGAGCCTTCCTCATCTCTCGGGCGCTTTGAAACGGCCACCGCCTTAATTGGAAGGTCGTTATTGCAAAGAACCGCCGAAACGATTTCGGGCAATGCCCTTGTATGATGAAAAACCGCCTCACTCTGCCGCAGTCCAAGGTGACCTTTTTCTACCGGCAAAAGCCTTGAGGCGGTTTTTATTATGCGAAGTCCGTCGCCGCAAAGAGCGGCCGAGGTGGTATAATTGCTGGTATCAACAGCCAAAACAACGCCGCTCATTTATCCTTTTCACAGCCTTCGTTTTTAGCCACCGTTCCGAGCACGCCGTTTATGTAGGCCGCGTCCTCCTCGGAAGCGAATTTCTTTGCAAGCTCAACCGCTTCGTCGATGGAAACGCTGACCGGAATGTCCGGCATAAACATAATCTCGTCGCAGGCCACCCGCATAATCGAAAGGGATACCTTGGAGATGCGTTCCTTTTTCCATCCGATGCAGTATTTTTCTATAACAGGATCGATGGCATCGAGGTGACTAAGCGTATCCTCGGCCAGCTTTTCCATAAATTCATCGGTTTCCCAGCCGCAATTTTCGGCGGCATACCCTATAAGTTCGGCGATGTCGGCGTCGTTAAAGCTTTTTTCAAAAACCAGAATAAACGCCTGTTCTCTTGCCACAGCTCTCTTCATACCTAAAAATTCCCCAAAAAATTATTTGTCGTTTTTTTCGTCCGGTTCAAGGTCGTCCACAATGACATTGACCTTGGTAACAGGGCAGCCGGTCATACTCTGGACCGAGCTTTTAACTCCCTTTTGAACGGCGTCGCAAACATCGGGAATACGCACACCGTCGGTCAAGGTGATATACATTGTTATTTCCATGGCGCCCGAAAGCATTTCCACCAGCACCGGCTTTACCGAGCGATCCTTGACTATCGAACGGAAATCGGTGGTACGGGAAGCAAGTCCCTTAACGCCGGGCACATCCTTTGCCGCCACTTCGGCGATTTTAACGATAACATCGTCGGAAACGACAACGCCGCCCGAGCCTTTTCTTTCGTTTAATGACATAACATTCGCTCCTTTTCAGGGTAAATAATTTGAAATCACAAAATGCGGGTTTAAAGAAGCCGCATGAATTTTTGCGCCCGCAAAAGTGCAGGTACAAAAAGCACATTATATCTGTTTTTATATTGTATCACATTTCTGCATAAATGTAAACACAAAAAACAAAAATATACCTGCCGTAAAATCAAAATTCCAATATTAAAAAAGCACGGCGAAAAATCCCGCCGTGCCCCGCTTTTGCATAGTGTATTTTGTTTTGGTCTGTTTCGGTATATTCCCTTTAAATAAATCAAAGTATAATACATATAAGACCGCTGCAGCCTTCGTTTATGACCCGCTCAATGGTCTCTCTGACCTTTCCCCTCGCGTCGGGCGGCATTTTAGAAAGCTTGGCATGAAGTCCCTCGTTTACAAGGTCGTGGAGCGACTTACCGAAAATGTTGGAATCCCATATTTTAAGCGGATCGTCCTCAAATCCCGCCAAAAGGTATTTGACCAAATCCTCCGACTGCTTTTCCGATCCCACCACGGGAGAAAGCTCGGTTTTTATCTCGGCCTTCATCATATGAATGGACGGAGCGGCGGCCTTGAGCCTTACGCCGTACTGACCGCCCTGCTTCATTATTTCAGGCTCGGCAAGGGTCATTTCCTCCACATCGGGCATAACTATACCGTAGCCTGTGGCCTCTACCTCGTCAAGGGCGTTTTTGACCCTGCTGTATTTTTTCTGTATATCCGAGAGCTTCGATAGGGTACTCATAAGCTCCTGCTCGTCGGATATTTCAAAGCCGCTTTGCTCGGTCAGCACCTTATAGAAAAGGCTTGCTTCAAAACTCAGCTCCACCGAAAGGCTTCCTGTTCCGAGATCGGCCGAGCAGAGGTCAGCATTCGTGACATATTCATTTTCCGCAAGCACGGCCGCCGCTGCTTTTGCCTCTCTGATCTTTGTTATGTTTTTGCTGAAATCGCTTACGGTCGAATAAACGCTTTCCTTAAGCCAATGATCGGGAGAAAGAAAGTTTATCCATTTCGGGCAGAAGAAATTAATGTCCTTTATGGGGAATTCGTAAAGCATTTCGGTCATAATTTCCCTTATGTCGTCCTCGCCGAGACCGAGACAGTCGACCGGTATAACCTTTACCGAATATTTTTCACTGAGAGCCGCCGCAAGCTCGGCCGTTTCCTCGCTTTTCGGATGGGTGGAATTAAGAAGCACCACAAAGGGCTTATTTATCTCCTTAAGCTCGTTTATGACCCGTTCCTCAGCCTCCTCGTATTCGCCCCGATCAATCTCCCCGATGCTTCCGTCGGTGGTAATGACGATGCCTACCGTCGAATGCTCGGTAATGACCTTTTTTGTACCTATCTCGGCCGCCATATTAAAGGGAATTTCCTCATCAAACCACGGGGTTTTAACCATACGCGGCTTTTCATCCTCGATATATCCGAGAGCGCTCGGAACGATATATCCCACGCAGTCCACAAGTCTTACCGACATATTGCATACCCCATCTAAGGTCATATCCACCGCCGTTTCGGGAATAAATTTAGGCTCGGTGGTCATTATGGTCCTTCCCGCCGCCGATTGGGGAAGCTCATCGGTCGCCCGTTCTCTTACATATTCCTCGGAAATATTCGGCAATACAAGGGTATCCATAAACTTTTTTATAAAGGTTGATTTTCCCGTTCTCACCGGACCCACTATGCCGATGTAAATGTCTCCGCCCGTGCGGGTAGCAATATCCTTGTATAGCTTTGTATTTGTCATATGCTCCGTCCTCTTTTCATTTTTACCTTTGTAAAGGGTATGTCTTTTGGGCGGAAAATATTACACTTTTTATCTTGAAAAAATTTTCGCGGTATAGTATTATAAAAAAGGTGATGAATATGGTATACGATATTTCAAAAATCAGAGCCAAGGAAGGCTTTATATGCGATATGGACGGAGTGGTATACCACGGCAACGAGCTGCTCCCGCCCGCCAAAAAATTTGTCGAATGGCTGGAAAAGGAAAACAAAAAGTTTCTCTTTTTAACCAACTCCAGCGAACGTTCACCATTAGAACTCAGGCAAAAGCTTTGCCGCATGGGGCTTGATGTTGACCAAAGCCACTTTTATACCAGTGCTCTTGCAACGGCCGAATTTATCAAGAATCAGCATCCCGGCGCCTCGGTCTTTTGCATCGGAGAGGCGGGACTGCACAACGCCCTTTACGAAGCCGGCATAAGTATGAACGACGTCAATCCCGACTACGTAGTGGTGGGCGAAACGCAGAATTACAGCTATCAAAACATTTCAAAGGCGGTACGCCTTGTTATGAACGGCGCAAAGCTCATCGGCACTAATCCCGACGTCACCGGTCCTGCCGAAGGCGGCACAATAATCCCCGCCTGCCGCGCCATGATCTCCCCTATCGAGCTTGCAACCGGCCGCTCGGCCTATTTTCTCGGCAAGCCCAATCCCCTTATGATGAGAACCGGCCTTAAGCTTCTCGGATGTCATTCGGCCGATGCCGCCATAATCGGCGACCGTATGGACACCGACATAATTGCCGGTATACAGTCGGCGGTGGATACCGTGCTTGTGCTGACCGGCGTTTCATCGGTTCAGACGGTGGATGAATTCCCCTATCGTCCCACGTATATTCTCGGCTCGGTGGGCGACATTTTAGAGGATTGAAATAAAAACATTAATACTGCGCGGCAAGTGTATAAAGACATGGCACAAAGTGTGATAGCATAATACGCTTGCGCAGTAAGATTTGCAGCGTGGTTATAAAGTGTGGTTGTGCAGCACGATTGTGCCATATGGTTATGCAGCCGCCCGCAAATATAAATTTTAATTGCTCAAACAAAAGATCCCTGCCGTTCATCATTTGACAAATGCTTTCTCGGCCGGGCGAAAGGACGCTTATGAAACATTTCTTTTATCTGCTTTTTCACTTTAAATTCCGCGAACTGATGGTCGAGCCTACCGACGACGGCTTTATCCAGTTTTTTCGCTTCATTTTTGTGGGCGGATCGGCCACCCTTGTGGACATATTCACCGGCTGGCTGTTCGTTACATATGTTTTCCATAACGACATAAATGTTTTCGGCCTTTTCACCCTGACGAGAGATGTGCTTTCGGTGGCCCTAGGAGTTATAATCGGCCTTGTGGTCAATTACATTTTAAGCATACTGTGGGTATTCAAAAGGGATGACATCAACCGTGCGGCTGAATTTGCCTCCTTTACGATTATCGGCATAATCGGTCTGTTCATTAAAAGCGGCGTGGTTGCTGCGATGGGTCTTGTACTCCCCCAGGCCGACGGTATTCCCTTTATCATCAAAAGCGTGGCGGGAACGCTCATCGCCTTCATATGGAACTTTGCCGCAAGAAAGATTTTTATATACGGCAGAAAGCCCAAGGAAAACTGATTTTAAAAATAATATATAAGTAACACAGCTTAGCCGTACACATACATACAAGAACTAAGAACACATTAAATATAAATACATCTAACATAAAGATACCTCCGAAAGAAATTGCTCTCTCGGAGGTTTTTGCTGTCGTATTTATTTTTTCGATGTTTGGCATTGCTGCCGTGATAACAGTAGTGACACGCTGCAAGGCACCTGCATTGCAAAGGCATCAGAAGTATTTATATTTCTTGCGGTTAACAAAAAGGAAGATTAAAGAGATGACAAGCGCCGCGACCTCTGCCACGCATACCGCCCACCAGATTCCGTCCACCCCGAAAAGCGCTGGAAGAATAAGTACCGACGAGCTTTGGAAAATCAGGGTGCGAAGGAAGGATATAGCCGCCGATACTCCGCCGTTGTTCAGAGCGGTGAAAAATCCAGAGGCAAAGATATTAAATCCCGCAAAAACAAAGTGTATCGAATATATCTTAAAGGCGTGAAGGGTAAGGTCGTAAAGCTCCTTGTCGTATCCGACGAAAATTCCCGCAAGTGTGGAAGAAAGGGCAAGCGCCGCAACAGCCAGAATCACACCGCCTATTCCCATTATAACCGTGCTTTTTTTAAGCAGATTTTTAAGTTCATCGGTGTTGGAAGCACCGTAATGGAATCCAACAACAGGCGCCGTACCGATTGAATATCCCAGCAGTATTGCCACAAAGATAAACTGGGTATACATCAGCACGCCGTATGCCGAAACGCCGTTTTCCCCGGCAAATTTAAGCAGCTGAAAGTTATAAAGCATACCCACAAGTGAGGATGAAATGTTGCTCATAAGCTCGGAAGAGCCGTTTGCGCAGGCCTTTAATATGGGTCTTGCCTTCAGTCCCGTCACAACAAGGTGCAGTCTGCTTTTGTTTGGCATAATAAAATAAATAAGAGGAATAAGGCCGCCTACGCACTGACTGATACCGGTGGCTATGGCCGCTCCCGCAACTCCCCACTTGAAAGCAGCGATAAACAAAGCGTCGAGAACCATATTTGTAACTCCGGCGGCCACGGTACAGGCAAGTCCCATCTTAGGACGCTCGGCCGCCACAAGGAAGCTTTGGAAAACATTCTGAAGCATAAATGCCGCAGTGAATCCGACGACGATGCGCCCGTAAAGCACGCTGTAATCGAGCATTTCATCGGTTGCGCCCAAGAACTGTGCCACAGGCCGCATAAAGATAATTCCCACCACCGAAAGTATCACGGCTATAATAGCGGTAAAGTATATCATCATTGAGAAGTATTTCTTGGCCTTTTGGTCCTCTCCTTCTCCCATAGCCTTTGAAACGAGGGCTGTTCCTCCCGTTCCCACCATAAATCCCATTCCGCCGATTATCATAACAAAGGGCATTATAAGATTGACGGCGGCAAAGGGTGTTTTGCCCACATAGTTTGAAACAAAAAAGCCGTCCACCACACCGTATATGGATGTAAACACCATCATTATAACGGTGGGATAAACAAATGCAAAAAGCTTTTTGTAAGAAAAATGGTCGGAAAGCTGAATTTTCATATTAATTTCTCCACACAAAAGTAAAAAATCAAACACCGCCGAAAAATCTTTCGGCGGGTCACAGTGAGAGTTATTCTATCACCATAAGTAAAACAAGTCAAGGATATAAAATGAAATTAACAGATAGTTTATAAACTTTTACTGCTATAACCGTCATTTAAATTTATTTGCCTTAATCCCTTGGCTTTTTATTTACTATTTAATTTAAATGTATAGTGATCATATCGTCTCCCATTTTTCGTTTAAAATCCGGTACATTTGTTTTTATCCAAATTTCACTTGACAAAAGCCATATTAAAGAATATAATATCTTTCGTCGGAAAAACCGAGAGACATCAAAGTCCCCGCGAAATTTAAATGATAAAAAGCAAAATATCACGAGATGTGGCTCAGTTTGGTAGAGCGCTGCGTTCGGGACGCAGAGGCCGCAGGTTCGAATCCTGTCATCTCGACCACGAAATGCGGTAGTCCATGATACAATGGGCTACCGTACTTTTTTATTTTTCTGTCGAAGAAGTCCTTATAGCAAGCTGTTTTCCGAGCATAGCGGGTGCAAAAGTCCTCAATGCTCGGATTTTTCTATTTTACAGAAAGTGCGCTGCTGATTTTTGCTTTGCGCCCCCTTATGGGAAAAATCAAAAAGTAGATAGATTTATCAAAAGGTTACAGAGAAAAATCAAATTGTTCCTTGACATTTAATTGCTACGCATTTCCTCTTCCACAGGGAGAGTCAATGCTCCTTCTGATTTTGATACAATAGAAAAAGCCTTTTCCGGGGTCAAAACCGCCGAAAAAGCATAGAACAAGGGCTTTCGAGGTCAAATACTGACTTTGAAAGCCCCTGTTTGCTTTATTCAGTTGTGCGTTTCGGCCGTACCAAATCCCGGAGGCACCGTGGGTGAAAGCCTTGCGGTGTATAGGATTTTAGAATAATTAAAAGGTTAAGAGAAATGCTCATCCACTATAGCGTCCAGCTGCGCCGAAATTACAGAGAATTCCCGGTTCAGATCAAGCGTTTTCACGCTGATTTGATTGCCGCTCATCCGATAGCTGTTATCCGGCTGTATCGCTTCGTCCGTTGCGGCATACAGAAGCATACCGGACACCCGATGCGGTTCATCGCCAAACTCTGTGTCTTTGTTTTTCACATAAGTGAAAATCTGATATAGATTCCCAGAGTGTAAGGTGTGGACATTGTACTGAGCCTGTGTCGTATGCGTGTAATACTTGGTATCTATAATCAACACAGTGCTTCCTTGGGTCAGCGTGATATCACTCTGCATTACCGGAAGCATTGTGCCGATGCCGTCATCTAATGCCCACGGAATTTGAGATGCCGTTGCCGTTACCTGCGGACATTCCTTGGCGTAATACTCCAGTATGAATTTCTCATACAGTCGGTT
>CAKSDF010000057.1 GCA_934444695.1 uncultured Eubacteriales bacterium | reverse complement strand
TCTATCAGCTGCCCACCACCCTTTGCGAATCCTTCCTGCGGGAGGTATTTAAAAAGGATTCCATCGAAAGCCTCGATCAGGAAACCCTTTTCACCATTCAGCGCTTCTTCGACAATAACCTCAACGTTTCCGAAACCTCGAGAAAGCTGTTTGTACACCGCAACACCCTGGTATACCGTCTTGAGAAAATCAAAAAGCTCACCGGCCTTGATTTGAGAGAGTTTGACCACGCCATCGTCTTTAAGATCGCCCTTATGGTCAACAAATACCTCAGCGCCAATCCGGTTAAATATTAATTTATTGATGCTTCCTGCATTTGAAGCCTTCGGAAATAAATTTTCCGGCAATTTCAGCGCCGCATCCAAAAAGCCCCTGTTGACAATCAGGGGCTTTTGTGATATTCTATTGTTACAAAGTTGTAACCATAACCGATTTAATTTGTGCTTTTTTTCGCACAATTTTCTTAAAATCCGAAAGGATAGTGATTTTTATGCCAAGCAATTCTTCCTCTGCTCCCCTTATAGAATTTCGCGGTGTTTACAAGGCCTACGACAACGGCACCAAAGCCTTAAACGATGTTAACCTTAAAATAAACAAGGGCGAGTTTGTTTTCGTCGTGGGCGCCTCGGGCGCAGGTAAAAGTACCTTTATAAAAATGATTATGCACGAGGAAAAGCCCAACGCAGGCGAGATCGTTGTCGGGAAATACAAAATGTCCCGCCTCAAAGCCAAGGACGTTCCAAAGCTCCGCAGAACTATGGGAATCGTTTTTCAGGATTTCCGCCTTATAAAGGAAAAGACGGTATTCGAGAATGTTGCCTTTGCAATGCACATTGTGGGCGCTTCCAAAAGAGAGATAAGACGCAGGGTTTCCTACACTTTAAATATCGTTGGACTGACCGAAAAGGCCAGATGCTATCCCACCGAGCTTTCGGGCGGCGAGCAGCAGCGTGTAGCCCTTGCCAGAGCCCTTGTAAACAATCCCGCAATGATACTGGCCGACGAGCCCACCGGAAATGTCGACCCCAATATGTCATACGAGATCGTTTCTCTGCTCAACGAGATAAATAAACGTGGCACCACCATTATTATGGTCACCCACGAGCATCATCTCGTCCGCGACTTCGGCCACAGGGTCATTATGATCGAAAACGGATCGGTGGTGGCAGACAACGAGATCGAGCCGGTCATCGTAAATCCCGAGGACATTGCCGAAAAGGCATCTATGTTCACTCAGGATGCCGCTTCGTCGATACATATTCCTTCGGGGATCATTATGGAGGACGCAGGCGAGGATACCTTTGATTCGGACGACGGTACCGCGGCAAAAGAAAGCGCAGCTGCCTCCGAAAACGGCCAGGGCGCAAATGATGGCAATCCTTCAAATGAGCAGGATATAATGTCCTTTGCAAAGCCTCGTTCAGACGCTTCTTCTTTTGGAAATGATGCAAAAGAAGCGGATAACAGCATCGATGAGATTTTAAGACAGGCCCTTCCAAAAAAAGATGACAGCCCGGCAGGCGGAAATGCTTTTGAGGGGAATGTCAGTGCCGCAGCAGATACTGCCGTGACGGAAATCGCAGCCGATGACACCGCCGCAGGCAATGCGGGCGGCGAAAAGGGCGGTGCATCCGACGACGATGTTCCGATGCTTTCCTTTGCCGACGCCATCAACGCATTTGCCGAAAACGCAAACAAAAATAACGAGGAGGGCGACAGATAATGAAACTGAGAACCTTCCGTTACCTTCTTTCCGAAGGCTTTAAAAATGTGTGGTCCCACCGGCTTATGTCGGTAGCATCCTCGGGCGTACTTATGGCCTGTATGCTTATGATCGGAATTGTTTTTTCCATTTCGGCAAATATAGACAACTATGTTTCGGAAATACAGAAAAACGCCGTTGTAATGGCATTTTTCAGGGATGACGTTTCGAGAGAGGACGCTTTGGCGGCCACCGAATCCATAAAAAATCTCGACAACATAAGCGATGTTAAATTCGTTTCAAAGGAAGAGGGCCTTTCAAGCCAGGAGGACTCTATGGGCGAGGAATATAAAGAGATCTTTGCCATTCTTCAGGACGACAATCCCCTTCCCGACGGCGTTCAGATAACGATATCCGACCTTGAGCAATACAATCAGACGGTCGAATCCATACGAGCCGTAAACGGAATAGACATCATCCGTCAGCGGGGAGATTATGTGGACAAGCTCGTGGCCATACGCTCGGTCATCAGCATAATCGGCACAGGCGTTATACTGCTGCTGCTCATCATTTCGCTGGCCATCGTTTCAAACACAATTAAGATAACAATGTTCACCCGCAAGCTTGAGATAAACATTATGAAGGCGGTGGGTGCCACCAATCGGTTTATCCGCACACCTTTTGTTATAGAGGGTATGCTGCTCGGCATAATAGCCGGCGTCGTTTCGACAGGATTCCTCTATTTCATCTACAAGCTTGCCGAACAGACCCTTATGAGTTCCTTCTCGGGACTGGGTGCCTTTGTGCCCTTCACCAAATTTGCCTTCCCGCTGCTCGGAGCATTCATATTGATGGGCGCTCTTGTGGGCTCTATCGGAAGCGCCATTTCCATCGGAAAATATTTAAGACACGAAGGGAGCGAGTTCAATGCAATCTTCTAAATTAAATTCAAACAAATCTAAACTTGTAAAGACTGTCGTTTCTTTTGTTGTGACCATTTCTCTTGTGCTGACCTGCTTTTCGGCAAATCTCCTTTCGGCCGGCGCCGCAAGCTACCGCGAAAAAATAAACGAGCTTGAAAGCAAGCAGGCCAAGGTCAAGGAACAGATAAACAGCCTTAAAAGCGACATCAGCGACCAGGAAAAGCTTAAAGATGCCCTTCAGGACGAAATCGACACGGTTCAGGCTCAGATCGACGTTTACAACGGTCAGCTGACCGAGGTCGAGAACCGCCTTTCCGAGATCGAGGCGCAAAAGGAACAAAAGCAAAACGACCTTGAAAACACCAAGCAGACCTTTATGACTCGCCTTCGCGCCATGTATGTGTCGGGAGACAATTCCATGCTCAACGTGCTTCTTTCGGCCAACGATTTCGGAGATTTTCTCTATCGCGACCAGCTGCTTTCCAGCGTTACCGACCACGATAACGCGATTATGGAGCAGCTCAAGGCCGACATAAAGGCGGTTGAGGATCTGGAAACTCAGGCAACCGAAGAAAAGCAGGAAATAGAGTCTATTAAATCCGAGGTCGACGCAAAACGCGCCGAGCTTGGCGACCGTATGAAGGAAATGAACGCGGTCATTTCCGACCTTGAAGGTCAGAAATCCGGTCTTGAAGATCAGCTGGACGAATATGCCGCCGCCATCGACGAATTTGAGGCCAAAATTCAGGCCGAAGCCGCTGCGGCAGCAAAAAAGAATAGCAGTTCTACCTCTCAAAGCCCGTCTTACAGCGGCGATGCAAAGCCCAATGCAGGCGGATGGGTATGGCCCTGCCCCGGATTTTACTACATATCCTCTTATGTAGGCCCCCGCTGGGGAAGAACCCACAACGGCCTTGACATTGCCGGCGGAAGCATCTACGGAAAGCCCATTGTTGCCGCCCGCGCCGGAACGGTCATCGATGCAGGCTGGAACAGCGGCGGATACGGAAACTATGTTATGATCAACCACGGCGACGGATTCATCACCATCTACGGACATATGTCGAGCGTTGCCGCCTATAACGGCCAATCGGTTTCGGCCGGACAGGTTATTGGATACGTCGGCAACACCGGCCGTTCCACCGGCCCTCACCTTCACTTTGAGGTAAGGCTCAACGGCAGCGTGGAAGATCCCCTCGATTACGTCAGCCGCTGAGCAAGCTGCCGAGCAAGAAGCTAAGCAAGCAACTGAGCAAAAAGGGCGAAAATCCGTAGTAGAAGTTTTTTGACTTTCCGTTCGGGATTTTTGATACTTTGCCGAAAGAAAGGGCAAAAAAGCTGATTTTTGCCAGTATTTTAAGCAAAATATTACCGATAGTATAAAATTCTTGGTTTTTTTGAAGCAGAATTTGACTGTCGGTAATTTTTTTTGAATTTTTTGTGACTTTCCCGTTGTATTTCGATTGGAATTATGCTATAATCCTTTTATATAAAAATGTCTTGTATCTGACAGACAAACAGACAGAGGTGTATACATTTGGATTTCTTATCAAATCTCATAAACGGCCTGAGCCTCGGCAGTATATACGCGGTTATCGCCCTTGGTTACACAATGGTTTACGGTATCGCAAAAATGCTTAACTTTGCTCACGGCGACGTTATAATGGTAGGCGGATACATAGTTTTCTCGGCCACTTCCTATGCGGGACTCAACCCCTATGTGGCGGTGCTTATCTCGATAATTTTCTGTACACTCCTCGGTATGACCATCGAGCGGGTGGCATATAAGCCGTTGAGAAACGCATCTCCCCTTGCGGTACTTATAACCGCCATCGGAGTGAGCTACCTGCTTCAAAACCTTGCTCTTCTCGTTTTCGGTGCGCAGCCCAAGAACTTCACTTCGGTTGTCCCCCTCGAATCGATCAAGCTTTTCGACGGGCAGCTTGTCATCTCGGGTGAAGCCATTGTTACCATTGCCGTAACAGTCATCATAATGGTTGCACTTGTACTGTTCATTAATAAAACCCGTCCCGGCAACGCCATGCGGGCGGTTTCGGAGGACAGAGGCGCCGCTCAGCTTATGGGCGTCAACGTCAACGGAACCATCGCTCTCACCTTTGCCATCGGCTCAGGACTTGCTGCCATAGCCGGCGTGCTGCTCTGCTCGACCTATTCCAACCTTTCTTCCACAACCGGCGCAATGCCCGGAATCAAGGCCTTCGTTGCAGCGGTTTTCGGCGGTATCGGATCCATTCCCGGCGCTATGATAGGCGGCGTGCTCATCGGTATAATCGAAATACTGGGCAGAGCATACATTTCCTCTCAGATGGCTGACGCCATCGTTTTTGCCGTGCTGATTATCGTTCTGGTGGTCAAGCCCACCGGTATTCTCGGCAAGAAAATTGACGAAAAGGTTTAAGGAGGTCGGAAGTTTTGAAAAGCAAACTGTTAAAGCCATATACGATAAATAATTTCATCACCTACGGCATCCTTATTGTGGCCTTCGTGATAATGCAGACCCTCAGTGCCACCGGGAACCTCAAAAGTATGACTCAGGGACTGCTGGTTCCCATTTGTATGTACATCATTCTCGCCGTCTCTCTTAACCTGACGGTGGGCATCCTCGGAGAACTGAGCCTTGGCCACGCGGGATTTATGTGCGTTGGCGCTTATACAAGCTCGATTTTCTCGGTGGTTATGCAAAATTCCATCCCCGAGAGCTACATCCGCTTTCCCATCGCCCTGCTTATCGGCGGAGTTTGCGCCGCAATATTTGGCGTGCTCATCGGCATTCCCGTTCTCCGTCTTAAGGGCGACTATCTGGCCATCGTTACCCTCGCCTTCGGAGAGATCATTCAGAACTTCGCAAAATCCATCTACCTCGGCTATGACAGCAACGGCGTGCACGCCTCCCTTACCTCGGCAACCGATATGGGCCTTGACACGGTGGACGGCACACTTCTCATAAACGGCCCCCAGGGAATCGAGGGCACACCCCACGATTCTAACTTTGTGGTGGGATTCATCCTCGTGTTCCTCACGGTGGTAATTTGCCTTAACTTCATCCATTCCCGTTCGGGACGTGCGGTTATGGCCATCCGCGACAATCGCATCGCCGCCGAGTCCATCGGAATAAACGTTACCAAATATAAGCTCATCGCCTTTGCACTTTCGGCATTTCTTGCCGGAATCGCCGGTGTGCTTTATTCCCACAACCTGAGCATTTTGGCCGCATCATCCAAGAACTTCGGATATAATATGTCAATAATGATACTGGTCTTTGTGGTGCTGGGCGGAATGGGCAACATCCGCGGCTCAATAATCGCAGCCACCGTGCTGACCGTACTTCCCGAGGTGCTCCGCGAAGTGGCCGACTATCGTATGCTTATCTACGCCTTGGCCCTCATCATTATGATGATATTCACCTCCAACGACACACTCATCGGCTATCGTCAGAGATTCTTCCAGTCGATCAAAAAAATATTTGTAAAGAACAAAAAGGAGGCGGCTGATAATGTCAATGCTTAAGATAACCAATTTGGGCATTTCTTTCGGCGGTCTTCGCGCCGTGGACGATTTTAACATCGAAATCGAAAAGGGCGAGCTTTACGGCCTCATCGGCCCTAACGGCGCCGGAAAAACCACCGTTTTCAACCTGCTCACCGGAGTTTATAAGCCCACCGACGGCACAATAATCCTCGACGGCAAAAATATAACCGGTAAATCCACCGCCGAAATAAACCACGAGGGCATCGCCCGTACATTCCAAAACATTCGTCTGTTTAAACAGCTTTCTGTGCTGGATAACGTTAAAGCGGGACTCCACAATCGCTATAAATACTCGGTGGCGACCGGGATTTTCCGTCTGCCCAAGTTCTTTAAAACCGAAAAAGAAATGGACAAGGAAGCCTTAGAGCTTCTCAAGGTGTTCGATCTTGATAAAGAGGCTTCATACCTTGCCTCCAACCTGCCCTACGGTAAACAGAGAAAGCTGGAAATCGCCCGCGCCCTTGCCACAAATCCAAAGCTGCTTCTGCTGGATGAGCCGGCTGCCGGTATGAACCCCAACGAAACACAGGAGCTTATGGACACCATCAGATATATCCGCGACAATTTTGATATGACAATACTTCTTATCGAACACGATATGCGTCTTGTCAGCGGTATTTGCGAAAAGCTGACCGTGCTCAACTTCGGTCAGGTGCTGGCCACCGGAAGCACATCGGAGGTTCTTTCAAATCCTGCGGTCATCACGGCATATTTAGGCGAATAGGAGGAGAAAAATTATGGCTATGCTTGAAGTAAGAGACCTTGAAGTCTATTATGGCGTTATCAAGGCCATTAAGGGAATCTCCTTTGATGTTAACGAGGGTGAGATTATTGCCCTTATCGGTGCAAACGGCGCCGGAAAAACCACCATTCTTCACACTGTCACAGGCCTTATCACCCCTAAACACGGATCGATAACCTTTGCCGGTCACAATCTGCTTAAAACCCCCGCCCACAAGATCGTTTCGCTTGGAATGGCGCACGTTCCCGAGGGACGAAGGGTTTTTGCCCAGCTTTCGGTGCTTGAAAACCTGAAGCTCGGCGCATATACCCGCAGAGACGCCGGCGAGATTACCGACAGCCTTAAAATGGTTTACGAGCGCTTCCCCAGACTTGAGGAACGCAAAAATCAGCTGGCCGGTACCCTTTCGGGCGGCGAGCAGCAGATGCTGGCCATGGGACGTGCCCTTATGTCCCGCCCCAAGATCATCCTTATGGATGAACCTTCAATGGGTCTTTCACCCATTCTGGTCAGCGAAATATTCGACATAATCGAAGACATCAGCAAGGCCGGCACAACGGTTTTGCTTGTTGAACAAAACGCTAAAAAGGCCCTTGCCATCGCCGACCGCGCCTATGTTCTTGAAACCGGCAACATCACCCTCGAAGGTGATGCTCACGAGCTTGCGGACAACGACTCGGTTAAAAAGGCGTACTTGGGAGAATAATCTTATTCAATATATTTTCGGAAAGGTGGATGCCTTATGGCAAAGAACGTTATTACCATTTCGAGAAAATACGGCAGCCTCGGCAGAGATATGGGAGTTGCCCTGTCTGAAATTTACGGGATCGAATACTACGACAAGGATCTCATAAAGATCGCCTCGGAAGAAACCGGAATTCACGAATCTCTTTTCGGCAAGGCCGACGAGAAGATCAACGGTTCCTTCTTTATCAAGCGAAGCGGCGCATATAAAGGCACGGTTGAACCTCCCACAAGCGCAGACTATACCTCCGACAAAAACATTTTCAGCCTCCAGGCCGAGGTCATCAAACGCCTTGCAGAGAGAGAATCCTGCATTATCATCGGCCGCTGCGCCAGCTATGTTTTAAAGGATTTCGACAATGTCTGCAACATCTTTTTATACGGCTCGGAAGAGTTTTGCGTCGACAACATCGCAAAGCGCTATGCCCTTACGACCAAAGAGGCTGAAAAGCTTTCTGAACAGGTCACAAAGCAGCGCTCCCAGTACTACAAATACTACACCGGCAGAGAATGGATGGACGCCGACAACTACGACCTTTGCATTGATATGAGCCGCATAGGCTTTGACAAGGCCGTTGAGCTTATAAAATCCTACCTTGCAATTGTAGGATTTAAAAAATAAAAACAGCTCCGTAGCTTGGCCGTTAATGCCGAAACTACGGAGCTTTAATTAAATTTTGCGGATTGTTATGTTAATAGCGAATCGTCATTGCGCATTGTCAATAAGGGGTCGTTAATTATTAAAGACCATACACATAGCCGCCGTAATTAAATAAAGAACTATGCTGACAAATTTGAATATCTGATATTTCGTTGTGGAAATCCCGTCATCCTTAACGGTGGCGACCGCCTTGACATATGTCACAAAGAGGAATACGTAAAAAGGCGCGAAAATAAAGCAAAGGAGACCGTTAATGCTCGGGATAAACATTATGGCAACATTTATGGCGATAATGATGGCCTGAAGGATCATGGTTATGGCAAAGGCCTTGCGGCGCTTGCCGTTCATCTGTGTTTCCTGTTCGATAATGGGATCCCCGTATTTATCATATTTCATTTTGATCAACTCCTGAAGAACAATATAACACAAAGACCGCAAAAAATCAATCCCGAGGTGCATATGAACGCAAAAAAACTTTCAAACCGTCTTGCTCTTGCCGCCGATTTTGTGACAAAAGGAGCCGCCGTCGCCGACATCGGCACCGATCACGGCAGCCTTCCCATTTTTCTTTTAAGCAGCGGAAAGTGCCCAAAAGCCATTGCCGCCGACCTTAGAAAAGGCCCCCTTGCATCGGCTGAAAACAACATAAACGAGGCGGGACTTTCAGACATCATCGAAACAAGGCTTTCGGACGGGCTGAAAAGCATTGAAAAAGATGAATTTGACGAAGCGGTTATGGCCGGAATGGGCGGAATACTCATCTGCGAAATACTCGAAAGCTGCCCATACAGAGATGGCAAGGCATTTATACTCCAGCCCATGTCCGACCCCGACATTTTGCGGCGGTGGCTTTACACAAACGGCTTTGAAATAACAAGGGAACGGGCGGTTTGCGAAGGCAAGCGGGTCTATGTCGTTATGAGGGCCGAGCACTGCGGAAAGAGCCGAGAGCTGACCGATTTTGAAGCCTTTGTCGGCACCCTTTGCAAAGAACCGGGAAGCGCAGAATTCGAATACTTTAAAAAGCTTTCGAGAACGCTCGAGCGGCAGATAGACGGGCAAAGCAGCACCGGCGCCGACACCACCGAGCTTAAAAAGCTCAAAGAACAGATCGACAAACTGACAGACGGGCAATAAATGTCTGACAAACAACTGACAAATAACCGGCAAACAACCGACAAAAAACTGATAAAAGCAATAAACAGACTTAAAAGCCCCGCTCGCAAGCGGGCAAGGCAACCATAGAACAGACAGACAAAAACACGAGGTGAAAGTATGAAGGTTATTGATATTTTGGAATTTATAGATTCATTTGCCCCCTTTAACACCGCCCTGCCCTTCGACAACGCGGGAATGCTTGTGGGAGACGGACAAAAGGAAGCAAACAAGATCGGCGTGGTGCTTGATGTTACGGATGATGCGGTGGAATATGCCGCCCAAAATGGCATAGATTTGATAGTCAGCCACCACCCGGTTATTTTTAACCCACTAAAAAAACTTACGACCGACAGCGTGCCCTACCTTCTTGCCAAGCACGACATTGCCGTCATCTCGGCCCACACCAATCTCGACGCGGCAAAAGGCGGAGTAAACGACGCTTTGGCAAATGCGCTGGAGCTTGAAAACATCGTTCCTCTTGCCGAAAGCGACGGCGGCGATTTTCCTCCGATGGGCAGAATAGGCGAGCTTAAACAGCCTGTGTCCGACCGGGATTTTGCAAAATTCGTCGCAAAAAAACTTTGCACAAAAGCCAAAGCCGTGCTGAGCGGCAAGGAAATAGCCAGGGTAGCCCTTTGCGGCGGCGCAGGGGAAAATTTCATTGTCCCCGCCCTTAAAGCCGGTGCAGACGCCCTCGTTACCGCTGACGTAAAGCATCATAACCTGCTGCTTGCAAGGTCTCTCGGCCTTTGCCTGATCGACGCAGGACATTTTGAAACCGAGAATGTTGTTGTCCCTGTCTTAGCCGAAAAGCTGGCCGCCTTCTCGGCCACCGAAACGATCATCATCCCCCAGTCTCCCCCCGCCGAATGGTTTTGATATATCAGAACCCCCGCTTTGATTTTAAAAACAAAGCGGGGGTTTTTCATTTATTCGGTTATTTTATCCGTTATTTGTATTACAAACAACTATTTTACAAACAACGCCAAAAGCAGTGATGCAACAAATATCAATCCTCCCGCATACTTATGAACGTGTATATTTTACGGGATTCCCTGTCGTTTTTTTCTTTTGCAAAATTACTTTCCATTGATTTTATCTACAATAGTACCTCCTGCCTTCCAGCCTAACACACCGCCCAATGATCCGAATATTGCAGTAATACAATATCGTACCAATCATAATCTTCAACGCTATCGTTTTTTGTCGCCTTGGTGGGTGACATCATAACAGTGGCATAAATAGCTTCAGGATGAGCAACCGGATAC
>CAKSDF010000056.1 GCA_934444695.1 uncultured Eubacteriales bacterium | reverse complement strand
AGTACGTCATATTCCTTTGATGCATCAAGAGCAAACTCGGTCGAAACGGAGGTCTTTCCGGCGCTTTCTCCATGCTCGTATTTAGCGTCCTTAGGACCGCAGAGGTAAAAATATCCCCACTCGATTCTGAGGTCGTCGCCCTTGCGCTCAAGCATTTTTTGATAAACGCTGCCGATTTTTGCAGCGGACTGCCCGTCGGGCAGACCGATTGTCTGGGCGAAAACGGGGGTCTCGCCGGCCTTGTTAATGCAGATTTCTTCCGAAACCGAAAGCTTGACCGAAACGATGTGTGCGCCGCCGTCGTTGGATTCCCAGCTTACCTTCATAAATGAAACGGGGCGGGAAAGGCGATAGAGGTCGGCGGGGAAAAGTGTGGAATAAAAGCTGACCTTGAGCACGATTTTTCTGTTTTCAAAAACATAATCGGTTACAAGTGCCGACACGTCGCTGTATATCTGCTTTATTTCCTTGTGCTCCGAAAGACCCATAAAGCGGAAGGTTTCGGCGTCGACCGTCACAGTACCCGAAATAGGGTTTTCACTGTTTGTCCAGTGAACGGTGTTGCTGTCATAAAGACTGTCGGTCTGCGACCACACCGAGAAATAAGGATCGACGGTGATGAGAGGGTATGCAGGCGGTCTTAATTTCATTTTGATCACTCCTGTAAAATTTCGGCCGATGGAGGCCTTCTGGTATTGGTTGCTTTTTTATTAAGTTCAAAGTGCTGCACTTTAGCGGCATAACACCTGATTTTACTGATGGCTTGGCGGTTGGTCTGTTGATTTTTGCTGCGTGACGGTTTGTTTCTTCCTGCCGCCCGGCAGCTGTTTTTTAAACGTGCAAAAAGCACGATAAGCCGAGAATTATTTAATGATTTCGCAGGGGAAAATATCGAGTATTTTTACCGCCTTTTGAAGAACAAGAAGTGCATCCTTTGTAGTGATGCTGCCATCTGCGTCTACGTCGGCAATTATTTTTGTTTCCTCATCGAATTCCCTTGATCCTACAAAGTTTTGAAGAACATACAGTGCGTCGTTTGCTTCGATCGTGCCGCTTTTGTCGACGTCGCCGTATAAATAGGTAATTTCTTTTTTGCCGGTAAATTCAATTGAAGAAACATAGAAGTTTACCGGATCTTGCTCGGTTACGTTGTTCCAAACAAAGTTGATTGTATCGATCTGAGACAAATCAATCGATTTATCGGTGCATATGAGCCTGCTGAGATCGATATTGATTTTCTGCCAATAGCCGTATATTTCGTAATTTTTGATGGAAAATCTATAACCGCCTGTTTTGCCCTTGACGGTTAAATAGATGTCAAATGTGTCCTTTCTGCGGCCGGTCTGATGATATGGAACAGAGCAGTTTAAGACCAGCAACAGCTTCTCATAGCGAGCTGCGTCGATTGCCGAATCGAGGTTTAGGGTCATACGTCCGGTACCGCTGCTTTTTTCGTTGTTCATTTTGATGCTGTATCCGCTTAAGCATTTTTCATCGGTCTGCTTTTCAACCGAAAGCTCGGTGCCGTCGGCGGCCGAAAATCCTGAAAGCGATGCACCGTCCGAAAGCAGCAGGCCGTCCTCGGTTTCGGAAGCAATGACGGGAGAATTTGTAAACCTGATTCCGCCAATGGCAAACTCAACGCTCTGACCGTTTGAAATATTAAACCATGTAAACCGCATACGGCGGATGTTGGTCCAGTCGCCGCTGTCCACTGTCTTTGCGATGCCACTTCTGTTGAAGGTCAGTTCATTCCATCCGCTTTTGATTTGCGAGGCAGGAATGCTGAGATTATATCCGTCCTGTGATGAAACATCCGAGATAAAATTGATTTGGAAATAATCGTCCTGTCGGTCGGCAAGGAAAGAATAATCCTCCGAACACCACAAATCAACCTTGACCGTATTGTAAGGTGCGGCCGAAGCAACGGTCGATGCGGAATATTTTAGCAGTGCCATAGAACCGACTCCGGCCGGTTGATCGTTGCAGTGATCGTCGTTTACAATTGAGATTCCCTGCTTTGAATCAAACTCATTAGCGGTCACTGCCGTTCCAAGCTCTCCCCAGAATCCGTCGACGGATGTTCCTTCGGTCAGGTAAAGGTCGCCGTCCTTTTCTACAGGCTCGGCGGAGGAGGTGGCGGAAATAAGGCATAACCAGTCGACGTGCATTCTCGAATTTCCCGAAACATTAAGCTGCTCGGGAGGAAGCCACGCCACGCCGTTACCGGTGTTGCCGCTGACGGTGGGTGCAGAGTCAAGCACGAGGAAAAGGTTGCTTGTGCGGTCGTATTCTGCCAAAACGATAAAATGACCGTATGCCACGTGCGCGATTGCCACGTTGCCGTATTCCGAAAGGTGGCTTCTGAGCTTTTCCGAATATATGTCGCTCCATACATTGGCGCTCGGCACGGTAATGTTGTATTTTTGGCCGAATTTAGCCTCGAGTCTCGGATAAACGACCGTGCGGTCGGTTCCGCCGTCGGGTCCCCAGGTTCCGTTAAATCCGTTGATGTCGTGAGCCCAGGTGGCAACCTCGTCGATAGCGGCGCCAACATCGCCTATTTCATCCAAATAGTTGAAGGCGTTAACGGTCGAAAGTATTCCGCAGCCGGTTCCGGCAATGGTGCCTTTACCGTATACCCAACTTCCCCAGCGGGAATCATACTGGCTGTATGCCACCGTGTCGGCACTTGCGGAAAGCCCAAAAGAAGCGGGAAAAAGGCAAAGTACCATACAGAGCACGGTAAATAAGGATGCGATTCTTTTAAATGTGTTTTTTCTAAATTTACGGGTTTTTGTCATGGTATCAGTCCCTGCCTCTCAGGTTTTTAAGTTTTTTCTGTATTCTTATATCTTTTCCGCAAAACTGTTCCCATTTAAAGCAGCCCACAATGCGGGAAAAAATTCTTTCGCCGTATCGTTTTTCAAATTCGTCCATACTCAGGTTGGTGCTGATGATGGTGGGAAGGGAGGCGGTAATGCGGCTGTTTATTATATTGTAAAGGGCCGAAGAGGTAAACTGGGTGGAAAATTCCGCCCCGAGATCGTCCAGTACGCAAAGGTCGCAGGAAATGAGATTTTCGGCGGTGTTGTTGTCGCTGCGTCCAAAACTGTCCTTTTCAATGGAATAAAGAAAGTTTTGAGCCGAGTTATACATAACGCTCAGTCCCTTTTCAGCTGCCTGTTTAACGATCGAGAGGGAAAGATAGGTCTTGCCCAGTCCCGTTCCGCCCGAAAAGATCAGGTTTCCGCTGTTTGGAAGAGAGTTTGAAAACTCCTTGCAGGCCGAAAGAATCTTTTCCATCTTCTTTTTATCATCACCCTCGTAAAAATCGAGGGAAAATCCTTCAAATCCAAAATGCTCAAGAGGAATACTGCTGCAAAATTCCGAGTATTTCATATTTTTGCGGAGCCTTTTAAGACAGTCGCATTCCTCGCCGTTTTCCTTAAGACCCTGGTCGTTGCATTCCTTGCAGAAGTAGTCGGGATATATGTATTCTTTGCCAAAGCCGAGCTTTTCGGCGATTTCCGATTCGTTTTTAAGGCAGGCTTTAAGCTCGTTTCTCAGCTTTTCGATCTTTTGATCGTCGGCCCTTGCAATGACCGCTTTTATGAGATTGGCCGAAAGAACGCGGTATTTTTCTTCGTTTTCCTTGAAATCGGCCGAAGCGGCAGACAGTTCCTCGCGATGGGCTTTTGCGGTGCTTTCGGCCTGTTCCTGCCTTCTGCGAAGCTCCTTTTTGGCGTTTTGATTTATACTGTTAAAATCGGTCATATATCGTCCTCATCCTGGGAGGCAAGCAGCTGCTTAACCTCATCCATATCATATGATTTAGTACCTTTCTTCTGATCCTTTGTCTTTGCAGCGGCCGTTTTACCCGTCTTTTCGGGAATATCCTCGGGCTTTGTAATTCCGCCGTCGTGCCATGAGGCGAGAATCTTGTTCATATAGCTCAAACTCATTTTTCCGGTGTTGTCGGCGCATATGTCGTAAGCCGCTTTTATCATTTTCATACTGAAGCGCCATTCCCTCAGCCATCTTGTGGCATAGGTCTGCTCGTTTTTTGAGGGGACGGGACGGTCGATTCCGAAGGCGGAGGAGATCTTTCTCCATTCCTGACGGCTTTTCTCAAGCTCGATAATATGCTTCTCGGCTTTCGCAACGGTATCAATGCCTTCTTTAAGCCATGAAAGGGCGGTTGCTTCTATGTATCTGATATTATTTTTACCTATGGCCGATGTGTATTCGAGAAGCATTATTATGACTTCGCAGCTCATTCCTTCGCCGTCGTGCAGCCACACAAGGCCGGTCATTTCGGCATTTGAAAGGGTACGGCCAAGTTTTTTCTGACCTTCGCTGAGAAGAAATGCTATTTCGTCAGATTCGGCCGCTCTTTTGGCAATTTCATATCTCGAAATCTTTTTGGCTGCAGGCCTTTCAATTTTTCCCTTTTGCCCGGCAGTCTTTAAGTCGTTTTGCTGTTCGTCTTTTTCCGAAGTCTTTGCCGTTTTGCCGCCGCCTTTTGAAAAGCCTTTTGAAATGTCATTTGAAAAGGCAGGGGAGAGAATACCGTCATCACCCGATGCACCGTCTGGTTTTTGAAAATCGGTTTTTTGAGAGAAAAGAGGTGCGTCCTCATTTTCCGATGCTTCCGATTTTTTTGCGGTATCAAAAGAAGACCGAGCATCGGTGTCCGAAACAATGCCGTTTACTATCCAGTATTGCATAGCGTCGGCAATGTCGGTCTTGCTCAGTCCCGTGTCAGCCGAGATATCCTCGGCATCTTCGCATATTCCTCCACGGCAAAAAAGCCAGAGCAACACCTTGAGTTGAGCCGCTCCGGCAAGTTTGATATGCTTTTTTACAACACTCTTCGGAAAGACAAAAACGTCCGAATAAGCGGAAGGATCTATCTTGTAACCCATTTGTTGTCCCTTTTATTCGATATTGCTGTACTGTCTTTCTTTAAGGGCTTCGGCTTTTTTAATAAGCTCGATTTTGTTTCCGTCGTCAAGTTGCCTGAACAGAAGAAGAAGATCTTTTTCTTCTCTGTCAAGGGTGGCCGAGCTGAGCGGTCTTTCGCCGGAGTAGTATCCGGGATTATAAGTAGTTGAACTCAGATGGTCGGAGCCTTTTTCGGTGTCGAGCAGGTCAAAGATCGCAACGTTAAAAAGTCTTGCAATATTTGAAATCATATTGATGCTCGGTATGGTCTTTCCAAGCTCATAGTAGGAATAGGTCGAACGATCTATTCCGAGAGCGGCGGAGACCTGCGTTTGCGTAAAATTGTTTTTTGCGCGATAGTACTTTAATTTCTCATTGATTGCCATAAGCTCACCGTCCTACCATACTATTATAAACGCCAAACCCGCCGATGTCAAACTAAAAAAACACAAAAATAAAAAAATAAATGAATATTTAATGATTTTTTTGTCGAAAAATTGTTTTTATGTTTGTTTTTCGGCAATAAAACCCTTGAAAACACTTGTGTTTAAGACGTTTCAAGTAAATTTTTCCTGTCGGAAATTTTTTTTGAAAAAAATCTTAAATAAATTATATAAACGGTAAAAAAACACTTGAAAAAAGCAATTCCTTGTGATAGAATATGAAAGCATTCATTTTTCCGCCGTGTCCTGCGGCGAGATTTAGTGTGCAAACATTAAAAAGAACGGTCCAATGCCTCGTGCGAAAAATCGCTATATAAAAAGGTAAGAACGCTCGAAAATAACAGGAGGAAATTAAAATGGACGCACTCAAAAAATTGACAGAGGGACAGCTTAAAGCAGAAGCCCCCGAGATTGTTATCGGTAACACCGTTAAGGTGCACGTTAACATCAAGGAAGGCGACAGAGAGAGAATTCAGGTATTTGAGGGAACCATCATTGCCAAAAACGGCTCGGGCATTGCCGAGACCTTTACCGTCCGCCGTGTTTCTTACGGCGTAGGCGTGGAGAGAGTTTTCCCCGTACATTCTCCTAATGTTGTTAAGGTAGAGACCACCCGCAACGGTCGTGTCCGCCGCAGCAAGCTTTATTATCTGCGTGATCGCGTCGGTAAGGCGGCAAAGGTAAAAGAGCAGGTAAGATAAGCTTTTTGTCCTTTCTACGCCAACTGCTTTGTCAAAAAACCTGCGTTGATGCCTTTTTGCACCTCGCAGGTTTTCTTCGTTTTTGCAGCTTTATCACCGGGCAGATCGGGTGATGCACGTATTATACAGTTAATACAATAATGTATGATATAATAATGTATGTATATATGGTATATATGCTTGTGTTAATATGCAATGCTTGTGTGTTAATATGCAGGTATCTGTATGTGCGCAGTGTGTATAATGCCGATGGCGTTCGGCCAAAGTGTTTTTTGGCCGGCAGGGTTTGATAAAGCTTTTCCCGCAGCATACTTACACAACCCTACACAACTTACTTAAAGGACGGATATATATGTCGGATAAAAACGAAAATACGGCCAAAAAAAACGGCCGCGAAATAATTGAATGGGCAGATTCTGTGGCAATATCGGTGCTTTGCGTCGTGCTGCTTTTTACATTTGTTTTCCGTATGGTGGGCGTTAAGGGCACATCTATGCAGGATACCCTTCAGTCGGGTGACAAGGTCATTATATACAACCTGTTCTATACCCCTAAAGCGGGGGATATAGTGGTCATTTCCCGTGCCGACCTTATCGAAGGAGACGGAAATGTTGCCGAGCCTATAATTAAAAGGGTTATTGCCACCGAGGGACAGACCATTTATTTTGATTTTGACACCGGCGCCGTTTATGTGGACGGACAGAAGCTGGACGAGCCTTATATTAAAGACAGAACCATTCCCGGCAGAATACCTATCGACAACCCGTATACCGTACCTGAGGGACACGTCTTTGTTATGGGTGATCACCGCTCGGTTTCAAAGGACAGCCGTACTGCCGACGTAGGCGCCATTGATACAAGATATATTCTCGGAAAGGCGGTATTCCGTCTGTTTCCCACAAGCGAGGCAGGTGTGATCTCATAATGAGCGAACCTGTTTCCATTCAGTGGTTCCCTGGACATATGGCGAAAGCCACCCGTCTTATGACCGAAAGCCTTCCCCTTATCGACGGTGTGGCCGAAATAATCGACGCACGTATACCGGTGTCCAGCCGCAATCCCGAGCTTGACGCAATTATAAAGGACAAGCCCCGCATTGTGCTTATGAACAAGGCCGACATTGCCGACGAAAACGCCAACAAAAAGTGGATAGCGTTTTTTAAAGCTCAGGGAATAGAGGCTCTGCCGGTGGATTGCAAAACCGGCAAGGGCCTTTCGGGATTTTCCGATAAGGTTAATGCCGTTATGGGCGACCGCCTTAAAAAGTTTAAGGAAAAGGGTATGACCGGAAGAACCCTTCGTCTTATGGTTGTGGGAATACCAAATGTAGGTAAATCCTCCTTTATAAACCGTATGGCCAAATCCGGCAAGGCAAAGGTTGCCGACCGCCCCGGCGTTACAAGAGGAACCCAGTGGTTTTCCATCGGAAAGGGCATCGAGCTTATGGATACGGCCGGCGTGCTTTGGCCTAAATTCGATGATTCTGCGGTAGGGGAAAGACTGGCTTTTACCGGCGCCGTCAAGGACGTTGTGGCCGATACTGAGCTTCTTTCTATACGGCTTCTTGAGCTTATGAACAAACACCACGCTGAAAATCTTGAACAAAGATATAAAATAACCCTTTCACCGGATATGCAGGGCTTTGAAATTCTCGAACAAATCGGAAGAAAAAGAGGAATGCTCATTTCCGGCGGAGAGGTGGATACCGAGCGTGCCTCGGTTACCGTTCTCGATGAGTTCAGAGGCGGAAAGCTCGGCAGAATAACACTTGAGCTTCCGGAGGATGCATAATGGTCGGATTTGAATATGAACGAGAGGCAAGGGCTAAGGGCTTTAAATCGGTCTGCGGTATCGATGAGGCCGGGCGAGGTCCTCTTGCGGGACCGGTTTTTGCTGCTGCGGTAATACTGCCCGACGGTATTGAAATCGAAGGACTTAACGATTCCAAGAAGCTTACCGAAAAAAAGAGAGAGGCACTTTTTGACGTTATAATCGAAAAGGCGGTATGCTATTCGGTTGCTTTTGCCGATCATAGGGAAATCGACGAAATAAACATTTTAAACGCCACATTCCTTGCAATGAAAAGGGCGGCCGAAGGGCTTAGTGTTCCGGCAGATTTTGCTCTTGTGGACGGAAACCGGCAGCCTAAAGATTTCTCTATTCCCTGTCAGACCATAGTCAAAGGGGACGGAATATCGGCATCCATAGCGGCGGCCTCCATTCTTGCAAAGGTCAGCCGTGACAGGATGATGATAAAAGCCGACGAGATATATCCCGAATATATGTTCGCAAAACATAAGGGATACGGAACGGCGCTGCACTGCGAGCTTTTAAACAAATACGGCCCCTGCCCGATACACAGGCTTACTTTTTTGAAAAAGGTGCTTAAATGATATACACTCCGCAGATGAGAGGCAAAATGGGCGAGCTTGCGGCAGCGAGAGCATTGAGGGACGAAGGCTATGAAATAGTCGATGCAAACTTCAGAACAAAGCTGGGCGAGATCGATATCATTGCTTATAAAGACGGCGTAGTGGCCTTTTGCGAGGTCAAAACAAGAGAAAACGACGTTCACGGAAGACCGGTGGAATATGTTACATATTCTAAACGGCGAAAGCTGGTCATAACCGCCATTCAGTTTATGAAGGCTTATAAAATTAAAAACAGAATGCGCTTTGATGTGATAGAGGTGCATATACCGAGGAATAAGGATTATAAATCGGCGGAAATCCATCACATCGTTTCGGCGTTTACGGGGGATGAAACCCCATTCAATTTCATTCAAGGGAGATCAAAGCTATGAATTACAACAGCACGAGAAACAGCAAGGTATTTGTTTCGTCTGCCGACGCCATTGCAAAGGGCATTTCCGAGGACGGAGGACTTTTCGTTCCCGAAAGCATACCTTCTCTTTCGGCCGATGATTTTGCGGCGCTGGGAGAAATGGATTATATTGATGCGGCGGTATTTGTGCTTAAAAAATACCTGACCGATTATACCGAAGAGGAACTTTTCGATTGTGCCGAGGGCGCATATAGCGGTACATTTGAGTATGAAGAGCCGGCTCCGCTTGCCGAGCTTTGCCCCGGTGTGTTTATGCTTGAGCTTTGGCACGGCCCCACCTGCGCATTTAAGGATCTTGCACTTCAGATACTTCCTTTCCTGCTTACCAAAGCCTCTCAGAAAACCGCCAAGGGAGAGACCAAGGTCATTCTCGTGGCCACATCGGGAGACACCGGTAAGGCTGCACTGGAAGGATTTGCGGATGTTGAGGGCGTAAAGATACTGGTGTTTTATCCAAATGACGGAGTAAGCCCCATGCAGAAGCTCCAGATGATCACCCAAAGCGGCGACAATGTGGGTGTTTGTGCCATTAAGGGCAACTTTGACGATGCTCAGAGCGGCGTGAAACAAATCTTTACCGACAAGGCGATTGCGGCAAAACTTAAGGAACACAACATGTCCTTCTCAAGTGCTAATTCAATAAACTGGGGACGTCTTGTGCCGCAGATAGTTTATTATGTTTATTCCTATGCAACCCTTCTTCACAACGGCGATCTTGCAAAGGACGACGGATTTAATGTGGTTGTTCCCACCGGCAACTTCGGAAATATCCTTGCGGCTTATTATGCCAAAAAGATGGGCGTGCCCATCAAGAAGCTCATATGCGCTTCCAACAAAAACAACATTCTCACCGATTTCATCAAAACCGGTGTTTACGATCGTAACCGCAAGTTTTATACCACCCTTTCGCCCTCTATGGATATTCTCATTTCCAGCAATCTCGAGCGTCTTTTATACGATCTTTCGGGCAAGGATGACGAGGTTGTAAGCAACCTTATGAAACAGCTTTCGGAAGAGGGAAAATACACCGTAAGCGACGATATGAAGCAAAAGATAAGCGAGCTTTTCTATGCCGGATGCGCCGACGATGAACTTACAAAAGCTGAAATCAAAAAGCAGTTTGAGCAAAACGATTATCTTGCCGATCCTCATACTGCCGTTGCGCTGAGCGTTTACGACGATTATGTTAAGCAGACGGGAGACGATACCCTGACCGTTATCGCATCCACCGCCAGCCCCTTTAAATTTTCTCACGGGGTATATGAGGCACTCACCGGTGAATGCAGCGGTGAAAGCGAGTTTGAACTTATCGAAAAGCTTGCCGAAAAAACGAATTGCGAGGTTCCCGCTCCTCTTGCATCTCTCAAGGATAAGAAACCCCGCTTTAACGATTGCTGCGAAAAGACCCAAATGGAAAAGGTCGTATTCGATATGCTCGGTATTAAATAATTACAAAGCTTCAAGTTGCAAAACTTTCAATTACAAAACTTTTAATTACAAAGTTTCTAACTGCAAAGCTTTTAATTGCAATGCCTTTAAGGTCAGTTCTGAGGCTTAAAGGTTGCGCAGGAGGTATCCTGGCAGCAGCTTGCGCTGTGAGGACCTACATCAACGGTCTTTGCGGTGCAGGTAGTTTCGCCGCTGTGATAAACGCAGTTTTGTACGTTGCAGCATATTTTCTTGTCGCAGGTTTTGTTATTGTCGTGCATTTGATTTTCCACCTTTCATTTTTTCGGCGTTTTTATCAGCAACCGATGTTTGACCGGCAATTGCTTACGCAGACGGCACTTGATTATCATCCGCTTGAAGCATTTGTGTCCCGCCCGACAGACATAACACCCTTTACAT
>CAKSDF010000055.1 GCA_934444695.1 uncultured Eubacteriales bacterium | reverse complement strand
CGTGCGCAGAGCCTCGACCTTTAACCTTACTTGTGTATAATCGATTGCAGAATCAAGCTTTGTAAAGGATTCTTCAATATCAGCGATTATGCGTTTTTCGAGTCCCAGTTGACACAGGATATCTGTCTTTCTGAACTCGCTTCCTGTATTTTCGCACATCGAGAAAAAATTCTTCTCGAAATTGACCGATAGTATAGTTCCATGGTAAGAATCTGTTATAATCATCTCAGCATTCATGATGTTACTTATAAACTCCAGCGGACCAAATTCCGGATGAATTTCAAAGCAATCATCTGAATAGTTTAAATAAACAAAAGGTGTAACCACTTTTATTTTATATCCAGTACGCTCCGAGATTTGTTTAAGCAATGCAATGCGCTCTCTTTGCGGTTTATAGCTACGTAATGAATAATACAAAATATACCTTTCATCTTTGCTCTGTTTTAGGTCCAACAAATCAATCCAATCTTTTCTGGATAGAAGAAACGTAGGATCCGGAACATTGATCGATCCCAATTTGTATTTTTCATTTATTCTTTTATTGCTACTTGCCTCTCTGAACGAAAGATGGTCAAACTGAGAAATGTAGCCGATAATTGAATCAAGCTCCACATCAGACATGTTACTTATCGAAGATGCATAAGAAACCTTCTTGCCGTTAAAGTCAGACAATAAATACGGCTTCATATAATCGATTGCTTGCCCTTCCAGTTCATTTGAATGAAAATTCCAAATCTGATCGCTTCCGCTAACAATACAGGGGTATTCAGCAAATACCTGCATCGCTGCTTCCGGAACTTCAAACTCCTTTGTAAGGTTCAATCTTGACTCGATAAATTGTTCATATGCCTTTGCTCTCTGAAGCCTTTTTCCCCTTACCGGCATCATAATGAAATCCTTAATAAATGTCTTGGAACCAAACGCCGTCCTGTAAAGTTTTTGGTAGTACTGCTTCTGCCTTTTCATTCTATAATTAATAATATCAGCTTCATACCCCAAACGCTTGATTGCTTCTTGCGTAGCTAAAGCCTGTAAAACA
The DNA here is from genome assembly GCA_934444695.1 of uncultured Eubacteriales bacterium. Taxonomy (GTDB): domain Bacteria; phylum Bacillota; class Clostridia; order Oscillospirales; family Acutalibacteraceae; genus UMGS1484. The sequence continues at coordinate 9,805 of CAKSDF010000055.1, read as the reverse complement.
GAGCCAAAGTTATAGGCAGAATGATATGTTATAACTCCAACTTTAGTTCTATATCCATTTTCCATAATAGCCTCACATCATTTTAACTCTGATTTTCTTTCCCACAGCCTTACGTTCTTTAACTTCTACAAGCTGTTTCTTCGCAATACTCGAATCCATTGTAATTATCCACGACATCGTCATACATACAGTACATAATATTCTTGACTGAACTACTGTTACAACAAGAAGTGCCATGTAAAGAAATACGAATCCCAAAACATTCCGATACTTAGGTTGTGAGATATATTTCTTAACTGCAATCACAACCGGGACGATATACCATAGGCCCCACAATAGTCCACCATATGCTAATATTCCACCAAGACCTGTGCTCAATCCAGCATCAGTCCTTCTATATAGCCTAAATGGGTCAATGCCTTTCAAATTGTTATAACCCACACCGTTCATCGGATCACTAACAAAACATTTCAACGCGGCCAGAAGATCATCTGTACGAACAGAAGCTGAGTACACATTACTTACAAATTTATCTTGAATTACATATATCCCTATATAAATCAGGACAGCAATAATCGCAGGGAGGCAAAAGAACTTCAAAAATTTGTTATTCTTTATTCTTTCGTAAAACCTCAAATACATCATTACTGCAATTAGCAAAAGGCCAGTCGTTGAAAGAGATGAAGCAATCGAGATAATAATAGACGCAGCAACAATTTTCCGAATACCTTTGACTCTAAGAAATAGCTCATAGTAAAGAGCCAAACATCCAACAAATGTAAGCATTGGGCCTTCTACAAACAACGCTGTATTCCTTACACCGGAATAGCCAAGCGCATACACTTCCTGTCCTTCACAATACAAATGATAATAGTCTTTATACGTATTAGTTCCCCATCCTACCTCATCCGCAGAATAAATAGCCGTTGGACTAATTAGATGGAGATTAGATGCAAATACAAAAAACACCAAACTGAGTAGACATATGACTGCTATGATATTTGTATACTTCTCCCAAAAATCAAGTACAACATCTGTTTTGTCAAAATACACAACTGTGAACACAAAAGGAAGCACGCAAGAGAACATAAACTCATAGCTAAAAAAGCCTCGTACAATAAGCAGCAGCATGCATAATAAATATGCCGCACATAAAACAGAGGCATTTTTTTTGAGTTTTATTTTTCTACGCAGCAAAAGCAACAGCACAAAATTTACATTCGTCAAAATATAAAAAATCCGGTTCGGATACACCATGCACATAAGGGAATAGCAATTTAAAATAATCAATAGCGCAAGTGTATATGTAAGCAAAGATATAAGAATCTTTTTCATCGCGTCTCATCCTAACTATGAAAAATATCTGTGTTTCATCCGACGAAGCAGTAACACAATTTTTTCCTTTGTCGGCATTTCAACATTAACGATAGCCACATGCCTTATTTTTTTGTTATTTTTTATCAGCCAAACATTCAGAAGCCGTTCACTTAAAAATCCATACAGTCTCTTCTGATATGAGTTTAGCTTGCTTAAGTCCACTGTCTTCTCCAATTCAAATAAAACGGAAAAAAGCCACTCGCAGTACGCGTCAAAAATCTTAGCACTGCAAAACATCATGTTGAATAAGACTGACTTATTCTGCGCAAAGTACTGATCGAATGCCTCCAAATACTCCGGATACATTTCCTCTATAATTCTTCTGAGTTTATCAAAAATCTCCGGCGTGCAGCATTGAATCAATATTTCCTCTTTTGCATTCTGTTTGAAATATTCAACATACGGAAGAACGATATCGTTGCCCTTTAGTAAATCAACCATCTCATCGTATGTGTATATATCCTTCGTCTTGCTACTAAGATTGCTTTTACCAAAATATCGTCTGTAATGAACAAGCCCTTTGTACTCATCGTTTGTATTTTTCCAAATCCAATACAAACCTGTAAGCTCACAGAAGTTAGGGTTTTTCAAAGATATATTATCTCCGGTATTATCCTGCAGATAACCAAGGCTTTCCTTCCCCTCTGCTCCTACTTGTAATGGCACATAGTTTTCCAGTTGAGGAACATCAAATTCTTTATGTGCTGCAATATAAATCATTTTTTCACTCCCAAATACAAACTCATGAAACTCTGCACAGTATCCTCAATAGAATATTTCTCTTCTCGAAGTTTTTTATACGCTTCTGTTCTGTCCCTGTACATACTTCCATAATGGTTTACGTCATCAACCCAACTACTAATATCGGCATCCTCGATTCCTAGGAAGGTTACGTCATCTAGCAGCTTTGCCTGTGAGGTAATTTTATCAGAGAATATAACCGGAAGTCCTGATGCCTGAGCCTCCACACCTACGATTGGAAGCCCCTCAAAATGTGAGGGAAGAATAAATACGTCCATCGCCATGAATAGCTTTTCAACTTCATTTGAAGTACCGTAGAAAACGAGAATATCATTCAAATTCATTTCTTCCGCTACGGCCTTAATTCTATCTTTCTCCGGTCCTTCTCCAACCAATAGAATCTTAGAATGCAGTTGCTTTTCTTTTAGAGCCTTCGCTATCTTGAGAATGTACTCATGATTTTTTTGATAGGCAAATCTACCCACATGACCTATCAATACCTCATCTGTTATACCCAGCTGTTCCCTGACGTTCTGACGGATATTATCCATGAAACGGAATTTTTCGAGATCAATTCCGTTTTGGATAATCATAACTTTTTCTTTTGGAATTCCAGGATACATCCATACTGCTGCCACATCAGAACAGGCTACAAAGTCCGTAGCCACATTCTTTAAAAACATTCTGCATAATCGATGTACCACTACCTTAAAAGTTCTGTGATTTCCATCAACCCCAGCTGCATGTGAGTGAACAACAACACGTTTCACGCCAGCTCTTTTTGCAGCCAACGCAGAAACAAACAATTTATTTGCCACATCAGCATGAATATGGACAAAATCATATTTATTTTCTTCCAGAAGCTTTTTTAGATTTTTATAACAGACAATCTGTTTTTTCCACTTGCTTCCCTCATAGCCTAAATAATAGACTTTACTTCCAAGTGCTTCAAAATGCTCCACATTCTTTTGATTTACGAATTTCTCAATTGCACCTATATCAATCTGTATTTCTTTGCTCGAATGTTCGATTACGTTCTTCACGAGCGAATAAACACCGCCTGTGTGAAGATCATCAACATTTACTTCTAATACTTTTATATGCTTTCCTACCACTTTTCCTACCCCTTACTCCTTGTGTCTATAAATCCAACAAAATATTTTATAATACGGTAGCTTTAGCTTTATCAGCCTCTTCAAAAACGCCACCTTCCATGTAGAGTTTGAAAAGTCATATAGAAAAAATTTAGGATTCATTATGTATTTCCACAATGGCTTAGGGTCAGCCGCATTTACTACACCAACGCCCAAATGAAACGGATAATTTCCTATTTTTTTGAGTTCGCGTCTATTGGCTTTTTCACAAAGCACCTCTACCCCAAGCAACATATTTGAACATGTTGCATTCACAAACTCTGAAACGGCAGCTTTGCCAAAATCAGTAGTAAAACGCAACGCTCCGTTTTGAATATCATTAAAAAAATTTCTGTGTTCCTCATCATCCTGACATTCATATGGAGCGAACAAAACCTCGCCGTTGCCACTATAACCCGTAACAGACCCGTGTGGTGCAGAGAAAAAAATCTCAATCAATGCTGTCATTGATGCCAGAAAGCATCTTTTCTCGATATCGTTCTCGCCATTGAGATAAAAGCCCTCAGCCTGACTTCCAGCATCAACAACCGCATCCTCACGGACACCTAAGTAATATCCCTTCCAGTTATATTCCGGGAAGACTTCTTGTAAACAGAACTGCATGGTACAACGCCAACCAATATCTACGACAACGACATCTTCAGTACAGTTCAATTCATTGATATAATTCTTAATGCCTTCGTAATTCTGATTTGCCTTGTCAATCACATCTGGAAGAATACGATTATAAAACTCTACAAAATATTGGTTTTCTGTCAGTCGATTTCTATAAATAACCGTACTAAGCTTTAAACCAGACGCCACTGCTTCGCTTTCATAGTCTTCAGGATTTAAGTTCAGTTTTGTCAGGAATCCATGCACAGTCATTTGAGCCTGCTCGGACTTTAACATTCTGGCTACTGTTTCTAGTGAGGCATCCTTATGCAATGCTGCTAAAATCAAACTTTTTCTTGATCCAAGAAAATATTTATATCTATCCTCTGCTCCATAAAGTGCTTCATACGCTTTCTTCACAACATAACAGTCCCTTGCAAAGAAAAGAACCGTTACGTTCTGTGGAATCCTGTCATGTAACCATTTCACGAAGAAATAAAGCAGTGGACCATAAATCTCATAGCCCAGTTTTACATCGTTATATTCTACCTTTTCACCATTTCCAGTAACATCTATAACACTGATACGATTATTTATGAAAGAACTGATCACTTTTTTGTCTAAATCGGTTCTTTCACTCTTATGGAGATACTCTGTATTTCTATAATGGGTTGCAATATTTACAGTCGCAATGCCAGCACTTTTTGCGGAAAGGTAATCACCTTTTTTATTGTCTCCTATATGCACCCATCTTTTTATGCCGATATTTTCTTTTTCAGCAACGACCTTAAATAATGCTCCCTTCTGTCTTTTCTGAACTCCATATTCAGCTGAAACGTAAATCGCATCATACCCGACTATTCCGTTATTTCTCAGCAGCTCTTCCACAAACGAAGCAGACCAGTACATATCAGAGATTATCAATATTCTCTTCCCAGTTTCTTTGCAATAATCGAATACAGCCATCATCAGCTGATTAGCTGTGCATACTGCTGTTTCGACTTCTTTTTCCATTGAGCACAGGTCTGCTGCAATCAGTTTGTTTACTACAGTCTCGCCAACAGTTTTATTGTTTAAACACGCATATATATCATCAATAGTGACTTCCTTTGAAACATTCTTCTCTCTGGCTTCAGATTCAGCTTTCTTGCGAAACTCTTTAAAACCATCTATCTTTTTGTCATGAGTCGAATTGTACTTTCTTTCCACAAGATCAAATACATCACTCTCTGATTCAACATCTCGTTTAAGCAAGGTGTCAAATACGTCAAATGATACCACATCGTATGGGTGAATCATTTTTATAATATTGTCAGCTGATCTCTGCGGATAGCCGTTCAAAATTTTCTTCAAATCCATCTAATGTGCTCCTATCGGTTCCTTTATATAATGGTTTCTGTTACGCCACTTTCTCCGCAGCTAAAGCTCTCTCAATCAACAAATCTTTATAGCTCTCTGGTAATTCGTTAAAGTACGCAGAAAATCCCCATACTCTAACAATTAGCCCTTTATACTTCTCCGGATGAGCCTTGGCATCAATAAGCGTTCTGCTGTCAATCAGGTTCATCTGCATCTGGAAGAAGCCGGATGCTATTGCACCCTTCATGAACAGGACAAATTTATCGGTGTTTTCATCAATCAACGATTCTGTCATAAAGAAGTCGATGACATTGCCATTAAAACGCTGATCACCGTATTGAAGTTTCCCGGCAAATCTTACGATTTCCGTGTATCCTGCGTCCGTGCAAGAAATATGCGTATTATAAGGCTTTCCATTCTTTCTGCCCGAAAAGTCTGCCGACATCTTCTTGCTTAAGATGTTATAGCCAGGAGAACTTAGGCCAAACTTCACTGTACCGCCCAAAGCGTTATGATAGCTCTTTGCTATAGAAGCAATAGAAGATGTGATACGGTTGACCAGTGCTTCCACTTCAGCATCATCATGCCCGTAGGACTTTTTAAGAGATGTCACCTCTATAAACATTTCCGGGGCACCATCAAAATTCTCCACTCTCGCCTTATTCATCTCGGCAAGTGAGTATTTCTTATCCTCGAATACCAGTTTTTTGATATTGAACAGACTGTCCACTACATTGGAAAGCGCAACAGTCGTAATTCCATAGTTGTTATATTTGGCAACGCCCTCGGATAGATCCTTTCTCTTTTCAGCGCAACCATCCATAAAAATGGAAACAAGCGGGTCTTTCGCCCACTTCATCTCATCTACGCTCTGTAGGAACTCTTTAAAACACTTCCCGTTTTCTTTGATATAAGATTCTACCAGCTCTTCAATACTTCTATACTCTACACCATTGTTAAGAACTGCATCTAGCGCCTTAAAATAGTCGAATACCATAATGTTATTCTGGTCAAGCGACTTACCTACGATATATGGTTCCCAACAAGCGGAAACGCAATACGAGTAGGCGTCCTCATTCGGCATTCCAAATCCTTTAAGAGCAGGAATAACAACCTCATCATTTGAAAACAGTGGGCTTCCAGTCTTTGCTGCAAGACATGACACGGCGAGTTTCAGGAGGCTGTCCGGCATAATCTTTCCAACACGCAGGAATGTCTTCGGATCCGGCTTCTTTAGATTCGCCTGCTCTTTCAGGAATATCTCCGTAAGATCATTGCAAAAATATTTACCGTTGGGCTGATTGCCACCAAGAATAATAATCTGCCCAATATCCCCTTCAAGGGCATCGCTCTTATATTCAGGATACTTGCTCAGATTGCTAAGGAAGTCCGCAATATAAGCAGATGCAGATTCATATGTTAGCAAACCGTCTTTCACATCAGCATCGTATAAATCAGCGAGGATATAGTCCAAACGTCCAAGTCCATTCAAGCGATGCCTCGTCTGCCACATAATCTGATTAAAAAAGAGAATCCGCTGCAATGCCTCATCAAAATGCAGTGCTGGTCTTGAGAGCGTATTCTTAAAATACTCAATCTGTCTTTCCTTATATGTGTTGTCTGATGCCTTTAATGTAGTAAGGATACGAACACGAAGAGTCTCAATACCATCAGCTACAGCTTTCGCTTCCTGCCCATATTCATCTTTTCCAATGTTTCTACTTGCCAGATCATTAAAAGCTCCATGAACAACTTTATCATAATCCAACGTGAAGTTGCTGAGGATGTTTCCCGGAACGGCGATGGTTTTTCTTTCATCAAGGAAATATACAAAATGGCTGTCTTTATCTAAAGTGACATTCACATTCTCAAGTAATGCCCTTGTATCATTCCCTACAGTTCGCTTACCACTCGCCTTGACAGCCTTAATGCTTGAATATGCCTTAGCCACATGCCGCAACATATCAGCTTTGCCTTTTTCATCAAATTGGTGCTTCTTTATGAAAGGAACTACATAGTTCACTTTCCACATATCATTTTTTATTTTAGTCTTTAAGCTCACTGTGTTTCGCCCCTTCATATAACTCTTTTACCGGCAATGGCTTTCCTTCTATCAAAACCCATGCTCATATCTTTTGCCCAAGAACTTAGCTTTCAGGAATGCAGTCCCTTTGTTCCACCAATTAATCGGCTCCATGTGTATATGCTGGATTTCCTTTATCTTCAGCCCTTGCTCTCCAACTTCTTTGTCAAGCCAGACATTAAGCAGAATCTCTCCAACTCTACCCGGATACCGAGCTTGGAATGCGGAGTAGTTGCTCGTATCTACTCTTTTATCCAGTTCAAACAACACATCGAAAAGGAATGAGCAATACTTATCAATGAGATCCGCTCTCATCAGAAACATATTGAACATGTAACCGCTTTTCCTTTTAAGGATCTTGTCATAACTATCAAGATACTGCGGATATCGTTCGCCGATAATCTCCCGTGTCTTTTCCAAGTGTTCTATGTAATGAGTATGCGCATAATGCGATTCAAGCGTTTCAATCACATAATGGCGTTTTTCAGGAACGATAACATCATACTGTTTGCACAGAATCTGTGCTTCTTTGCTGTTCAATACCGATTTCCACTTGCTCTCTTCGTCGTTTTCAGCTTTTTTCTTTCTGAAACAAAAATGCCGACGATAATGTGCCAAACCGAGATAATCAGCCTGCAGGTTCTTCCACATCCAATACATTCCGGTAAGCTCACAGAAGTATGGATTGAGGGTGGAGATATTATCGCCTGTGTTATCGCCCTGATATCCAATAGGCGCTTTGCCTTCTGCGCCTACATGAATTGGCAAGTATATGTCATCCTGTGGCATACGGTATTTCTTGTGAGCCGCAATGATGATTTTTATGTTTAAAGAATCCGGCTTATTAAGTTTATTCGGCTGACTCATAACTTCTTGTCCTTCTTTCCCCTTCATACACCGGACGTCAGCCCAGTTCCTTTTTGCTCATCTCTAACGCCGATGCTACCACAGCATCCATGTCGTAGTACTTGTACTCGCCAAGTCTGCCGCCGAAAATCACCTTATCCTCAGCATCCGCCAGCTTCTTATATTCGGCATATAGCGCACCATTCTTTGCGTCGTTTACCGGATAGTACGGTTCGTCACCCGGTTTCCACTCTGAACTGTACTCACGAGAAATAATTGTCTTCGGCAAGTCATTTCCGTTCTCGTCTTTTCCGAACTCGAACCACTTGTGTTCGATGATGCGCGTCCACGGCGTTTCGCGGTCAGTATAATTCACAGCTGCGTTGCCCTGGAAATTTGGCTTGTCCAGAATCTCGTTTTCAAATCTCACACTACGGTACTCCAGATAACCAAGGGAATACTGGAAGTAAGCATCAATCGGTCCGGTGTAAACAACCTTCTCTGCCAGCGCATCCAGTTCCGCTTTATGATCCAGATAATCCACGCCGAGCCTTACCTCTATACCATCAAGCATATGCTCGACCATCTGCGTATAACCGCCGATTGGGATGCCTTGATATAGAGCATTGAAATAGTTGTTGTCAAAAGTCAGGCGTACAGGCAGGCGCTTAATAATAAACGCCGGAAGGTCTTTGCAGTCACGTCCCCACTGTTTCTCCGTATAACCTTTAACCAGTTTTTCGTAGATATCTCTACCGACCAGACTGATGGCTTGCTCTTCCAGATTCTTCGGTTCACCGGAGACTTCTTTCCGCTGCTCATCAATCTTGGCTTGCGCTTCTTCCGGTGTCACCACGCCCCACATCTTGTTGAATGTGTACATATTAAAAGGCATGGAGTATAACTCACCTTTGTAGTTAGCCACCGGAGAGTTTGTGAAACGGTTGAATATCGTAAAGTTTTGGAGGTAATCCCACACAGTCTTATTATTCGTGTGGAAAATATGCGCACCGTACTTATGGAAATTGATGCCCTCCACTTTCTCGGTATAAATATTTCCGGCAATGTTTGGTCTCTTGTCAATAACAAGAACTGACTTGCCATGTTGATGCGCTTCATGTGCAACCGTAGCTCCATATAATCCGGAGCCAACCACCAAATAATCGTACATAACTCTTTCTCCTCAGTTTTGTTGTTTCTGTTGCTTCTTTCGTCTTCTATTCGTAGTCTCTGAATACCCACAGCACGTAATCTTCAAATTTACTATACTTCTACCCTACGACGTACCCTATACGGGCAGGTAACTTTCTGACAGGTCTGTAATAAATTATCAGTGCCTATTACACAGGTTTTCGGCATGATCTTTGTGGTAATCTTCCGCTTCGAATCAGGCACTGATAATTTAGCGTAGACATTGGTAGGGGCCGCAATGACAACAAAATCAGCATCGGCGTATGCTGATTTCGCATCCAGCGTTGCAGTCAAATTCAATTCTTTCTCTGCAAGATACTTCTCGATATAGTCATCCTGAATCGGAGACTTGCGGTTGTTGATCATCTCAACCTTCTCCGGAACAATATCAACAGCCGTCACTTGGTTATGCTGTGCTAACAGAACGCTAAGGGAGAGGCCCACGTATCCAGTGCCCGCC
>CAKSDF010000054.1 GCA_934444695.1 uncultured Eubacteriales bacterium | reverse complement strand
ACAGACAGCAAGCCCTTTCGGTAGCTTGAACAATTTTTATTCTTATTTTTGTCTAACTTTTTGGGGTCACTTCATTTCTCCAAAGCCGGGGAGTTTCTGTTCTTAAAAGGAAGGCACAGCCCTCAAATCGGGCTTATTTATTCTTGTTGGTGAGCAGGGTGTTAAGCTCTTCCATAAAGGTGTTAATGTCCCTGAACTGGCGGTAAACCGAGGCAAATCTGACATATGCAACCTCGTCAATACCCTTGAGCTTATCCATTGCGAGCTCGCCTATCTGAAGGGAGGAAACCTCCCGATCGAGAGAGTTTTGAAGGGCAGCCTCGATCTCGTCCACCGCCTTTTCCACCGTATCGATGGAGACGGTACGCTTTTCGCAGGCGCGCAGCAGGCTGTTTATAAGCTTGTTGCGGTCGAACTGCTCGCGGGATTTATCCCTTTTAACCACAATTATGGGAAGGCTTTCAACCACCTCGTAGGTGGTAAAGCGTTTTTTGCAAGAAAGGCATTCCCTCCTTCTGCGGATGCGCACACCCTCGTCGGTGGGACGGGAATCTATAACCTTGCTTTCTTCATATCCGCAAAAAGGACACTTCATCTTTTCTACCTGCCTGTTAAATTAGTTTGTGATGGTTTTCTCGGTTTCCTTGTCGAAAATGTGGATCTTGTTGGTGTCGAGAGCAACGGTGATCTCGTCGCCCGATTTTGCGAGGGTCGAGGGATCGACGCGGGCGGTGAAGCTGTTGCCTTCGCAGTTGAGGTAGAGGTAGGTCTCGGCACCCATAAGCTCGGTAACTTCAACCTTGGCCTTGATGAGACCGTCGGTCATTGTGGAGGTGTACATATCCTCGTCGTGGATGTGCTCGGGACGGATACCCATGATAACCGGCTTGTCTTCGTAGGGAACGAGGCAGTCCTTATAGTTCTTGGAAGCGGGCAGCTTGATTTTGAATTTAACGCCCTTGCGGGTTTTGGTATCTTCAGAACCGAACTCGGCATAAAAGGTGTCGCCCTCTTTGCGGAGAATGGCATCGATAAAGTTCATTTGGGGAGAACCGATAAATCCGGCAACAAAGGCGTTGCAGGGAATATCGTAAAGGTGCTGAGGAGTGTCGACCTGCTGGATGTAACCGTCCTTCATAACGACGATACGGTCGGCCATGGTCATAGCCTCGGTCTGGTCGTGGGTAACATAGATGAAGGTGGTTTCCAGTTTCAGATGGATCTTGGAAAGCTCGGTACGCATCTGTGCACGGAGCTTAGCATCCAGGTTGGAGAGCGGTTCGTCGAGAAGGAAGACCTTAGGATCACGAACGATAGCACGGCCCAGTGCAACACGCTGACGCTGACCGCCCGAAAGAGCCTTAGGCTTACGGTCGAGCAGGTGGGAAATGTCGAGAATGCGGGCAGCCTCTTCAACTCTGCGCTTGATTTCCTCCTTGGGAACCTTGCGGAGTTTAAGGCCGAATGCCATATTGCCGAAAACGGTCATATGGGGATAAAGAGCGTAGTTCTGGAACACCATGGCGATGTCGCGGTCCTTAGGAGCGACGTCATTTACCAGACGGTCGCCTATGTAAAGCTCGCCTTCCGAGATTTCTTCAAGTCCGGCGATCATACGAAGGGTGGTGGACTTACCGCAGCCCGAAGGGCCGACCAGTACCAGAAATTCCTTATCCTTGATTTCGAGGTTGAAATCCGAAACGGCAGTAACGCCGCCGGGATATTTTTTGTAAATTCCTCTGAGTGATAAGCTTGCCATTAAATATATGCCTCCTGTTTCAAACGACGCAAAAGCTTTGCGTGCATAATTTATCATAATTTACGTGGGAATGAATAAGGGCACATTGCACACTATTCATAACACTACAATGATATCAAAAAATCCTTGAAATTTCAAGGTGTGTAGTTGCCTAAATTTTAAGCTTGTCATTTGGGTATTTTGACGCAAAAACAAACAGCTTGCACAAAAACAACCGATTTTAGGGGCGGTTTTTGCACATGGGCCGGCCGTCCTTTGCTCTGCCTGCCGCCTGCCGTGGGGCTTGCGGCGATTTGTGAAAATCCGACTTGCAACCGTTAGGCAGGCGGATTTTTGCCCGACATAGAATCGACTTGCAAGCGTTAGGCAGGATGCGTTTTTCCCGCATTGGAATCGGCTTGCAAGTGTTAAGCAGGATGTATTTTCACTGCCGTAGACTCGACTTGCAGGTGTTAAGCAGGATGATTTTTTCCTGCAGCGGAATCGACTTTCAACCGTTAAGCAGGGACGCGGTTTACCGTCCTGCGAAAGGGAATCGGAGATTACATATGCTGCTTGCCGGCTTTGTCTTTTTTGCCTTCGTGGCGGGCCTTGAGCTTTTTTGTGAGCACCGAGTAAAACTTTATTCCGGCCGCGCTGACTATTGCCGCCGCCGAAAAAATGATTATTGCCTGTTTATAGTTGCGATCGGCCACCGCCGAGCCGCCCAGGGTCGAAAGGAGCAGCGCGGGGGTGCGTGCGGCCAGGGATATTATGAGAAATTCATAAAGCTTTATGCGGGTGAGTCCCGCAAGGTAGGTCAGTACGTCCTTCGGCGCTCCGGGAATGAGAAAAAGAATGAAAATAAGGCGCCCTAACTTTTGCTCGTCGTTTAAAAACTTAAGGCTTTCCATCTTTTCGCGGCTGACGAAAAGGTGCACGATCCTTGTGCCTACCTTTTTGACCAACAAAAATACAATGGCCGAAGCGATTGCCGCCCCCACAAGGCAAAGCACTGTTCCTTCAAAGGCTCCGTAGGCGTATCCCGCCCCCACCTGCACCACCTCACCGGGAATAAAGGCGATGACTATCTGAATGATCTGAAGGGCGAGAAAGGCGGTTCTGCCGTAAATTCCGAAGGAATTGATATAGTTTTTGAACTGGGCGGGGTCGGAGAATTTTTTAAAAAAGTCGATGCAAAAGTATGTTACGGCGGCGGTAACGGCCAGAAAAATTGCCACCGAAACAATGGCCGCCGCCCGTTTAAGGCGCAGATTCGATGGGGAAGACTGCCCGCTTTGTTCATTTTTCCGATTGCCCGGCAAACCGCCCGGCTGATTTTCTTTCCCGCAGCTTTTGCCGTCTTTTTGCTCGCTCAAAAAATTCACTCCTAAAAAATACGGTGAAGCTCAAAGAACCTCACCGTAAATTCTGTTTCTTAAATCGCGTGGATTATGCCTTGTTGAGCTTTTCCACAAGCTCGTCGCAGGAAATGCCGTGAACGGCGCAGGCCTGCTCAACAGTCTCGCCTCTTGCCGAAGGGCAGCCGAGACAATGCATACCCATTTCGATAAAGATGGGTGCGGTTTCGGGCTTTGCATCAAGAATGTCACCGATGCAGGTGTCTTTTGTAAATTCCATTTTTAAAATCTCCTTTTTTATTTTGTTGATCCGCAGTCTCGCGGATCTTAATTTTTCTTTTTCAAGAGAACGGCAGGTTAAAAACCGCGTGTTTCGGGCGTCAGCCGGCCGCTTTTCAAAAATGTTTCACGTGAAACATTTTGCTGCTTTAAGGGGCTTTTGCGGGGTTTCTTTACGGCCGCCGTCAATCCCCTTTCGGCCGTGTATCCGCTTATTCGGCGGCCATTGCAGCCTTAAACTGATCGGCATCCATCTTTTCGTTCTCAAATAAATATTTTGCAATTTGATGAAGTTTATTCATATGCTCGGTAAGAATGTTTTCGGCGTGTGCAAACTGGCCTTCGACGATGGATTTGACCTCCTCGTCGATTTCGGCGGCGATCTCATCTGAATAGGTTTTGGCCGATCCGAGATCTCTGCCAAGAAACACCTCATCGTGATCCTTGCCGTAAACAATGGGTCCAAGCTTGTCGCTCATACCGTATTTCATAACCATCTTCTGAGCAATCTCGGTGGCGCGCTGAATGTCGTTGGAAGCGCCGGTGGTTATGTCCTCCTGGGTCAGCTTTTCGGCAACCCTTCCGCCGAGCAGCGAGCAGATCTGCTCAATAAGCTCGGTTTTGGTGGTGTGTCCGCGATCGTCGGAAGGACGGTACATTGTATATCCTGCCGCCATTCCGCGGGGAATGATGGAGATCTGATGAACCTCATCCTGAGAGCCGAGATAGTAGGAAACGATGGCGTGGCCTGCCTCGTGGTAGCTGGTGATGAGCTTATCCTTTTCCTTCATAACGCGGGATTTCTTTTCAACGCCCATAACCACCTTGATGGTGGCCTCTTCTATGTCGGCCTCGGTAACGGCCTTGGCGTTTTTGCGGGCGGCAAGCAGCGCCGCTTCGTTAAGCAGGTTTTCCAGGTCCGCGCCGGTGAATCCTGCGGTGGTTTGTGCGATGACCTTGAGGCTAACGTCGGGAGCAAGGGGCTTGCCTCTCGAATGGACCTTGAGTATTTCTTCGCGGCCCTTAACATCGGGATATCCCACCATTATCTGACGGTCGAAACGGCCGGGACGTGTGAGAGCGGGATCGAGAATGTCGGCCCGGTTGGTGGCAGCGATGACGATGACACCTTCGTTTGCGCCGAATCCGTCCATTTCAACAAGCAGCTGGTTTAAGGTCTGTTCTCTTTCGTCGTGACCTCCGCCGAGTCCGGTACCGCGCTGGCGGCCGACGGCGTCGATCTCGTCTATAAATACAATGGCGGGGGAGTTTTTCTTGGCCTGATCGAAAAGATCGCGCACTCGCGAAGCGCCCACTCCCACGAACATTTCCACAAAGTCGGAACCGGAAATCGAGAAGAAGGGCACTCCTGCCTCGCCGGCAACGGCGCGCGCAAGAAGGGTTTTACCCGTTCCGGGAGGGCCGACAAGCAGCACGCCCTTGGGAATTCTTGCGCCCAGGTCGTTGAACTTCTTGGGATCCTTAAGGTATTCGACGATTTCGGACATTTCTTCCTTTTCCTCGTCGGCACCGGCCACATCGGCGAAGGTGGTTTTGCGCTTGTCGTCCGACTGCTTTTTGATCTTGGCCTTTCCGAATCCCATAGCCTTGTCGTTGCCCATTCCGGCCGACATCCGCTTCATCATAATGTACCAGAGCACACCGATTCCGATGAAAAGGATTATGGACGGAACCATGCTTACAAGCCAGGATCCTCTGTTGATCGAATAGTCGTAGGAAATGGCCTTTGCGCCTTCCTCGCCCGAATAAGCTTTCTGGTTGTTTTCCCTTATGAACTGGCCAACGTCCTCATAAAAAACGCTGACATCGGGAATTTCATAGGTAAGCTTGTTTTCGGTGTCGTTGTCCTCGTAATATTCCATATGGCCGGAGGAAAGATTAAGGTTGAAATCGGTTATCTTTCCGCTGTATATCTTTTCGACGATTTCGGAATACTTGGGGGTCTCGCTTTGTTTTATTGTGCCTATGGCGCCCACGGCCGCGATGATTATAATTGCCGGAATAAGTACCAGTAAAACGGCATTTCTGACATTTTTGTTCATTTGTCCCTCCAGATTGCGCCGCCGCCCGAAATAATGGCCTTTAAGGTCGGTTTTTCTTTGCGGTGCAGCACATTAGTTGTTATAAATTATGACCGCTCATTCCGCGGTCGGAAAAGCAGGGAAAGGTGTGTGCGAAGGCGTTGATGCCAACGGCTATTTATCATATACCGAAGGCTTTAAAACGCCGATAAAGGGAAGATTGCGATAAACCTCGTCGTAATCAAGACCGTATCCCACGATAAATTCATCGGGCACCTCTGCGCCGGAATACTGGGCGAAAACATCCACCTGGCGGCGGGAAGGCTTGTCGAAAAGGGTGGCGATCTTGATGCTTCTCGGCCCTCTCGCCGAAAGCAGCTCGAGAATGTAGGAAAGGGTCATACCCGAGTCGAGAATGTCCTCAACGATAATGAGATCTCTGCCGTGAATGTCCCGATCCAGGTCCTTGATTATTTTAACCACTCCCGAGGTCTTTACCCCCGAGCCGTAGCTGGAAACGGCCATAAAATCGATTTCACAGGGAATGGTGATGGCCCGCATAAGGTCGGCCATAAAAACAATCGATCCCTTGAGAATGCTGACCAGAATGGGCTTTTTGCCCTCGTAGTCACGGCTTATCTCGCCGCCTATACGGCTGACGATGGCCTGCAGCTCCTCTTTTGAAATAAGTATTTCTTTAATGTCATCCTTCATATCCGGCATTTTCATTCCTCCGCAAAAATTTTAACTGATAAGATTTTTTTCGTGTTCTTGTCGGCCTCGTATCCGGCGTTTACGCCGTCGGGTTCGGAAAGAACCAAAGTAGAGTCCGATTCGAGAATCAAAAAGCTTTGCCGCTGTTTTTCGGTGAACTTTTTTTCGTTCCAAAGCTTTTTCAGGGTTTTTGTACAGCCCCGTTTTTTTAGGGTTATCTTGTCGCCCGAAAGCCGTGTTCTCAGGATAACTGTGTTGGATATTTTATCACGGTCGAGCACACTATATGATAACAGACTGTTAATTTTTTGACAACCGTTTATTTCGGCTTTTTCAAATTTTTCTTCCGTGCAAATTTCCACCCTTTTTCCCTTGGCAAAAATCACCGCATTGCCCTTTGAAAGGTCGATTTTCTTGTAGAACGGCTGCGGGGAAGGGCCTTTTTGGCAAGCAACGGTCAGCATCCCGTCTTTAAAAACCGCCTTTTTGCCGTCCCTCAGATTAACCGCCTTGCCGGTATTAAGGCTGTCGTTCAGCCGGCTGACAAGGGAATAATCCACCGCGCTTTTTTTGAACAGTCCTTCAAGAAAGAGCTTTAACACCCTCATTCTCAGCCCCTTATCAAGGGATAAAAGCTTCTCGGTATCTAAGGATGTTATCTTTTGCGGGCTTTGAGAAAAGGGGGGTTCCGCGTTGCCCGAGCCGTCCGAAGAGTGGCTTTGCGTGCCGTCGGAAGATTCTTTATTTAAAGACTTTGTCTCTTCCGTTGCCGCGCAGTCCGAAAGCGCCTTTTGCGCTTCCCTTTCGATAAATTCCTGTTCACCCGCCGCAATGGCTGCCGAGCGGGATACCGCCCGTTCAAAACCGGGATTGAGCTTTTTAAAAAGGGGCACAATGTTGTTTCTGATAAAATTGCGGCTGTAATCGTCGCAAAGGTTGGTGCTGTCGGTGACGAAATCAAGGCCCTGTTTTTTGCAAAAAGCCTCCACCTCGTCACGGGAGCAGTCTATAAGGGGACGTATGATGTTTTCTCTTACCGGCGGGATGCCGCAAAGTCCCTTGGTTCCCGCCCCTCGGCTTAAATGCAGAAGCACCGTCTCGGCATTGTCCGAAAGGGTGTGGGCGGTGGCGATTTTTCCACCCTTGGCGCAGCTTTCAAAATAATCGTATCTGATGCGCCGTCCCGCATCCTCAAGACCTATGCGATGCTCCTTTGCATAGGCCGGTGCATCGGCTTTAAGGCACAAAAAGGGGATGCTTCGCTGTTTTGCAAGGCTTTCGGCAAAGGCCTCGTCCCTGTCCCCTTCCTCTCCCCTTATGCCGTGGTTGATGTGGGCGGCAAAAAGCGAAAGGGAGTATTGCTCTTTTAAAAGGTAAAGCGCCTCAAGAAGGGCCGAGGAATCGGCTCCGCCCGACAGTCCGACCACCACCCGGTCGCCCTTTTCAAGCATATGATGCTTCTCGATGGTGCGCCGCACCTTTTCGACAAAATCAATATTCATTGTATTCTTTCTTTTCGATGGTGAGAAAACGTGCAAACCGTCCGTCCCAGTACATATCCACCGTGCCGGTCTCGCCGTGACGGTGCTTTGCGATTATGACCTGAGCGGCGTTTTGATCAACTTCCTCGCCCTCGCTGCCGTCGGTGTAGTATCCCGGGCGGTGGAGCATTATAACAATGTCGGCGTCCTGCTCGATTGCACCCGATTCTCTAAGGTCTGAAAGCTGAGGAATGTGGGATACCCCTCGTCCCGTACCTGCACGGGAAAGCTGAGAACACACAACCACCGGAATGGCCAGCTCCTTGGCCATAATTTTAAGGTCTCTTGTCATTTCCTGAACTTGAACGGCGCGGTTGTCGGATTTTGTGACCGCCGTAAGAAGCTGAAGATAGTCGATAAAAACAACATCGGGCTTGTTGCGCCGCACCTTGGCCTTTATCTGCTGAACGGTAATGGCCGAGGATTCGTCAACAAAAATCTGTGCATTGTAAAGCTCTCCGGCGGCGGTGGCTATTCTGTCCCACTCGTCGGGGGTAAGACCGCCCTTTCTCAGCCGGTTGATTCCGACCGAGGAATCCAGCGACAAAAGCCTTTGCGCAAGCTGATCTCTGGACATTTCCAGCGAGAAAAAGGCCACCCTTTTGCCGGCCTTTGCGGCGTTGCGGGCGAGATTGAGAATAAAGCTGGTCTTTCCCATACCCGGCCGCGCGCCGACGATTATGAGGTCGGATTTGTTAAGGCCGCCGATTATGCTGTCGACATCGGAAAAGCCGGTGGGTATTCCGGCCAGCTTTTTGCGCTGCTCGGGATCGTCCAAAGCGCTTAAATGGTCGATGGTCTCGGTGGCGAGAATGTCCTTTATCATAACAAGGTCGGAATTTTCCTGACCCTGGCGTATGTTGTATATTTTCTGCTCGGCCGCATCAAGCAAAAGCTCGGCCGTGCCCTCTCCCTCGGTGGCCGATGAGGCTATCTCCCGCCCGGCCTTTATGAGCGAGCGGATGAGGGATTTTTCATAAACCACGTTGGCATAATACCCAACGTTTGCAACCGAAGGAACGGTTTGCGCCAGCTGAGCCAGATATTCCTTTCCGCCGGCCTGCTCGTAAAGCCCGGAGGAACGCAGCTCCTCGAGAATGGTAACGAAGTCCATGGGCTTGTTGAGCTGAGCCATCCCGAAAAGGGTGCTGAAAATGGCCTTGTGCTGAGGAAGGTAAAAGTGATCGGGCTTAAGCTCGGCCACCTTTTCGTCGTTCATACAATTGGGATCAAGCAGCACCGCTCCGAGCACCGATTGCTCGGAATCGAGGCTGTAAGGAAGATTAAGCCCGTCGAGGGCGGTATCAAATTCGGCCATAAAAGCAACTCCCGTGAAATGGTTTTCCGCAAAAGCGGCATATATAAAGGTAAATATAAAACTATAAAAACAAACACTTACTCAGTTTATATATTTATACACATACATTATAACACATTAAATTTCCTCGGTCAAGCACATTAAAGCCGCTTAAATTTTCCCGTCACATATCCTGCCAAGCCAAATATCCTGCCAAGCTAAATATCCTGCCAAGCCAAATGCCCTGATAAGCTGAATACCCTGACAAGCTAAATATCCTGATAAGCCAAATGCCCTGATAAGCTAAATACCCCGACAAACCGAACACACCGATTATCTGAACACTACAATAAATGTAAGTGCGCAATGAATATGGACGGTATTTTGCCGAAAAAGTTTTGCCCTGCATTTTTTAAAATAAAATTTTCATAAAAAGCATAAGGTTTACGGCTTTTGGCGGACGGTTGTTTTTGTTCGCTGCATAAATTTTCTAAAAACCAACAAAATAATTTTAAAAATTGCTTGCATTTTTGAAAATTTGTGATACAATGCAATTGAGAAAGAGGAATTTCTTTCACGAAATTATTTTTGGAGGAAAAACAGAATGAAAAACTTAAGAAAAGTTCTTTCGGTAGTGCTTGCTGTTGCAATGATGGCTTGCTCTATGGTTATTGCCGCATCTCCGGCAAGCGCCGAGGGCGAAGCTTATTCAACCATCAAAAGCTGGGGAATTACTGAATTCAACAACTTTGACGGCAGCGGGCTGACTTCCGATGCACCTCACGAGGTTATTGCCCGTGAAAAATCGGTCGGTTGGAAGGGCTATGCCATTTACGGTATGTCTTCCGGTAACGTTATTACCATCAAAGCCGGCTCGACCTATGTTTTTGAGCTTGATCTCGACTACAACGGTCTTTATGTAGAAGGCAGAAATCCTGATGAGCAGGCTCTTATCGCCGACTTCTACATTCAGGATTACGACCACTGCGTAGAGTGGGCAGTATCCGCCAACAGCCTTCAGGCTGCTATTGATGAGGGTAAATTCGGCTACACTTCCGACGGCGTACGTTATGTCACCGTTTCGGGCGAGGTCACCATCCCCACCGAGATCGGCGGAGAGACCGTTTCTTCAGAGGTAGGCGGAGAGGCCCGTCTCTGGACCCGCGGTATCATCGATTACAGAGCCATCAACATGAGAGTATACGATGCTGATGATCTCCTCGGCGATCCCGTAGGTGAATGGTGCTTCGGCGACTATGATGCCGCCAACGACGAAACCGGTATCCGCACCAATCCTTACATCGAAAACGGCAACTACACTCTTCCCAGAGGTTTCCGTGTAATGCGCGGCGACTTTGCCGAGCCCAAGCTTGCTCTGGGCGGAGCAACCCATCAGATTACCGCCGGACAGTATGCAGCTAAATACGATCTCCTGTTTGACGGAGTTTTCTGCGGCGACGACGATGTTCTCGCAACCCTGGCCGTTAAAAATGAGGCCGGCGAAACCGTCGCAACCAAGGACGTTAAAAAGGCCGACACCACCCGTACCATCGTGGACAGCGAAGGTGGCAACACCACCGGCTCGTTCTATGACGGAAGCGCAGTGATTGACCTTCCCTTCACCGCTGCTGCAGACGGCAAATACACCATCGAAGTGTACACCACCGGTAAGGCCAACATAACCGTCAACACCGTAGGATTCACCGCAGTTATCCCTGCCGAGAGAATCGAAGAGGTTGAAAAAGCCATCGACGATATCGGCGAAGTTAAATATGATCCCGATATCCCCGAGGACAGCGGCGAGGCCATTACCAACGCCCGCACCAAGTATGACGCTCTTGAAGCAGATTACGGCGACATCTCCAGCGTTATCGACAACGCTGAAGTTCTCACCCGTGCCGAGACCACCTATCAGGGCAAAATCAGCGATTACAACGATATGGTAAGCGCCGGCAAGGTTGTTGTAGAGGCCATCGATGCTATTCCCCTCCCTGTTACCGAGGAAAGTGTTGATTATATCTACATAGCAAGAGAAGGCTTTGACTCCTTTGTTAACTCTTACGGCGAAGCAAAAATGCTCATACACATTGGCAAAGAAGCTAAAGAAAAGCTCGAAGCAGCCGAAGCAGCAATCCCCGGCCCCGGCCCCGATGTAATTTACGGCGATATCGACGGCGATAAAGAAGTTACCACCACCGACGCACTCTGGGCACTCCAGGCT
>CAKSDF010000053.1 GCA_934444695.1 uncultured Eubacteriales bacterium | reverse complement strand
GGATCGGTATCTGCCTTATCACCCAAAACACAGATGAAAAGTATGTTTCTCAAGGATCGTCGTCCACAAAAATGTCTCCCATCTTAGCCACCAACCGCGACGATAAAATTGCCGCCGGAATGAAGGTGGACGTAGGGGAGATAGATCTTTCGTCGTTCGAGTATTTTAACATAGACGTCTTTTCGGAAAACAGTTTTGATAACGGCAGCCTTCTCATCTCCTTTTTGCCCGATAAATCGGCCGACAGCGGTTTTGACTATGTGATACCCGGAAAAATGTCGGAAGGCCTTAACAAGATCGTTTTCAAAAAGACACAGGTGGCGGTTAAGGATAAAACCGCAAGCTGGGGCAGCATCAAGGCCGTTAAGCTGGCCTTTATAGATAATCTAAATGAAAACGTTAAGCCGATCCTTTATTTCGACAATTTCTTTGCGGTCAGCGATAACTACATCGACGTTTTGGATGGAAAGCTGTCGGAATATGCCTTCGGAGATGTAAACAGGAGCGGCGAGATCGATGTCAGCGATGCCCTTTTGGCCCTTCAGACGGCGGTCAGAATAGTGCAGCTTGACGATGGCCAAAAGCAGCTTTGCGATGTGGATGCAAGCGGCGAAATCACGGCAAAAGACGCCCTCCTCATACTGCAATATTATGTCGGAATGGTCAAAAGCTTCGTGGTAGGGGAGAGACCCCGTATCGGCGAAAAGTCCAAATATTTTTCCTCGACCCTCACCCTCGAGGAAGGGAAAAGCTACGCCGTCGGCGAGTATAAGCAGATTCTCAATTTTAAAACTCCCGATGCAAATTATACAAATATTCAGGGCGGATATTTCGACGGAACCAAGTTTGTCTGTGCGCTAACAAGAGGCTCCATGCGCCAGAACAACGAGGTCGGAATAATTGCCGAATACGACAAGAACGGCAACATAATCAAGTGGAGCGAGCAGCTCAACATCGAACACGGAAACAATGTTACCTTTGTGCCCAAGATGAACGCCTATCTTGTTTCCCATTGCCAGCCGGGCTGGAATGTATATTCCTTTATCGATGCCGATACCTTAAAAGAGGTCTCAAGCGGTACCTGCGAGCGGGATTTCTTCTCCATGGCATACAGCCCTGTGCTTGATAAGTATGCGTCGGGATTTTCGGCAGGGCAGAAGGTGCACACCTGGAACGGCGATCTGACGCTGCTTAATGAATTTGACGTAACACAGCCCTCATCCCTTTCCCAGGGCGTTTTCTGCGATTCGGAATATATCTATTTTGTCCGCTCTCACGCGGGAGGCGCCACCTTCTCGGAGCTGAGAATATACGACTGGAACGGTCAGCTTAAATTCCAGGTGGATATGCCCGAGTGGAATTCCTGGTCTCCCGAGCCGGAAGGCATTAATGTTATCGACGGAAAAATTTATGTCATTGCCCGCCAGAACGGCATTACCGTTTATGAAATCGTTCTCAAAGAGAAGGAAGCATAGGATGCTTTTTCGGTCAGAGGGCACAGGCTTGATTTAAAGACAGCCGATAGAACGGACAGAAAGCTTCTCGGCGCCGTAAGTATTGAATTACAGCCAAAATAAAATATCGGATAAAAAAATAAAGACTTCCCAAAGGCCACGCGGATGTGCACCAATGGGAAGTCTTTTGTTATGGATTGTTATTGTGCAGCAGCATTTGTCAGGCCTGCTGCATGACACGATGTTTTCTCAGAGTAATTCTATATGAAAAATATTCAGTGAATGTCACCCTATCGGATGTTATTCTATAGGCTGCTCATAGGGATCATAGTTTTCCAGATCCTCTTTTGTCAGCATACCAACTGAGGTTTGGAGAATGAGCAGTGCGTCGGAAATGGTAACCTGGCCTTTGTTTCCGATGTCGGCGGTGTAGAACGCCTTTTTAGTGAGAACGCGGCTGCCGACCGATGTCTGAAGAGCCATCAGCGCATCGCTTACGGTGATTTCACCGTCCAGGTCAACATCGCCCTTTGCGGCTGATTTAAGATCCTCGTATTCGGCAATTGCATCGTCAAGAGACTTGCTGAATGCCTCGAATTTTTCGGTACGTACATTGACAAACTGGGCTGCATAGATTCTGCAATTCTTTGCATTTTCGATCAGGTCAAAGGAACGTCCGGTAACTTCTCCGATAAACTCAACGGAATCAAAGAAAGCCTGCTCGGCAGCGCTTCGCTCGTTTGCGTATTCCTCGGTTACAAGCACCATATTCTTTATCTGCAGGACGCCCTTTTCGGCCTGTGCAAAATGGAGCAGGTTTACGTTGTCAAGGCCGTATTCGCAGTCTCCCATAAGTGCGTTAATGCCGATGTCGGACATCTTGATCTCGGCTCTCTGCCATTTGCCGGCTGTTACATTGACCGAGCTCGGGAACTGCCATTCCATATTGTTCTTCTCGTTTCCGTGGGATACGAAAATGGTGTTTTCCTTTTCCGAAAGAACCATCATTTCAAACTGAGAATAATATTTTGTGTAGTTGAAGCTTCTGGTATAATCGGTGTCGCCGTAATTTTTTCCGACCCTTGCATAGAATGAGTTTATAACGCTGTCCTTGCCGGGGTAGGAATCGGTGACCATCTGTCCGTTTACGGTCAGAATATTGTTTTCGGCGCTGTGCTCGTTGCCGCAGAAGTCAAAAACGTCATCGGTGTCCTTTTTGCAGGAGCAAAGAGATTTGACGTCGTCGGCATAATAGCATCTTACGTTATCAATTTTAAATTCAACATTGTCGCCATTGGAATTGTTGAACCAGGAAAAACGGAGACGGTGGATCTTTGTTTTGTCGGCCGTGTTGACCACCTTGTAACCGTCGTCAAGAGCGATTACAAAATCATTCCAGCCCTTTTGAATGTATGCGCCGAGAATGGGAATGTTATAGCCGTCCTGCTCGATTCCGTGACCGTCTTCGGTGCGGGTGACGAGGTTTACCTGGAAAACGTCGAGATAACGGCGGTCGGCATCGTTTGCATAGTCAATGCTGCTCCAGAGGTAAAAACGCAGCTTGTTATACTTTGAGAGGTCTGCTTGATAACCGTGGTCGAAATCAAGGAAGGCCATTGCTCCCACTGCGGCGGGATGATCTTTATACGAGGTGGGATTCTTCATGTGGATGACATTGCCGTCGCCGATGTCGCTTGGCTCAAGGTTTATTTCGGTATCGGGGGCGGTCCACCATCCATCCAGAGAATCACAATCGGTGAGATAGAGCTCGCCGTCCTTTTCATAGGGCTTAATGGCATCGGAGATTTCCTGCCCGCCGGCAGTTTCGGAAATTGCCGTTGCAAGACCGGTGACCATCTCGTCGAATTTTTCGTCGTAAATCGCATTGTCGGAATCGTTGCTGATAAATCCAAGCTCGATAAGAGCGCCGGCAATGCCGTTTTCCCACGAGTTTCTTGTTATGCGAAGGCCGATGTCTCCGGCACTGGGATCGCCGTCGGCCTTGGTGCCGCGGTTTGCCCATCCGGTTATGGCCTGTGTGTTTATCTGAAGGGTGTTTGCAAGCTTATATGCCGTCGAATCGGTGTTTTCTTTAAAATGATAGTAGGTTTCAAGTCCGGTGGCGGCGGGATTGCTGGCAGAATTTCTGTGGAAGCTGATGACGAAATCGGCTCCGTACTGCTTTGCCATAGGCACGCGGTCGCCCAGATCCACATACACGTCGGTGGTTCTTGAATATCCCACGTCAAAGCCGGCTGCTTCAAGTCTTGCGCCGACGGCGAGGGTTACGCGCAGGTTGTCGTCGGCTTCGTGACGGTCGCCGTTCATGGCACCGGGATCGCTTCCGCCGTGACCTGCGTCAAGCCAGATCTTCGGCAGAGCGGCGGTGTCGTCGGCCGACGCGACAAGGCCGGACAGCGGCAGCGACGTAAAAGCAACGCCGATTGCCAAAAGCGAGACTAATAGTTTCTTTGTAAAGCGGTTTTTTTTCATAAGTCTTCCTCCTGTGGTTGGGCCGTTTGCGGCCTGTGAGATGCTGCGGTGTTCGGCTACTGCCTTGCTTCGGATTTGTCCGTAACGTGATTGATTTCAGTCAACTCGTCCGTTGCTCGATTTCCTTCGGTCAAACTCGTTCGTTGCGTGCTTGGATGTTGCCGTATTTGCTGCCGCCGATTTTACCGCAGATAGGGAACCCGGGGATTTTGCTTTTTTGAATGTGCTGTTGATGTGCTGGTGCTGCGCTAAGAATGTGCCGATGATGCGCACCGATGGCTTGCGCTGATGATTAGACGCGGTATGCGCGCGCCATGGTGATGCTGCGGTATCGGCGGTGCTGCAGCAAAGCTGAGTGCAACGCTGCAACAATGCAGTGTACGATGCTGTAATGCAGAGTGCGGTGCCGCCATGGTAATGCCGCAGATCATGCCGGGGAATACTGTCCGTTGTTTATGCTGCTCAAAATACATTCCGTCATATGTGCCGCCGGTCAGGCTTTTAACAACCTTCGGTGGCAGGCGGCCGATGCACTTGTTGTGAGACGTATTCTCGATTTTGTTTGATTATATCACGTGCAAAGAAAAAAATCAACAAAAATTTGTATTTTTTTGTGAGATATCGACAAAAATTTTTCCTTGTTTCGGAATAAAAAACGGATATGATTTTTCATATCCGTTGGTTGTTTTTAATTTCTTTTTAGAAATTTATCATTTTAGAATTGCTTAACTTACCGCGCAGGGCTTATATCTCGTCGGGAAGGTTCTCGGGGGGTACTTCGAGAAGCTCGGGATGCTTTATGTACCGACGGAATTTCTTGATTGATGCGGCGTAATAATATCCGTCGCAAATGCGTTCGTCAAGTACAAAGCGGAAGTTTATAATCTTTCGCTGTCCGAGGGTTCCGTCAGGACGGACAAAGGGAACAAACTGTTTTTTGCCCATTGCGATAAAGCAGGATGTGGTTCCGAATTCGTAAAGATGATGATAGATCGAGTCGATACCGAGACTTCCCACGTCGGTGATGAAAACGCTGGAATGGAAGGGACTTGCGTTGTATATCACCTTGGGCATAAGACCGATCTTGTCGAGATTGCGGATGGCAAAAACCACAAAGCTTTTGAGCCAGGTGGGAATGTGGCTTAAAGCACCGGCCACCTTGTCGGTGTTGTTGTTTTGCTTGGTCGCTTCCTCGATGCTTTCGGAAAGGGCGTCCTCGAATTTTCTGACAACGTCATAAAGTGTGTCGGTGGGCTCAAATACCGGAAGAATCTCGGTTTCCTCGCCGTCGTCGGTCATCGACCGCTTGATAGACATTGACAGGCGGATGTTGTTATGGGCAAAAATCTTTTTTCCTGCGATAAAACGGTTAAGTCTCGGGCGTTCGGCAAAAAGGCGGATGGTGGCGGCGATGATAACGTGTATCATACGAAGATTGGGAATTTCGCCTTCACGCTTTTTGTGAATATAGCGGTCGAGCTCTCCGACCCCTATGACCTCGTTAAAAAAGACCTGACTGTCGGTTCTGGTTCTCATAATGTTGGGAACGATCCAGAACTGAGTGTCCAGCTTTTTAACTCGATAACCGTCGTATCGGTCGCCGAAGCGGCGTTTGCGCTTTGGCTTTTCTGCAAGTGAAACCTTCGGAGCTTCAGCCGATATTTCTTCGGCTTTTGCCTCCTCAAAACTGTCGATTGTTTTGTTCACGATTACAGACCTCCTTTACGGCACATAATTCGACATAATAATTATACATTAACCGCAAAAGAATTACAAGTGTTTTTTGTCGGAAGGGAAAAGTGCTGCGGATATAAAATGACTGACCGACAAAGCTTGACCGACGGGCAAGCAAAAAGGAAAGCGGCCGAGGAAAGCTCCTTGACCGCTTGATTTATTATAGAGTTTTTTGGAATGCCTTTAAGTAACCTTGACATCCCTGGAAGTATTAGGTTACTTTTCGATTATTTTAAGGGCACCTGTGGGGCAGCCTTCGGCGCACTTTTTGCAGGAGGCGCAGATGGCTATGGTTTCGGGTTTGTTGAACTCGGGCTTAATAACGGTTGTAAATCCGCGGCCGACAAGTCCGAGAATGCCCTGTTTTGCAACCTCGTCGCATATTCTCACGCAAAGTCCGCAAAGAATGCATTTTCCCTGATTGCGTTCGATGACATTAAGGCGATGCTCGACAAAATAGGGATGCTTTTCTTCGCCAAGTCGTGCGGGACTTACGGGATAGTCGTTTGCGTATTTAATGAGCTTGCAGTGACCGTAATCGTGGCAGCCGCATTCGAGACAGCGCTTTGCTTCCTTTCTTGCCTGCTCGTCCGAAAAGCCCAGTGCCACTTCGCCGAAATCCTTTTTGCGCTCATCGGCAGGCCTTGTTGGCATTTTTGCACGGGGAGCCTTTTTATATTCCGAAAAATCAATGTTCTCGACCTTGCGTTCGGAAACGAAGGGCTTTTTGTAATAAACATCCACCCCGTGGAGGAAGGCGTCGCAGATTCCGGCGCACCGTCCTGCTTCTCCGATGGCATCGATGGCGATAAATGCACCCTTGTTTGTGGCGTCGCCCACGGCAAAAACGCCCTCAAGATTGGTCTTATATGTGCCTTCGTCGGCAGCAATGTTGCCTCTGGCGTTCTTTTCGATTTCGTCAAAGCCTTCGGCGCTGATGCGCTGGCCGAGAGCCGAGATGACCGAATCGACGCTTATCTGCTCAAACTTGCCTTCAACCGCAACGGGGGAGCGGCGTCCGCTTTCGTCAGGCTCGCCAAGCTCCATAACCTGAAGCTTGATGCCGGTAACACGGCCGTTTTCGCCTAAAATGGTATCGGGGTTTGTCAGGAATTTGAATTCCACGCCCTCTTCCATTGCTTCCTCAATTTCAATGTCCTCGGCCGGCATTTCGGCGCGGGTACGGCGGTATACGACATATACCTTTTCTGCACCAAGACGTACCGCCGTGCGGCAGGCGTCCATTGCGGTGTTTCCTCCGCCGACCACAGCTACGCTTTTGCCGATTTCGGGAGCTTTTTTAAGGGCTACCGCTTCAAGAAAATCGATTCCGCCGTAAACGCCCGAAAGGTCTGCTCCGCCGCATCTGAGCCCCATGCTCTTCCAGGCTCCGATGGCGACGATAACGGCGTCGTGCTGCGCTTTTATATCTTCAAAGCTTGCGTCTTTTCCGATTTTAAAGTTGTTTTTAAATTCCACTCCGAGAGAGGCAATGTCGGCGATTTCCTCGTCGAGAACGGCTTTGGGCAGACGGTATTCGGGAATTCCGTAACGGAGCATTCCGCCCATTTTGGGCATCATATCGTAAACGGTCACCTTATGGCCCTTCAGCGCAAGGAAATATGCGGCGGTAAGTCCTCCGGGACCTCCTCCGATAATTCCCACCGTCTTTCCGGTGGGGGCGCTGATTTCGGGGATGAATCGGTCGTCTGAATTTTTATTTTTGTCGGCCGCAAAAGCTTTAAGTGAGCAGATGGAAATGGGCTGCTCGACATTTTTTCTGCGGCAGGCGGTCTCACAGGGGTGGGGGCATACTCTGCCGATGGAGCGGGGGAGGGGTATCCTTTCCTTGATGACCTCTACCGCCTTTTTGTCGTTGCCGAGGGCTATTTGCTTGACATATTCCTGGCAATCGGTGTGGGCGGGACAGTTGAGAGAACAGGGGCCTACGCAATCGCCCTCGTGGTCGCTCATAAGCAGCTCGAGAGCTATCTTGCGGGACTGGTCGACACGCTTTGAATGGGTGTGAATGACCATTCCTTCGCTGACCTTTGCCGAGCAGGCGCGCAGCAGCTTTGGAATTCCCTCGGCCTCAACAACGCACAGTCCGCAGGCACCGTATACCTTGACCGTCTCGTTCTGACAAAGGGTGGGAATGTTTATTCCGGCATCGGTCGCCGCCTTTAAAACGGTTTGGCCTTCCTTTGCGCAAACGGCCTTTCCGTCGATGACAATGTTAATTATCTTTTCCATTTTTCCCACCTCCGTTATTGTGCATAAACCGCGCCGAAACGGCAGGCGGTCAGGCAGTTGCCGCATTTAATGCAAAGCTCGGTGTTAATTTCATAGGGATTTTTAAGCTGCCCCGAAATGGCGCCGACCGGGCATTTCTTTGCGCAAAGGGAACAACCGCGGCACTTGTCGCTGTCAATGGAGTAGGTTATAAGCTCGGCACATTCCTTTGCGGGACATTTTTTATCATTTATGTGGGCGTCGTATTCGTTTTTAAAGTATTTGAGGGTGGTGAGCACGGGGTTTGGCGCAGTCTGACCGAGACCGCAAAGAGCGCCGTCCTTAACGGCATAGCAAAGCTCTTCAAGCAGTTCTGCGTCGCCCTCTTTACCCTCGCCGTTTACGATGCGGGTGAGTATGCCGAGCATTCTCTTGGTGCCGAGGCGGCAGTGCACGCACTTTCCGCAGGATTCCTTGGCCGTAAAGTCTAAGAAGAATTTTGCCATTCCCACCATACAGGTGCTTTCGTCCATAACCACCATTCCGCCCGAGCCCATTATTGCTCCGGTGGCCGAAAGAGCTTTATAGTCGATAACCGTGTCCAGCAGCTCTTTTGGAATACATCCGCCCGAAGGACCGCCCATCTGAACGGCTTTAAATTCCTTGCCGTCTCTTATTCCGCCGCCTATGCCGAAGATTACGTCCCTAAGGGTTTTACCCATGGGGATTTCCACAAGGCCGCCGCGCTTTATCTTACCGGTCAGGGCAAAGACCTTGGTGCCCTTGCTGGTCTGCGTACCCATTGCGGCAAATTTCTCACCGCCGTTTATGATTATCCAGGGAACGTTGGCGAAGGTTTCGACATTGTTGATGTTGGAGGGAAGGTCGTTATATCCGCACTGGGCGGGGAAGGGAGGTTTAAGACGGGGCATACCGCGCTTTCCTTCCAAAGATTCGATAAGGGCGGTTTCCTCGCCGCACACAAATGCCCCTGCACCGGCCTTTATGCGTATTGTACAGCAAAAATCGCTGCCGAAAATGTTTTTGCCGAGCATTCCTTTTTCGGTGGCTTGTTTAATGGCCTCCTCAAGGCGCACGATGGCAAGGGGGTATTCGGCGCGGACGTAAACAACGCATTCGTCGGCACCGATGGCGTATGCGCCGATGAGCATACCTTCGATGAGATTGTGGGGATCGCTTTCGATAACGGCACGGTCCATAAATGCGCCGGGATCGCCCTCGTCGGCGTTGCATATGAGATATTTTTTATCCGAGACCGACTGCCTCGCCGCGTTCCATTTAAACCAGGTGGGGAATCCCGCACCGCCGCGTCCCGCAAGGCCGGAAACCTTTATGATATCTATGACCTGCTCGGGAGAAAGCTCGAGCACCGCTTTTTTTATGGCTTCATATCCGCCGACGGCAATGTATTCGTCGATGCTTGTGGGGTCAATTATGCCGCAGTTGCGCAGCGCAATGCGGGTCTGCCCGTCGAGAAAGGCTTCGTCCTCGGGAGATATCTCAAGATCGTTGAGACTTTCGAGATCGTCGGAATTAACCGCGTTTGCGATTCTTTCGGCATCGTCGGCCTTGACCTTTACAAGACGTTTTTTTAGTGCTTTTCCGTCGTAAATGTCGACGATAGGCTCGGCAAAGCACATACCGATACATCCTGTGGTATGTACGTCGTCGCAAAGCTCTTTGAGGCGGGAATAGACCCCGCCGGCACCTGCTGCAATACCGCAGCTTCCCTGTCCGACTGCTATTCTCATTTGTCACCGCCCCTTTCTCTCAGGTCCTTTATGATGCCGACCGCCTTTTCGGGAGTGAGATTTCCGAAGGTCTCTTCGTTGATCATCATTACCGGCGAAAGAGAGCAGCATCCGAGACATGCGACGTTTTTAAGGGTGAAAAGACCGTCGTCGGTGGTCTCGCCGTCCTTTATCTTAAGCTCCTCGCAAAGAGCCGATTCGATACGGTCGGCGCCGTTGACGTGGCAGGCCGTTCCCTTACACAGCATGATCAGATATTTGCCGATGGGCTTTAATCTGAACTGGGTGTAGAATGTGGCCACTCCCATAACTTTGGCGGGGGTGGAACCGGTTTTTTCGGCTATTTTATAAATGACATCGGTTGGCAGATAACCGTATATTTCCTGACCCTTTTGCAGAATTGTGATGAGATTTCCGGAAGAGTTTCCGTATTTCTCAAGCACAGGGTCGATCAGCGAAAGATCGCTGGCTTTACAGTTGCACATAACCGTCCTCCTAACGCCGAAGGGCAAGCTGACGATTGGCGGTATAGTTACCGTCTTAAGCCTCTCTTTTGAGGGATATCGACTTTATCAGACGCTGCTGTTTTCGGCATTTAATATATTCGTCACCGATTATACCACCTGCGGCGCTTAAAATCAACAATAATTATTTTCCCTGAAAGGTTTTTTTGCCCATTTGCGGAAGCGCTTAACCCCGCAAAAAACAAAAAGCCCGGCAAACGGGCTTTCATTATGAAAAATGCAAAGTGGCTGTATTCCGCATTAAATGGGGAAATGCGGATTTTTTGGGGAAATTTATCGGTTGTTTCGGCAAAAAATATATGCCGGAATGCGGGCGAAAATTTTTTTCTTAATCACGAATTTTTCCTCAAAAAAATGTTTAACGGTTACCGAAGAATCATTTATCGCATTTATCGGATGAAGGAATCTTTTTAGTATACCGTACATTGCGCAAAAGTATTCCGCAAAGTGCAAAGAATACGGGCGCCACCTCAACAATGGAAAAGGTGAAAAAGCTTTGTACAAGATAGCCGATCACCGCCGAAAGCAGGCAAACGGTGTATTTCCCGCAAAAACGCCGTTTAATGCTCTTTGCAATAAGGGATGCAAAAAATCCGATGTAGCTTAAAAGTCCTAAAATTCCGCCGGTGCAGAAAAGCTGCAAAAATTCGTTGTGTGCAGCGTCGAGAGAGGCATTTCTCGATGTGTAGTATGTGTAGCCGACCCTTGCAGAAAAGTCGTCCATGGCAAGCTTATAGCAACCCTGCCCGTGGCCTAAAACCGGTCGCTCAAAACCCATTAAAAAGCTGTATTTCCAAATGCCGCCCCTGCCCGAGCCCGAGCTTTGGGAAAGGCTTCCGTGAAGCAGAGCATACAGCTGATTCAAGGCGTTGTCGGTGTCGGCGGGAGTGAAAAGGAAATACATATATGCGGCAAAAAGCAAAAGGGCCGCCCCCTCAAAAATCAACATGGCACGGGGGAGCTTTGAAATGAATTTTTTCGAAAGCCCCTTTTTTCTTTGTAAAAGAAGCAGGGCAAAAAGCAGGGCGATCACAGCGGCTGCGGCAACCGTCAGCTTCGTATTTATGCGAAATTGCACAACTGTCGTGCCCTCTCCCTTTGAAAGGTCAAAGCAGTTGCAAAGCCATATGAGCGCCGCCGACGTTTGCAAAAATACAAGGGCTTTGGC
>CAKSDF010000052.1 GCA_934444695.1 uncultured Eubacteriales bacterium | reverse complement strand
ACTTATTACCCCGCAAAGAAAGGCACCGCAGCAAACCGCCGTCACCGCTGCTCTTAAGCTTCCCATAGCTGTTTTCCCCCGAGAAAAAGAATTACAAATGTCACAAGAAAAAGCACCCCCACCGATACAATTATCGAAAGAAGAAGCCCTGCCCCGTCGCTTATTCCCTTTAGCAGCTCACCGCACCTTTTTTGGCCGAAAAGCTCGGCGGCAGCCGACATTATCGAAAGGCTTGCCTTCCACAAAAGAATCTGCAAAAGGGACGGAACTATCAGAAGCAGCAGCGCGCATATACCGAATGCCCCCACACCCGAGCGCAGCACCGATATACTTCCGGCAAGCGTGCCTACCGCGTCGGTAATGGCTCCGCCCACAATGGGAATGGAATTTGACAGAAAAAATCGGGCTGTTTTGACCGAAACGGTATCGGCGGCGGAATTTATCGAACCGGTTATACCGAGAACGGCCGAAAAGACGGTCATTGCAATGCCGAGGGTCCAGAATATTGCCTTTTTCACGGCCGACGTAAGCCCTCTGAGCCTCATTTCCGGGGAAAAGGCACAGGATACCGAAAGGGCAAGATACATTCCCGAAAACGGTGTTATGACCGTTCCCGCAAGGGCCGATACCACCTGTGCGAGGCCGAAAACCGCCGCGCTCATAGCCGAGGAAAATGCCGCGCTGCCCATACAAAGGAGTATTCCGCAATATATTGGAACAAAGGATATGATAAAGGTACAGCAAAGGGATATGGTGTTGACGGTCGAGGCTATGGCCGAGCAAAAGGGCACGACTGCTATGCCCGATATACACACTGCCGACGTGAAATCTGCTGTATCCGACAGCCCGTTTTTTGAAAAGGTACAAAATGCCGAGCAGATTATGAGCGCCGCCAAAACGCCCGACAGCGACGAAAACGGCGATACAAAGGCTTCTTTAAGTTTTTCAAACAGCTTTTCAAATACGCTTTTGGCCGAAAGACCGCTCCCATAGGGATTTGAAGGATCTATGCCGAGATCGGAAAGGTCGGAAAGGGTGGCGTCGTCGAGACTTTGCTTAAGGCCTTCTGCGCCCGCCGCGTCGTAGCATTTACCGTAAAGGTCGGTGTCGATATCTGTGCTGCTATCGCAATATGTATCTTGAGCATTATATCCCTGCACCTGAGATTGTATTGCCTGCACTTTCTGCTGCACTTCCTGCTTTTGAGCCCGAGTCAGATCATATTGCGGCAGGGTCTCGGCGCAGGTCGAAAAGACCGTGAGAGATAAAAAGATTGTTGCAGCAGCCATCAAGGAGGTCAGCGTCCTTGCGGCAGATTTAACGCCGTGCTTTGCAGGCGCCGTTTTTGCACATATGTTTTCCGTCCAACCGATGTTTTCAAATTTGTATACTGTCCTTTTCACCTTTTTGATTCCTTTACAAAAATGTTTTATTTGCAATGATTTAGATTTATTTGTGCCGTGATTTATTTAACAAGGCCAAGCACCACCGATACAAGACCGTTAAGCATCGGCAGAGTACATATAATGACGGCCGTTTTGGCGAAAAGTTCGATTCTTCCCGAAAGTCCCTCCATTCCGAAATCCTTGCAGGTATCGGCGGCAAATTCCCCGATCAAACATATACCGAGGGATTTAAGCAGTATCTTTATATAGCTTGTATCGATGTTTGCGGCCGATATGAGCGAGCTCAGATTTTCGGATATTTCCT
The DNA here is from genome assembly GCA_934444695.1 of uncultured Eubacteriales bacterium. GTDB lineage: Bacteria > Bacillota > Clostridia > Oscillospirales > Acutalibacteraceae > UMGS1484. The sequence continues at coordinate 9,686 of CAKSDF010000052.1, read as the reverse complement.
TTATGGGAGAAAGACAAAAGAAAAGTATTATCACACCCCCGCAAAGTGCGGCGGCAAGAGAAAGAGAACGGTTATGTTCTTTTACGGCGGTGACGGCAAGGGCGGTTACTATGCCTATTCCCGATATTGCAAAAAGGGTCATAATCCAAACACCGATTTAACGGTTTCAAAAAGCACCGATATCTGCTGAATGAGCATAAACAACACCACTATAAGCCCCGCCAAGGTGGTCATAAGGGCCTGCTCCTCCCTGCCGGCACGTATGAGCAGCTGATTGAGCACCGCCACGATTATGCCTATGGCTGCAATTTTGAATATAAGATTTATGTCCACGTTTTCACCGTCTTTTCCTTTGTTTTGGTTTTGCTTGTTTCAGTTTTTTGGTTTTAATGTATTAAACAGCGGCAGTCGCGGCCGCATATCGGCAACAATGATACATATCTCTGCTTTATCCACGGTTGAGCTTTAATCTCACGGCTAAAAAATGGTGAGTATCTTCGCTTTACCCCACGGCTGCGTTTTATCATACCGTTAAAATGAATACCGCCGCCGAGAGGCTTGCAAAAAGAATCCTGTATAGCTTTTCGTTCTTCTGCTCGTCGCTTTTTGCCAAGGATAAATTGCTTTCAAGCTTTTGCTCGCAAAGCAGGCAGTTGTTTATCTGTCCCTCTTTATCGGTGGTGCCGGCAAAGCAGAAAAATTCCGCAAGGGCTTGCTTGTCTGATGGCTTTAAGTATGAACCGCTGTCATTTTCTATTGCAAGATTCATTTTTTCGGCAAAACATCGGGCATTCTTTACGTTTTCGCAATTTTTTAAAAAGGTCAGCCTTTCAAAACGCTTGCTGTTTTTTGCACAGACTATGATATCGTCGTATTCACGGCTTGAAAAGCGTATCTCGGTCTTTATATAGCCCATTAGCTCCTTGGCGCATTCAAGGCTTTTTCTGCGGCTTTTGAATTTTGCCGATGCACACATTCCGTAAATAAAAATCGTCGCGCAAATGATGACCGTTCCAAGCGTTTTCATTTTCAAATCTCCTTTGTATTGATTATACTTTATTGATATATGCTAAAATGGACGCATTCCATTTCCGGACATTACAAACCTTAAAACTACACACAAACCGTAACAGCAAAGCAGATGCACGGCTTCAGGACGCTGAGGCTATCAGCGCAAGCTGATCGGAGGAAGGCTCTGATGAAGATTCAGGCGTGCATTTAAAACCTTGGATTATTTTGTCGGTGCAGCTTGCTCATTACCTATCCCTCCGGCCCCGGCAAAGCCGGGACAGCCTCAGCGGTAGGTAGGATGCACTGCCTGAACACACAATAAAATGCATTCTCGAAAAAGCACACCCTCAGCAATCGATATGCGGTTATAACTGTAACGATAACGGCACCGCATTTTAATTAAAGCAGTTGTGCCGTAATGAACGAATATTACGATTCAATTTTCAGCATATGGACGTTATTATTTATCTGAAAAGTTCATCTAACTTCATTCTAAAAGCCCTTTTCATTTTGGTTTAAAAGGTTTTCCCTTCTCAGCTTCATTTTAACCTTTCCGCCCCTTTCAAGAAAAACAACGCTGCCGAAAACACCGCTTTTTACAAGGGAATAAACCGCCTTTTTTTCTTTAAGACTGTCGGGACAGTCGGCGTGAACGGTGCATATGGCCCTTACCCCTGAATTAAAGGCTGCGCAAAGGGACGGCGCTTCCTGCTCGGTTATTTCGTCGCAGGCTACATATCTCGGCGACATAACCCTTATTCCCATATTGATGGCATCGCTTTTTTTCATTCCGCAATACACATCGGTGCACATTCCAACATCGTTATATGCCTTTCCTTTGTAAAAAGCCGATATCTCCCCGCGCTCGTCGGCGAGAAGAACACTTTTAGGATTTCCGATCTCTCCGCCCGACAGCATTCTCACGGCATCTCTTAAAACCGTTGTTTTTCCGCAAAGAGGCGGGCCGGCAATAAGTATTCCTCTTTGCTCGGTCAAAAGCAGATCGGAAATCGGAGCGGCGCAGCCTTTTATCTCGTGAGCTATTCTGAGATTTATGGACGAGATGTCGGTAATGTTGATTATCTCGCCCTTTTCGGTCACTCCCCTGCCGGCAATGCCTGCCCTGTGACCGCCCCTTAACATTATGTATCCTTGGGAAATTTCCCTCTGATGGGTGTGTACCGAATATCTGCAAAGGGACAGAAAGCTTTGCTCGATCTCTCCCCCGCTGCATGTGAGTGTGTCCCCGCGGGGATTCTCGTAAATTTGACCGTTTCTTTGCAAAAAATATGTCGTTCCGTTTTCTAAAGTCAGGGCAAGAGGCATTTCCCTTCTCAGCCTTATTTCGACCACCCGCTTTTTTACGTCAGTTGGTAAAAGAGACATTTTATTTTTAAAAAACTCGCTTAAAAAAGATGTTGCCTCAAAAAAATTATTTTCCATTTTTCTACCTCGGTCAAATCTATGTGGGTTTGTCCCGATATATTCCCAAACGCCCGAAAAAAGCCCTTGTCGAAAGATGTCGATTGTTAAATGAATATGAATATTTTTCCCAAATTTGACCTATTTTTTCCTTATGTGTGAAAAAAGTGTTAATAATTTTTTATTTCTATAAAAAAATGTTGACAACGACAAATTTACAGTTTATTATAACAATACAGAAAATTATTTTTCTCGTCTGTCATTAAAGTGATTAAAAGTCTTAGGAAGTGAATTGAAATGAAAACAACAGGCATTGTCAGACAGCTTGACTCCCTCGGGAGAATCGTAATTCCAAAAGAGATGCGTCGGCTTTTCGATTTAGAGGACGGTGTTAGTTACCTTGATATTTCGGTGATTGACGACACTATTGTCCTTAAGAAATTCGATCCCGATCCGAAATGCGTTTTTTGCGGAGCAAATAATGACATAAGACCGTATAAAGGAAAATGCATCTGCGAGACTTGCCTCAAAGAACTTTCCGAAAAGAGCTTATAATTTATTTTTAAAAAAATCGGGAGCTTTTGTTTGAAAAAACATTGGCTCCTTGATTTTTGTTAAAATAATTAAAAAAAACCATTGACAAAGAGCCACATTCTAATATATAATTGTGTGGTCATTGCGTTATGTCTGACTGCGGCAAAGGCAAAGCCTTCTTCCTATATCGGACAAAATGCTTAAAACAGTGACCTAATACAAGTCATCAACTCTTGAAAGGAGTGTAATATTATTATGTTGCGTACTTATCAGCCTAAAAAGCGTCACCGCAGTAAGGTACACGGTTTCCGCAAAAGAATGAGCGACAGAAACGGACGCAAGGTGCTTGCCCGTCGCAGAGCAAGAGGCCGTCACATTCTGAGTGCATAAGCTTTCGGGAGAATTACTTTGGTTAAGTCGACGGTATTAAATCAAAACAAAGATTTCCGCAGACTTTACGGTCGAGGTAAATCAAATGTAAATCCCGCACTGGTATCATATGTTATGAAAAACCGTGCGGGTTTTTGCCGTATCGGAATAACCGCCGGCAAAAAAATCGGAAACGCCGTTTGCCGTAACCGCGCCAAGCGGGTCATACGGGAGGCGTATCGGGAGCTTGCTCCCGAGATTAAAGGGTGCTTCGATATTGTTTTTGTAGCAAGAAGAAAAACAGTTTTTAAAAAAAGCACCGAGATAAAAGAAATTATGAAATCCCAGTTTAAACAGCTCGGGATAATGTAGCGCTTGGCTGCAAAAAAACTTACAGATGAGAAAAATATTTATCTGGTTAATCCGTATTTACCAAAAAGGAATATCCCCCCTTCACCCTTCCTGCTGCCGCTTTATGCCAACTTGCTCGCAGTATGCGATTGAGGCTATTGAGCGATTCGGAATTTTTAAAGGGGGGTACCTTGCGGTAAGAAGACTGCTCAGATGCCATCCCTTTCACAAGGGCGGCTATGACCCTGTTCCAGAAAAAAACGACCGGAGGACGAAAAATTGAGTTATCTCTACTCTGCTATGGGCTGGATACTAAAACAGCTTTTCAACCTGCTTAATTCCGCAGGAATCGGATATTATGCGGTTGCAATTGCCGTTTTCACCATTTTGATAAACGCCATATTCCTTCCCCTTAACATCAAACAGCAAAGAACCACCGCAAAACAAACGGCCATCCGTCCCAAGATGGACGAGATCAAAAAGAAGTGCGGCGACGACCGTCAGAAATACTCTATGGAAGTCCAGGAGCTTAACCAGCGTGAGGGTGTTAGTATGATGTCGGGCTGCCTGCCTCTGCTTATCCGTCTCCCCTTCCTGTGGGGTGTTTGGCGCGCCATAAGCGGTCCTCTGTCCTACATTCTTAACTGGAGCAGCGACCTTATCAGCTCGGCGAAGGACATTCTCGGCAGTCTTGAAGGCATCAGCGTCAAATCAGGCTACGAGGAAATCGGTATCATCGACAACTTCAGCCAGATCGCCCAAAAGGCAAACGAGCAGGGTCTCACAGATCTTGCAAATCAATCGGCCGCCGTCGAAAGCTTTAAAAAGAGCTTTAACCTTTTTGGCATCGATATGACCCGCGTTCCCACCTTTACCCTTAACTTTGCCGATAAGGGCGTGGATTTCACCCTTTGGATAATCCCCTTCCTCTCCTTTGCCACTTCTATGCTTTCGTCGATAATCTCGATGAAGATGCAGAAAAAGATTAATCCCGAGGCGGGACAGATGGGCGGAATGATGCTGCTTATGCCTCTCTTCTCCCTTTACATTGCCTTCCTCGTTCCCGGAGCCGTTGGATTCTACTGGATGTGCTCCAACCTTGTTAATATGATCATTACCGTCATACTCAACAAGACCATGAATCCCTACCGTCTCATCGCCAAGGATGAAGCCAAGTTTATAAGCGAACGCAAAAAGAAGGAAGCGGCCATAAAAGCCCCTATTGCCGAATAATTACCGGTATTAACAGGCCAGCAATCCATTGCGTTTAACTTGTTTAACACAAGTATTATTAAGAAAACTTAAAATGAAAATTATCGGATCGCCGCAAAAGGCCTTTCCCGCTTTTTAAAGTGCGCTCCGTAACGACTCACATAACCTATCACATAAGAGGTGTAACTTACAATGATAAAAGAAGCTATCGCAACCGGAAGCACGGTTGAGGAAGCCAAGGAATCGGCTGCAAAAGAGCTTGAAGCTCTCGGATTTACCGAAGATGTGCAGTTTGAAATAATCGACCTTCCCAAGGCCAAGACCTTCGGCCTGTTCGGCGGATGCCCCGCAAAGGTCAAGGCTTTTGTGGAAATAGAGGAAAAACCCATCGAAAAAACCGAGAAATACCAGCGCCTTGATAAGGACAAAAAGCCTTCTGCTCCCCGCAAAAACGACAAGCCTAAAGCAGAAAAAGCCGCCAAGCCCGAAAAAAAGGAAAAAACCGCCGAAAACGAGGCTACCATTGTTCCCGCCGAGCTTAAACCCTTTACCGACGACACCAAAAAGGCCGTCGCAGATAAGGGCGTTGCATACATTTCCGGCCTTCTTAAACATATGGGAGTTGAGGCAACCGTAAAGAGCGGAGAAACCGAGTCGGGCGCCGCAATTATGCTTGAAGGTGAAAACCTGGGCGTAATCGTCGGCCGCAGAGGCGAGACCCTCGATGCACTTCAGTATCTTACCGTTCTTGCCGCAAACCACGGAGTAGACGGATATTACCGCGTTACCCTCAACACCGGCAACTATCGCGAAAAGAGAGAAAAGACCCTCCAGTCGCTGGCCAGAAGAATGGCCAATCAATCGCTCAGAACCCATCGCAACATCACCCTCGAGCCTATGAATCCCTTTGAGCGCCGCATTGTTCACACTGCTGTTCAGGATATAGACGGTGTAACATCCTGGTCGGTTGGCGAAGAGCCTTTCCGCAAGGTTGTCATCGGAAATAAAGGCAACCGTTCGGGCAGAGGAAACTATCGCAGCGGCGGACGCGGCGGCAGAGGCGGTTATGACCGTCAGAGATCCCAGTCCCCCGCCCCCACCAGAGAGAACAAGCAGGATATGAACGACGCTCCTCTCTACGGCAAGATTGAGAAATAAAAACGACTGCATAAATCGGTCAAAGCGCGAAGCGAGCGGTTTGTAATTTGTAATTTGTAATTTATAATTTACAATGTCGCTGCTGCCGCAGATTTACCGGCCGCAGTTATAGTTTAAAAATAATTTTTAAAAGAGGTACGATTTTTGTACCTCTTTTTTATTTTGATCATAATATGGTATTGATACCGATGTGCTCGGTAAAATCAGCCTTCAGACTTTTTAAGGAGGAATATTATGGCAGATTGCTTTAAAGAAGCCGTTTGCGTAGACTGCGGAAGGGTCTACGACAGCTGCTGTGACAGGGATTGCCTTGAGGATCTCAGGGTTTATTTCAGTCCGGCCGATCAGGAAACGGTCAACAACAGCGCCGGAGCAAGGGTGCGCTCCTGCGAAATTCTCAATGTGTGCATAGAGGTTGAGCCCGTAACCTTCAACCGGGGCTATTATTCGGTGGATATGGTTTTTTACTTCCAGCTCAACTGCGATGTTTATCCGGTCCTTTCAACCACACCTGTCAACCTTAACGGAATCGCCCTTTGGAACAAAAAGGTCATTCTTTTCGGAAGCGACGGTAACGCAAAAACCTATTCGAGCATTTATAATCCCGACAGCGGGGCCAGCTGCCTTCCCGCAACGGCCAACTACCCGCGTGCAAGCGTTCAGACGGTCGACCCCATTATACTTAATTCTTCACTTGTTCCGGTTTGCGGATGCGACAGCGAATGCAGCTGCACCTTCCCTCAATCGGTGACCAACATTATCGGCGGACTTGCCGACGAATCCACCGTTCAGAACAAGGTCGTGACCACCCTTGGACTTTTCTCGGTGGTACAGCTTATCAGAAATGTGCAGATGCTCATTCCCGTTTACGATTTCTGCGTTCCAGAGAAGGAATGCACATCCACCACCGACAACCCCTGCGAGCTGTTCAAGCGCATTAAATTCCCGCTTGACGAATTTTTCCCGCCACAGTGCCTTCCCGATGATCAGTGCGGCTGCTCGACCTGCGATAAGCAGTAAGGATAAAAACATTCTACGGGATAAGATTTATGGACCGTACGTTATAATACCGTCGGATGGCGTTACCCGTTTTTACACCCTTTCGGGCGATGCTTTACAACCATCAAAAGCCTTTGGACTTGGGCGATTGCGGGATTTAAGGCAAGCGGTCACGGCTTTGGAATTTTCCGACACACAAAAATCTCCGATGCCTCGACGGTATCGGAGATTTTCGTTTTTGGGAGAGAACAGCCCCTTGCAGAGCTGAATGTAGGTGTGTATGTAATATATATGATTGTGATATGTCGGATAAGATGTTATATAAGATTAAGATAAGACGTGATATGATAAGTAATCGTTATTTGAACACCGTTTGTTAATATCAAGTATATAATCTTACTTATGCAGGTAACCAACGGTTACTGCTATCAGACAAGGGCTGCGCCGAGATCATTGCAGCTCAGGAGTGCATCGTCATCGGGAGCTTCGTTAACGGTCAAACAATCGCAGGCCATAACGGCACCGTCGCCGATGCATCTTTCTTCCCAGTTTCTCATCCATTCGCCGTCTCCCCAGCCGTAGGAGCCGAAAAGCGCAATCTTTTTGCCCGAGAGAGCAGCCTCGCAGCTTTCAAACATAGGCTGAAACTCGCTGTCCTCAAGCTCCTCAACGCCCATAGAGGGGCAGCCGAAAGCAACGGCATCGTAATCGCCCATTTTGTCGGCCGAAAAGTCGGCGGCGGTGAATACGTCTACCTCTGCACCCTTATCCTTTGCGCCCTGTGCAACGGCGTCGGCCATAGCCTCGGTGTTGCCTGTGCCGCTCCAATAAACAACAGCAATTTTACTCATAATAAAATCCTTCTTTCAAAAAATTTTTATTTTGCGCTCACAACGAGCTTATCAAACGAATTGTGCCTCTCGTAGGCTCTTTTGTAGACATCGGTACATTTTTTAAAGCTTTCAAACTGGCGCTTGGCTTTTTTCTCGTCGCCGTAAACCTTCCATGTACCGACGCATTTGGAATTTTTAGCATTACATCTCATAAATCCGTATACATCAACCGGCGGATAACCGAGAAACAGACCTATTTCGTGGGGAAAATCCTGCTCGGTTCTAAGGCGCTTTATAAGCTCGACAATACATTTTTCGCAGTTTCCTACGGGATAGTTTTTGCTTTTTAAAATTTTTGAGGCTCCCTCATCGTTAAGGTCGTTTGTCAGCTTCTCGGGGCGGTATACATAGACAAGCGCCCTTCCGTTTCGATATCTGAGCGGAAGAAATTTAATGCCCTTTTTGACCAGTCTTGAGTTGAAGTCCTTTATGGAGCAGTTAAGCTCTTCCCTGCTTTTTGCGTCGCAGCAAAAGAGATTGCCGGTTTTCAGTCCCGCCATTGTGGGCGAACAATTGTTTATGACCTGCAGTTCGGACATTTTTCCACCTCCTCGGACGGCTTTTGAAACTATCTTTTGTAACACCGCTTAATATATTCGCAAAACAGTTGGATTCTTAGTGCAGCGAAATTAACAGTGCGGCAACGGTTAGCATAAATGCAGAAACATCAGCAATACAGCAGCGGTTAGCATACGCTAACCCATCGCTAAAAAAATAAAGAACCAATTATTCTTTAGAAATAAAAAAATTTACTTTGCGATTATTTTCTTTGCGGTTTGAAAATATTCTTTAATGGTCAAGAATATACATCGGCATTTATTTAATTATGCCGTCATTCAAGTTAGCCTTGGCTAACTACACCTGAATAATATCACATGCCTCTCCTTTTGTCAACATATTTTTTTAAAAGGACTTGAAAAAATTTTCTTTATGTGTTATCATATCATCGATAAATTTAATAGGATAACTCATTAAACGCATTGATGAAGTACAGTAAGCGGTGCAAAAAGCGGTACAAAGAGAACGGACGGCGGTTTTTCCGGGTGTGACCGTCCCGTGCCCTTGCATTTGCCGAATTTCCCTTCGGAGCGGTCGGGCTGAAAAAATTTCAGTAGGCTCGGACGGCTGACAACCGTTAAAAGGTCGATGAGTGTTTGCTCGTTAGACGGATTTTATTTTTGATTTTCCCTTTTGTGATTTCAAATTAAATCCGTTTTGGCAAAAATTTGGGTGGTACCGCGGAAGTTTGAAGTTTACGGCTTTCGTCCCTTTTTCGGGACGAGGGTCTTATTTTTTTGAAAGGATGTTTTTTATGAAGGAACAACTCAGAGCCATCAGCGAAAGAGCTGCAAATGCTCTTAAAGAGGTCAAGGCGCAGTCCGAGCTTGAGGAGCTGCGCGTAGCATACCTTGGAAAAAAAGGCGAGCTTACCTCTATTCTTAAACAAATGGGCAAGCTTTCGGCCGAGGAGCGGCCGGCAATGGGTCAGCTTGCAAACGCCGTCAGAAGCGAGATTGAGGCTAAGATCGCCGAAAAAACCGCTCTCATTAAAAAGGCCGAGCAGGACAAAAAGCTCGAGAAGGAAACACTTGACATTACCCTTCCCGGCAAAAAGACCGAAAAGGGCGGGCTTCATCCTCTCAACACCGTGCTTAAAGATATGATAAACATATTCCAGTCTATGGGATTTGACGTGGTCGACGGACCCGAGATCGAGACCGAGTATTATAACTTTGA
>CAKSDF010000051.1 GCA_934444695.1 uncultured Eubacteriales bacterium | reverse complement strand
GAATATACTATGGAAAATGTAACAGTCGTAAACCATCCTCTCGTTCAGCATAAGCTGACCTTTATCCGCAAAAAGGACACCGGCTCCAAGGAATTCCGTGCACTTGTATCGGAAATCGCCACTCTGCTTTGCTATGAAGCAACCCGCGATCTGCCCCTTATGGACATCGAGATCGAAACCCCCATTCAGAAGACCACTACCAAGGTGGTTGCCGGCAGAAAGCTGGTTGTTGTGCCCATTCTCCGCGCAGGTCTCGGAATGGTCGACGGTATGATGACCCTGCTTCCCGCCGCAAAGGTCGGACACATCGGTCTTTATCGCGATCCCGATACCCACAAGCCGGTTGAATATTACTGCAAGCTGCCCGAGGATATGCCCGAGAGAGACGTTATTGTTGTCGATCCCATGCTTGCTACCGGCGGCTCGGCTATCGATGCCGTTTCTCAGATCAAGGAGAGAAAGCCCCACAGCATTAAATTCGTTTGTATGATCGCCGCTCCCGAAGGACTTAAGGCCTTCACCGAGGCTCATCCCGATGTACCTGTGTTTACCGCTGCGGTTGACGAAAAGCTCAACGAAAGTGCATATATCGTACCCGGTCTCGGCGATGCCGGCGACAGAATTTTCGGCACACTGTAATTTTTTCGGAGGAACATACTTATGGCAATGATTTGTAACGACGACTGTATCAGCATGCTTTCGGGAAAAGACGAGCAGGGAACACAGAAAAGCTCTCATACCGCTGCCTTCCCCAAGGGCATTCCGGTAAGTTTTAAATATGACGGAAAAGAAATTTCTCTCCACGAAGCAAAGTGCGAAGAAAAGGTTACCGGAGAGGAAAACAATCAGGAAATTTTCCGCCGCACCGTTCTTGAGGACGGCCTTGCGGTTGAGATGAAGGGTCATTTTTATGACAATCGCGTGGTCGATTTTACGGTGTACTTTGAAAACACCGGCAGCAAAAACACCAAGCAGTTGACCGAAATAAATGCCTATGACCTTAAATTTACCCCGCCTTTTGAGGGACCTGTGGATATGTCCTCTCACTGGGAAAATCCCAAGTACACCATGGACGACGAAAAGCGCCCCATGATCCACCTTATGCGCGGCAACGAGGGCTGCAAATACGCCACTCTTGAGGAAATGAGCGAGGAGTTCAAGACCCTTAAAGAGGACGAAAGTTTTGAATGCACCGGCTGCTCCTGCGGAGAATATTATTCTCCCTATTTTATAACCGACTGGCCGGGCGGCGGAGTTTGTCTTGCTCTCGGTTGGAGCGGATTCTGGAAGGCATATTTCCACATAAAAGAGGGAGTTATGTCCTTTAAGGGCGGGCTTAAACGCTGCAATTTCTATATGAAGCCGGGCGAAAAGCTCCGTATGCCCAGAGTTATGTATGTATACTGGGAGGGCGAGCCTGAGGACGGATACAATGCCTTCCGCAGAGCCTACATAAATTACATCGCTCCGAGAGATACCGACGGAAAAATTATGTTCCCGCCCATTTCTTCCCCCTGCCCCGATGAAAATGCCACCAACGGCGAAAACGAGATCAACTGGGTGCAGAATGTTATGGACGACACCGGTGCAGAGCTTTATTGGCACGATGCCTGGTGGCACGTAGGCGGTTTCCCTGCAGGCCAGGGAAATTACACCTTCCCCATCGAGAAGAACGTCGACCACGAGCGTTATCCGAGAGGTGTTAAGATTCTCGGCGACATAGCTCACGAAAAGGGCTATAAGTTTATGCTGTGGTTCTCTCCCGAGTTTTATCCCGAAAACTGTACCATGGCCAACGAGCATCCCGAGTATATTCTTCACGAGCCAGGCCGCAAGGGCGGTACCCTCAATATGGCAAGCGAAGAGGCTCTCGACTATATGATCCGTTACCTTGACGAGTGCATCAAGACCTACGGCGTGGATGTTTTCAGAACCGATGACGGTATCCACTGGGGAGATGTTTTCGCCAACGAGGAGGAAAACCGCGAAGGCGTACTGGAAATTAAGGTGGTCGAGGGACTTTATAAGCTGTGGGACGGCATCCGCGAGCGCAATCCCGGCCTTATCGTCGACAATTGCTGCGGCGGCGGCACAAGACTCGATCTTGAGCTTTGCTCCCGTTCCTATTCTCTGTGGAGAACCGATACATCGGTGTGGTATCACGTGCTTGGCGATATGCTCCGCCATCCCGTGCTCAATCAGACCATTAATATGAGTCTTAACCGCTTTATTCCTTTCACGGTCTGCGCTACCTGCAACTATGATCCCTATACCGTGAGAAGCGGATTTAACGGCGGCCTTACCATTAATATGGACCTTAGAAAGCCCGACTTCGACAAGGCTGAGCTTCGCAAGGCTTATGCCGAGGTCAGAAGACTCCGCCAGTATTTCTTAGGTGATTTCTACCGCCTTATAAACGATGGTTACGATCCTTATTCCTGGTGCTCCTATCAGTATAATGTTCCCGAGGAGAGCAAGGGCTGCGTCTTTGTTTTCCGCAGAGATAATTCTCCCTATCCCATGGCCACTATCGGCCTTAAGGGTCTCGACCCCAGGAAAAAATATGAGGTCGATTTCTACTATGGCTATGAAAAGGCAAAGACCGAGGTGCTTTCTGGTGCCGAGCTTATGAGCTATAATGTAGCCCTTGAAAGTGCTCCCGGCAGCTTGCTTATGGAATACCGCGAGAAACTGCCGAGACATTACAGATAAATTTATGGCCACGACAAACGATTATATTGAGTTTGTAATGGAAAGCCTCGGTCAAATCGGCACCGAAAATGCGCGGTATAAAAAGATGTTCGGCGAATATATGGTCTATGTTGACGACAGACCTGTGCTGCTTGTGTGCGACAATACGGTTTTCGTCAAAAAGCTGCCCGAAATCTCGGAAGTGATGAAACATTGTGATGTCGGATTTCCTTATGATGGGGCTAAAGAGCATTATTTTCTCGATATTGAAGATACCGAGCTTGCCGAAAAGCTTATCCCTATACTTCGTGAAACAGGGCCTTTGCCGAAAAAAAGAAATAATAAACAATAAACAGTAATAAAACGGCCGGACGAATGTCAGTTCAACTGACAATTCGTCCGGCCGTTTGCTTATAGAGCAGGAAGGGAGTGCGACGGTATGCGGCTGCACCGCCACGGATAAAACGGTGGGAGCAGGAATGTTTATCGTAAACGCGGGCACTGTTACCGCAAACGCAGGTGCTGCATTAAACAAATTTTATCGGCAGGGCGATTTGCGTAATGTAAGAACTTTTATCATCACCGTGGGTGGGAGGCCCTTCCATATAAATATTTCTGAAATATCCGTTGGGGGTCATTTTGTGTTCTTTTGCATAATCAAGAAGGCGGCGGTGAACGGCGGGGAAATTTTCGTAAGGACCGCGGAAGTATATGCAAATGGCGGTGGTTTGGGGAAAGGTACGGATGTCTTTTCCACGGCATTTTTTCAAAACGGGGATTATAAATGTTCCAACCTTTTCCCGACCGATGGGAATACTTGTGCACATCTTGTTCTCGTGGTCGATGGGATATTTTTTGACGGCATCGATGTAGGTCTGTCTTAGCTTGGCGGTTTTCTGCGAAAGGTCAAGACCGCTGTAATCGACGCAATAGGCCGAAAATTCCGGCAGTGTAACCTTTATTATTTCTGCGTTTTCGGAATTTGTCTGCCTTAAACGGAGCTGGGCTATGTATTGGTCGAGCTGATTTCTCAGCAGTACAAGTCGGTCGATCTCCTTCGAAAGATAGGCCGAATCGTGAAAGTAGCTTTTGATTTCTTCAAGAGAAAGCCCCAAGTTCTGAAGTGCGCGGATAAGACGGATGTGGACAATATTGTCGGCCGAATAATATCTGAATCCGCTTTGCTCGTCGCGGTATGCAGGGGTTAAGATACCCATTGTTTCGTAGTTTATAATTATGCGGCGGGTGAGTCCTACCGCTTTTGTTACTTTACCGATTTTAAAAAGCCCGTCTTTCATAAAATTCTCCTTTTGAATGGTTTTAGTGCGCTTTAAAACACTCCTAAAAAAGCGCAAAAAAATATGTAAAAAAGCCTTAAAACCTATTGACTTGAACATTGATGTTCAAGTTATAATATTATAGCATTAAGAGCCGAGGAAGGTCAAGGGTAAAAAAAGACCTTTGATGCGGGCGGTAAAGCTGTTGTTACCTGAGTGCGGCCGCCGCTTCGTTTTAAACGGGATGCCCGACCGCCAAAAGCTTTAGCTTTGAAAATGGCTTTTGCTGAAATCGGCAGGCAATGTTATAATGCAAAGGAGCAATGGTATATGAAAAAATTCAAAGGTCTTTCGGCCGGAGAAAAGGCGCAATACATATGTATACTTGCGCTTTATCCCCTTTATATGCTTTTTGAAAGACTCGGAAAAACAGTTAAGCTTTTCGGTACTCAAAAGCGGCGTATTTCTGCAAGCGTGCTCAGTCTTGCCGTGCTTGTTACGGCGATTTCCGTACCTGCCTTTGCCGCAACGGGCGAGGGTGAGAACGGCGGCACGGCGGTTTACGCGGACGAAACCGATGATGAGCCTTCTGAAGATACCGATTTCAACATAACCCTCTCGGGAGTCAAGATAACCGGCGCAAACTATAAGGATGTTTTTGCCGGAACCGAAGACGCGGGCAAGGCAAGCTACGACTATAAAACAAAGACCCTAACCATAAACGGTCTTAACATAACCAAAAAAGCCTCGAGAAACAGTCAAATCCTCAGTATAAAAGACAGCGGCGTTACCCTTAATATTCTCGGCGAAAACAGCTTCGTCCAAACCGCCAACAAGGTAAGCTACACCCTTAACACCGTTTATTCAAGCGGCGATCTTATCATCGACGGAGCGGGCAGCCTTTACATCGAAAACGGCACCTCCAAATATGATGTCTATGGCATTAAATGCGAAGGCGCCTTTACCCAAAAGGGCGGCAAGGTTACCGTTAAAAACGGAAACAGCACCGCCAAAAGCGGACTTTATAACAACCAGGCCGTTTATGTCAGCAAAAGCATAACCCTTACCGGCGGAGAGCTTTCGGCAACTGCGGGCAAGGCGGTTCAGCTTTCGGCCGCTCTTATGACTACATCCAAAGACATTGTTATAAACGGCGCCACGGTTAATCTCACTGCGGGAGAGGGCAAGGATTCCTATGCCCTTTATACCAACGAGAATATGTATTTTGAAAACTCCAAAATGACCATTACAAGCGGTAAGGGAACAAATAACAGCCGCGGAATTCAGGGCGGAGACGGGAAAAAGGTCACGGCAAAGGATTGCACCATAAATGCATCATCCGATGAAGCTCTTTACAGCCTGCCTATTTGGGCAAGCGAGCTTGAGCTGACCGACACCGATGTGACCGCTGTGGGCGGCACCGCATCAGATGAATCTTATGGCATATCGGCCGCAAAATACACCCAAAACGGCGGTAATGTATCGGTTACCGGCGGCGATGCAACAAACTGGAGCATAGGCCTTTGGAGCAACGACGCAGAGATTTTAGGCGGTACTCTTATTACAAAGGTCGGAACGTCCGACGGAACAAACGCCATTACCTCTTCTCCCACATTCGGAGAATTTAAGGCCACCGTTACGGCCGGTCAAAGCGAGCAGACGGCCGTTAAGGTTGCTTCTCCTGACAGCAATACATATTGGAACAGCCTTTATGTTAAAATTGAGCCTTATGTTCACGAGCATATCTGGTCGAACGGCTTTTCATCTGACGACGGCCACCATTGGCACGAATGCCAGGCCGATGATTGCGACATTTCCGACAATGCAAATAAAGACGGTTATGCCGAGCATAGCTTTACCGAGAAGATTGTAGGCGAGCAGACCCTGGCCGAACAGGCGACATATACGACCAAGGCAAAATATTATTATTCCTGCATTTGCGGAGCCAAGGGATCCAAAACCTTTGAATACGGCGATGTGTTGGTTGATGATATTTGTCCCACCGGCGACATTTTTATAAAAGAAGATTCCATCAAAAAGGCGCTTAATACCATTACCTTTGGCCTTTTCTTCAAAGAAACCGTTGTGGTGACCATTACCGCCGAGGACGGACAAAGCGGTGTTAAATCGGTGGGAACCTATGTTTCTGAGGAGGTGCTCAGCGAGGATCAGGTCAAGGCATTGACCGGATGGAGAGAATATACCAAACCCCTTGCGGTGATACCTTCGACCAAAATCATCATTTACGCAAAAATAACCGACAATCAGGGCAATGTAACAATAATCGGATCGGACGGAATAACGGTTGACAATACCCCTCCCGAAATATCCGGAATCAATGAAGACGGAGAGTATTGCCTTTCGACCGAATTTACCGTTTCGGACAAGGGCGGTCTTGATACCGTTAAGATAAACGATACGGTCGTAAACGAGACCGACGGAAAATATACCACCGAAGGCTTTAACGGAACCCTCAACATTGTTGCCGCCGACAAGGCAGGAAACAGCTCGGCTATGACCATTACCGTCAATGCCTCCCATACATACGACAATGCCTGCGACGACGAATGCAATGTTTGCGGAGAAAAGAGAGAGATTACCCATTCATTTGAGGATGAGTGGAAATTTGATCAAAACGGGCATTGGCACGAGTGCTCGGTTTGCCACATCAAAAAGGATGAGGCTGCCCACGGTGCCGAGGCCGACGACGGCGATTGCACCACCGCCCTGCATTGCGATGTGTGCGGTGCCGTGGTAAAAGAAGGCGAGCAGGCTCACGATTTCACCAAAAAATTAATCGATGAGGCTCATCTTAAAGCTGCGGCAGATTGCGAGCACGCGGCCGAATATTTCTACGGCTGCACAAGATGCGACAGCATAAGCGATAAAGACACCTTCACCGACGGAGAAGCCCTCGGCCACGATTTCACCAAAAAGGTAATCGATGAGGCTCATCTTAAAGCTGCGGCAAATTGCGAGAATGCTGCCGAATATTTCTACGGCTGCACAAGATGCGACAGCATAAGCGATAAAGACACCTTCACCGACGGAGAAGCCCTCGGCCACGATTTCACCAAAAAGGTAATCGATGAGGCTCATCTTAAAGCTGCGGCAAATTGCGAGAATGCTGCCGAATATTTCTACGGCTGCACAAGATGCGACAGCATAAGCGATAAAGACACCTTTACCGACGGAAAAGCCCTCGGCCACGATTTTGACGAGGGAAAGGTGACAGAAGCTGCCACCGCCGCAAAGGAAGGTAAAAAGGTCTTTACCTGCAAGAGATGCAACGAGCAAAAAACCGAGATCATTCCTAAGCTTGCTCCGACGGTTACAGCCGGCCAAAACGGCAGCTTTACAAAGGGGCAGAAGGAAGGACTTACCTTTGTCTGCGACGGAGCAAAAGAGGACCTTAAATCGGTCAAGGTGGACGGAAAGACTATAAATGCTTCCGAATATACCTTGTCGGATGAGGAACTTGAAATAACCCTTTCGCCCGATTATCTTGCCGCTCTTTCGGCCGGAAAGCATACCGTCGAGATAGAACTTGCGGTAGGAAGTGCTTTGTGCGAGTTTACCGTTGAGGACAAAAAACAGGAGCAGGATGACCCAATCGTTGTTACGCCCGACCATCCTTCCGATAACGGAAAGGGCGACACCGCAACAAACGACGGCAGTCAGAAGGGTCAAAACGATCAAAACGGACAATCCGATGGAGCAAGCAATGCAAATGCCAACGCTTCAACCGCCAATCCTAAATCGGGAGAAAGCGGAGCGGTTGCCGCTGCTGCAGCCCTTATGCTTGCGGCAGGCTGTGCTTTGGTTGCTTTCAAAAAGAAAAAGTAATATTATAATTAATCGATGGCTGATCATCGGTTGATTAAGACGGGAAAGCCGACAGCCAAGAGATTTGCGCTGTTTGTGAGCGAAAATCAGACTGCGGCAAAACGGTCGGAAGACAACTTTTCAGATAATCAACACGCCCTCCGAAGGTGAATGACCTTTGGAGGGCGTGTGTTTTTTATATTGTATATATTTGCGTTGCTCCCGTTGCTTTGGCAGCGGTATTTTTTATTTGTTTTTAGACAATGTGGGAAAAACAGGATTAAGCGACCCGATTTAAACAACCCGGTTTAAGCAGCAGGGGGTTAAGGTGCGGTTAAAATATCGAGGGTAAGCGACCGGGGTTAAGATATATAACCGGAATCGGTCATTGATTGCTTACCTTAACTGATTTCCCACAAGCTCGACCTTTAAAATGTTGGTGTTGCCGGGAGTGTCGAGAGGTATTCCCGCAACGACCACCACCCGGTCTCCGTCAGACACGAGATCGATCTGCTTGGCGCAGTCGACGGCGTGCACAAAGAGCTGATCGGTGGTGTTCTGATATCTTGCGATGACCGGGTAAACGCCCCAGGAAAGGGAGAGCTGGTGGAAGGTTTTTTCCACGGGCGTGGCGGCAACTATGGGTACATCGGGACGGAATTTAGACATTCTTCTGGCCGTCTGACCGTATTTTGTAAGGGCGATTATGGCGGCGGCATCTATGTCCTTGGCGGTGGTGCAGGCGGCGTCGCAAACGGCGTTTGTGGTGTCTTTGGAGTCCATATCGTATTTAATTCCTCTGAAGGTGGCAATATCGAAAGCGTCGTTTTCGGCCTGTTCGGCGATTTTAGCCATTGCGCAAACCGATTTTACCGGGAATTTTCCCGATGCGGTCTCTCCCGAAAGCATAACGGCCGATGTACCGTCGAAAACGGCGTTGGCAACGTCGGTTATTTCAGCCCTCGTGGGGAGCTGGCGGCTTATCATCGATTCGAGCATTTGCGTGGCGGTTATGACCATCTTTCCGGCGCGGTAACACTTTCTTATAAACCGCTTTTGAAGGCCGGGAAGCCGCTCATATTCCACCTCGACGCCCATATCGCCCCTTGCGACCATTATTCCGTCCGAAAGCTCAAGAATTTCGTCAAAGGCCTCGATGCCCTGAAGGTTTTCTATTTTGGAAATTATGCGAATGTCGTGACCGCCGTTGTAATCGATGAATTTTCTCAGCGCAATGACATCATCCTTGCTTCTGACAAAGGATGCTGCCACAAAATCCACATCGTTTTCAATGCCGAAAAGCAGATCGCTTTTGTCCTGCTCGCTTAAATAGGGCATATCCACCGCCACATAAGGGACGTTGATGCCCTTGCGGTCGGAAAGACGGCCGCCTGCGTCCACCGTGCAGAAAATATCGGTGTCGGTGGTGGAGTTTACCGTCAGCTTAATTGCGCCGTCGTCTATGAGAATGGTGTTTCCCTTTTTAAGCTGGGAGGGGAGAGAGGCATATGATATGGAAACCTCTTTTTCGTTTCCTTCGACATTGCGGGAGGTGAGGGTAAAGTCCTGACCCTCGCAAAGTTTTACCGTTCCGTCCTTTATGGTTCCCGTGCGGATTTCCGGCCCCTTTGTGTCGAGCATTATTGCAAGGGGACAGCCCCGTTCCTTCCTTATTTCTTTGACCATATCGATGTATTTCTGGTGACCCTCGTGGGTGCCGTGGGAAAAGTTGAGCCGCGCCACGTTCATTCCGGCATCGATCATTTTGTTTACGGTTTTTTTATCCCCGCTGGCGGGGCCGAGGGTGCATATAATTTTTGTTCTTCTCATAATCTTTCCTCCGATTGCTGCTGTATATTTATATTTATTAATGTTATCCGTCAATTGAAAAGGCTGCTTGTCAGTCTTTATATCGGCCGTTTTGTTAAAACAACAGTGAACAAGGTCAATTTTCGGCCGCGGCATCCACAAAGGCCTTAAGTATTTTAAGGGATGCCTCGTCTTTTTTATATGAAAACTCGGGATGCCACTGCACCGCCCACACAAATTTTTTGTCGGGCATAAACACCCCTTCGATAAGTCCGTCGCCGGATATTGCACATTCGCAAAGAGGACCGGCAAGTCGTTTAACGGCCTGATGATGGTAGCTGTTGACGCTCATTTCATCAAGACCGAGGAGGTCGTGCAGCGGTGTGTCTTTAACGATAGAGACGGTGTGTATTCCGCGGTCGTATGGCGGGGACATATGGTGTTCAACGGCGCTTCCGTATTGGCTGTCAAGATCCTGATAAAGTGTGCCGCCGAGATGGGCATTTAAAAACTGTATCCCCCGACATATTCCAAGAACGGGACGGTCGGTTTTTATAAACAAATCTAAAAGGAGGGCTTCCTCCCTGTCTCTTTCGGGACATACCTCGCCGCAGCAGGAAAGCTTTTCACGATCGTAAACGGCAGGGGAAACATCCTGCCCGCCGGTTAAAAGCAAGCCGTCGCAAAGCCCGGCCGCATCCTTTATAATATCCTCGTTGTCGGTTAAGGAAAGCATTATGGGGGTGCCGCCTGCCGCTTCAATGCCATTCATATATCCCGGGAGCATCCAGAGGGATTCCCTTTGAATATCAAAAAGAGGAGATACTCCTATTATCGGTCTTTTCATAAAAAACACTCCCTTTTAAATTTGCGAAGCCCTGTAATATTTTATTTGCATCGGTTTTTTCGGATGCGAAAATTTAATGCTCAAAAAAGTTAAGGGCGCCCTCATAAAATTGAGAACGCCCTTGCTCTTATATTCTGTATTATATCATTCGTTTTTTAATTTTTCAAGGGTCAAAGCGATATGTTTAAAAATTGTTTTAATATGGGGCGCAATACCGCAGGTAAAAGGTCGAAAAATAGGCGCTGCGGTCGGAAAAGGTATTGTCATTAAGTAAATTGTGTTATATAATTTTACGATACGGACAATGCGGAGAGACGCTCTGCGGTCGCTTGTTTTTGAAAACAATGGATTTTTTCGGAGGGATAAAAATGAAAAAAATAAAGCTTTACGACGAGCCGACGTATGTGCTTGCCACCCTGCTTCTGGCTTTGTCGGTAGCCATGATAGCCGCGTCGGATTTCGGTGTATCGATGATCGTCGGGCCGGCCTACATAGTTAGCTTAAAGGTTAATTTCTTAACATTCGGAACGGCCGAATACATCGTTCAGGGACTGCTTTTTATCGTCTTTTGCATTATTATGAAAAGGGTAAAGATAACCTATTTTTTCTCCTTTTTTACCTGCCTGTTTTACGGCTTCATATTGGATATCTGGCGAAGCATTGTTCCCGCCCTTAATCCCAATGTTACCGAACCGGGAAGCTTTTCGATGCCGGTCAGAATAGTGCTCTTTGTATTTGGCGCGCTGCTCACATCGGCCTCGGTGGCCCTATTCTTTAAGGTATATCTTTGTCCCCAGGTTTATGATTTCTTTGTCAAAACGGTCAGCAAAAAGTTTTCGGTGCCGCTGCCTAAATTCAAAACATTCTTTGATCTGTCCTGCCTTCTGACCGCTCTTGTTCTATCGCTGATCTTTTTCAGGGGTATAAGGGGAATAGGTGTCGGTACGGTCATAATGGCCTTCCTGAACGGTACAATTATCGGCCTTTTCGGAAAGCTTTACGACAAAATATTTGTC
>CAKSDF010000050.1 GCA_934444695.1 uncultured Eubacteriales bacterium | reverse complement strand
CGGTCAGCTCGAGTGTTTTAACATACGCCTGAAGGGCCATAAGCGCATCCTTAACGGTGATAACGCCGTCCCCGTCAACATCACCGTATTTAACCGATCTGGAGATAACATATTTTTGGACCTCAATTATATCGGGTTCAAATTCAGTTTTAGAACTGTCAGAGGTATAGATCTTTAAATTCTTTACGCTTAATTCTATTTCGGAATTATCCGTGATTTGATCTATGACCGAAAAACAGAGGTATCCGAGTTCCTTAGCTTCGCCGCCGCAAAATGCTCCGGCATCAAATTTGAAATGCACCTCACCGGTGGTTTCATCGGTTGTGGAATTTAAACCAAATCCTCTTTTTCCTTCATACCTCAAAAGGTTTTTATCGTATTTCACTGAGAAGGTTGCTTCGGAATATCCATATTTCCATTCGTTCAAATAAACCGGGATTTCAATTTTTGAACCGACCGGCAACGCCGACGTGTTAACATTTCCAAAACTAAATTCAAAGGGATTATAGAATCCGCCGTTTCCGACATCTATGCTCTTGGGGGATTCAAAATTATGGCTGCTTGCATCCACATATATAGCGATATGGGCATTGTCGACTGTCACAACTGATGGCTTTATCAAGGCCTTTTTCAACTCAAATGTAGCAACGGCAAAAGGTTTATCATATCCACCCTTTTGATTTTTATTGGTATTTGTATAAGTTAAATGATATCTATCGTTATCATATGTATATGTGCACTCTTTAAATTCTAAATCAGCAGAATCAAATATTAAATTAAATTCTACGGCAGCATATCCGTATTTAACCTCGCTCAAATAGATCGGGATAGCCACACGATCTCCCACAGCGTATTTTTCGAAATTTGCCATTCCGACAATAACAGAAACACTTCCCCCTTCGTTTTCAGTTTGAGCATCGACCGGCATCGCCGCACTGCAAAACAGCAGGCAAATGGTCAGCATGACCGCTAAGATTTTTTTCATTTTTTCCCGTCTCCTTTTTTGCTTTTTTGACAAAATAACCTATTTGCATTTTTCGAAACAGCGGGGTTTAAGTTGATAATTTTGTCTCCAAATAAAAGCATAATTTTCCTTCTTTTGCCGATGACATTGTAGCAACTTATGAATTTTTTTGTTACCCCTTTTGGGTTAACTATTTTAGTAAAAAAATGTTACTCTATTTTTGACACGATTATAATTGACAACTACAAAAATGGAGAGGGATGCTTGTGACCATCGGTGAGGCTGTACGCCGTCGTATTCTTGAGCTTTGCGACCAGGAACACCTGACGGTTAATAAAATCGCTACTCTCAGCGGAGTGACACAATCCACCCTCAACAACATCGTCAGCGGCCGCAACAACAGCACCACCGTTTCAACCATAAAAAAGATCTGCGACGGAATGAACATATCTATAAAGGATTTTTTCGCTTCTCCCCTTTTTGACGACTTGGAACAGGAAATCAGATGAGTTTTGACGCTTTTGCATCGGTTATAATTCTATATTAGAACAATCGCCCTGCGAAGGTACTCGTTTTATATAACGATGCACCTTTGCGGGGCGATTTTGATTTTCCCGGCACTGCCGTTTTACCGCTGCCTTTTCGGGCATTCTTTTCACACAAGGTTATGGGCAATTAATAAAACAAAAACACATTAAAACAAAAAAAGGTGCGGCGAAAAAATCGCACGCACCGAAAAACGCATGACCTCAATTGCTGCGACACAACCTTTTACCTACAAAAGAGCATGTAAATAAAAGCAGAAGCCTGCATTTTTACCAATGAAACCACATACTTCTTTTGCAGGATAATATTCGGTTGTGTCGCAAACATATGTTATCATATTTTTTAAAATAATTCAATACGCTTTTTGGACATTCCTAACCGAAGGCTTTTTCCGAAAAGCCAAAAAACCGAAAGCTTTTTTCAAAAACCCAAAAAAACAAGGGCTTTTCCCAAAAACCAAAAAATCGAGAACTTTTTTTGCTAAAACGCAAAAAACAAGGGCCTTTTGCAAAAATTATAAAACCGAGAGCGTTTTTTAAAAACCCAAAAAAACAAAGGCTTTTTCCAAAAACCCAAAAAAGCCGATAATGATAATGATAATGATAATGTTAATGAAGATGATAATGAATATGTATATGATAATGAAAATGATAATGTTAATGAAAATGACACTGACGCTGTAAATGAAAATGTCGCCGCTGCGGCGGCGTGGAAAAGCGGTATAAGCTTGGACAAGAACGGAAATGCCGATGGACGGGTAAGCCCACGGGGCGGGTGTCTGTGTTTTCAAAAACATTCGTATATAGGATTTTTTGTTTTACGGTTGCTTTTGGTGGTTGGAAACCCAGTTTTTACATTTGAACCTTTTTACAATTTCGCGCAAGAAAGCTCGGATTTACGCGGAAAAGCCCATTTTTGCTGTCTTTGACGCTTTTAAAAAATTTTATGCGAATGTTGCAAAAATGTGCGATTGACCCTTGATTTTTGTATTAAATTGTGATATATTTGTTTTGTAATGATTATGGTGCTGCGGCAAAACCTGCCCGTTTTTCCCGCAAAATTCCTGTCGGGCAGCGGCCGAAAGCAGTCGGACCGCGGTTTTGCGCATTGTGCAGCACATTTGGAGGTTTTAAAATTGAAGAAAACACTTTCGTTGTTTCTTGCTTTGGCCATAGCCTTTTCGGCGTCGGTTTTACCCACCGCTTCGGCCAAGGAAGAAACTGCCAAGACGCAAAAGACGGTTTCGGTCGCCACCTGTGATGATGCCGAGGGCTGGCGCAATACCACCGCATATGAATCCACCTTTTCGGTAGACACCGAAAACAAGGAGCAGGGCAATTCCAGCATTAAGCTGACTTCCGCAAAAACAGAGGCCGATGCCGACGGTATCCGCGGAAGATGGTATATCCGCACCGCCAACTTCATAAATCTGGACGAATACACCACCCTCACCTTTAAGCTCTGCGTCGATCACTTTGTTTTAGGGGACGACAGCTTGAAAATCACCCTTGTATCGGAGGATGAAAAATTTACGGGATACAGCTTCACCCAGAGTATCAAGCTCTTTAAAAAGGGCTGGCATGATATTTCTCTTGATCTGACAAGCCTCCCCGATCTTGATGAGGGCGCAACGGTTGACAAGACCAAGATCAAACGCATTGTTTTCACCTGGTACAACAACAGAAAGGCTGACAACACCGTCTTTAACATCGACGACATACGCCTTGTTGTGGACCAATCCAAGATTCCCACCCTCGACAGCGTTAAATCAAAGGAAAACACGATTTTCGGCGATATCGATCTTAACGGATCGCTGACCGCAACCGACGCTCTTCTTGCACTGAAGGCATCGGTTGGAACGGCTGCTCTCAGCGAGGCCGGCGCAATTATGGCCGACGTGGACGGCGACGATGCCGTTTCGGTAAACGACGCCCTTCTGCTTCTGCTGCGTTCGGTTAAAAAGGACGTTTCGTTTGACGGAGAGATAAGCTTCTTCCAATATCTCAACAAATCGCTGACCACCAAGCATAAGATTCAGTTTAATTCCGACGGAAAGCTGAAAATCCTTGAGCTTAACGACATACACAACAACTGCAATGGCGGAAAGCTGCACAAGGAAACCGCAGCGGCCGTGGCTCAGATGCTGGACGACATAAAGCCCGACCTTGTGGTGCTTAACGGCGATACCATAATGTACAACTTCGGCGGCGATCTCGATCAGCGCATCAGCGACATCAGAGGCATACTGACCGATTTCAACAGCATACTTGCCGAGCGCAACATCTACTGGCTGGCCACCTTCGGCAACCACGATGCCGAGCACAGTATGGTTTCGAGAATCGACCAGATGAAGGTGTATGAAACCCTCAGCCATTGCCTTTCCTTCGCGGGATATGAAGTTCCCGACACATCCTGGGAAGTGCTGGTCAGATATAATCATTCCAGCCGCTGCGGCAACACCGTAACCCAGATTTACGACAGCACCGGCAAAGAAGTCAAGCTCAACGTATGGTGCGTCGACACCGGCGTCAGCGAATATGCCGAGCCCGAAAGCAACATCGGCGGCGACGGCAACGGCTATATTCTGCCCTCCCAGATCGACTGGTACAAAAAAACCTCGGCAAGCCTTGAGGCAGCCGACGGACACAAGGTTCCCGGAATAATGTTCGGCCACATTCCCCTTCCCGAGTTCAAGCTCATTCCCGAGGATCCCGAGAAATATAAAATGGTCGGAAAACTGGTTGAAGGCGTTTGCTCCGCAAACAAAAATTCCGGTATGTTCGACGCCATGAAGGAAAGAGGAGATATTCTTTCCTTTAACGCCGCCCACGACCACAACAACGCCTTCTCGGGGATAATCGACGGTATCGAGCTTACCTATCCCGGTTCCCTTGCATACGACTCTTACGGCGGATATTACGGCGAAGCCACAAACAAGACCTATGCCGGCGGCCGTCTTATCACGCTGGACGAAACAAATGTTGCGGAATACACTTCCGAATTTGTTCAGTATGTTCCCAAGGCATAAGAATCCCGCAAAGCCCGGTGCCGATGCACGGTAAGCAAGCACGGCAAGCAATGCACGGTGAGCAATGCACGGCATTGAAACAGAAACACGGCAAGTGTGTGCCGCACGCCTGTAAATCAATTGCACGGCACTACGGGCTCGAGTACAGCGCACGGTACAAAGGCCCTAAACAGTAAGCTTACCTTGAATTCTTAGCGCCGAATGCGCTGCGATGAAACAAATTGCAATGCACGGTGCATATGATTCAAAGTGCAAAAGTGCGGCAAGCGATAATTCTTAAAATTTAAAATGCTATAATCAACCGCTCCTTTACGGCAATTGTCCTCCTGTGTTTTTGCCAAAAGGAGCGGTTTTGCATTGATCTCTTGAAGATTTTAAATTGGTTTTTGCCGGACTTGTTTTTTAATCACCGCCTTTTTTAATTCCAACATTTATTCCCCGCCTCACAAAAGGGATCGCTGTGCAAGAAACGGCTCGCTGTGCAGGAAACGGGTTGGTTTGCGGGAAAGGGATAGGTTTGCAGGAAACGGGTAAATTTGCTGGAAACGGGTTGCTGTGTAGGAAATGTGTTGATGCGCAGTATGTCCGCAATACTTCGAAAATCACGACAAAAACAATCACGGCAGGGTTACGGAGGCGCGGCAACAGCGGAATAGCAGCGGAGAAATGGCCGCTCCAACAATTTTTTAATAATTTTTTAACGAAAAGTGACTTTTTTTGTTGCTTTTCATATCCTTTTATGCTATAATGCGTTAAAGTGTTAAGTCAACCCTGTTGCAGAGTTGGCGCAAAAGAAAGGACTTTATGTTTTATGGAGAGAGAAAAATTAGGCTCGCGGCTTGGTTTTATCCTGCTTTCGGCAGGATGCGCCATCGGTTGCGGAAACGTGTGGAAATTCCCGTGGATGACCGGTCAAAACGGCGGCGGCGGATTTGTTCTTATTTATATCATCTTCCTTCTGCTTCTCGGACTTCCGGTTATGACAATGGAATTTGCCATGGGACGCGCCGCTCAGGCAAGCCCCGTCCGTATGTACCACAAGCTTGAAAAGCCCGGCACAAAGTGGCACATTCACGGATATGTTTCGCTCATCGCAAACGTCTGCCTTATGGCTTTTTATACCGTGGTTACCGGTTGGATGATCTATTATTTCTTCAAATTCCTCATCGGCCAAAACCAAGGGTTAAACTTTGCCGGTATGATATCGGATCCTAAGGTCAACGTCATATTCCTTGCCATTGCCGTTTTCATCGGCTTCGGCACCCTTTGCTTCAAGCTCCAGGGCGGTCTTGAGAGGGTCACCAAATATATGATGATCATAATGCTTCTGCTTATGGTTGCTTTGGCGGTATATGTCTCCACCCTAAGCGGAGCAAAGGAAGGCTATAAATTCTACCTCGTTCCCGATTTTGCAAAGATTAACGCCGGCGTCGTGGTCGACGCAATGAATCAGGCCTTCTTTACCCTGAGCATCGGTATCGGTTCTATGGCCATTTTCGGAAGCTACATTGGCAAGGAGCGTTCGCTGCTGGGCGAATCGGTCAACGTAATCATTCTCGACACCTTCGTGGCCATCGTTTCCGGCCTTATCATTTTCCCCGCCTGCTATACCTATGGCGAGGAAGTTACCGCCGGCCCTCCCCTCCTTTTCGACACCATGGCCACCGTATTCAACGAAATGGGACCCCAGGGAAGATGGTGGGGCACCGCATTCTTCCTCTTTATGGTCTTTGCCGCTCTTTCAACCGTTCTTGCGGTTTTTGAAAACATTCTTGCCTGCGTCAGAGAGCTTACCGGCTGGAGCCGTCCCAAGGGCTGCCTCATTTGCGGTATCGGCATTTTCATTCTCGCCCTTACCACCGCCCTCGGTTACAGCGTACTTCACTTCCAGCCCTTCGCCGAAGGAACGGCCTGGCTCGATTTCTGGGACTTCCTCGTCAGCACAAACTTCCTGCCCCTCGGTTCCCTTGTGGTTGCCCTTTTCTGCTGCAACAAGCATCTGGGCTGGGGTTGGGAAAACCTTGTGGCCGAAGCAAATATGGGCAAAGGTATGAAGGTCAAGAACTGGATGAAGCCCATATTTATGTACTTTGTTCCGGTTGCCATTATGGTGGTTTATGTGGTCGGTCTCATCAACTTCCAGTGGAGATAATCGGATCTGACCTTTTTGCGATTTCAAAAACATAAAACAAAATAGGCGAATCCCCCTGTGTCGTTTTACCGAGCGCAGGGGGATTCTTTTATATGAAAAACTTTTGGGGAAACAATTGTATGCAACCTATATACCGCGAAGATTATGCCTGACAGCGGCTGTATGCCGCTTATTTGAGGAGTTTATTCTGTCGGTATGAAAGAAATTACCACGTAGAAAACTCGTTTAAAACGCTATTTACGGCAAGATTTCGGATAATGCAAAATTCCGGTATCTTTGTCGGCGTTACATTTCGGGGCTACCCTTGTGCACACCTGTTATGGAAAATTCCACCCATTCGGCCACATTAACGGCGTGATCGCCGATGCGCTCGAAATACTTTGCAATCATAAGCATATCAATGGCAAATTCTCCGTCGGCACCTTCGGCTGCGATGTTCTTTATGATCTGTTCCTTGATATTTATAAAAAGCGTATCCACCTCGTCGTCGGCCTTAATGACCTTTTTGGCAAGGTCGCAGTCCCGTTTTACATAGGCCTCAATGCTGCTGTTGACCATTTTTATGACCGCCGATGCCATCTGCTTTATTTCGTCAAATTTCATCCTGCTTTTGCCGCCTAAAAAGATGATTATCTCGGCAATGTCGGCCGCCTGATCGCCTATTCTCTCAAGATCGGTTATCATTTTAAGGGCCGCAGAAATCTGCCTTAGATCCCTTGCAACCGGCTGCTGCTGAAGCAGCATTTTAAGGCAAAGGGATTCTATTTCCCGCTCGAGATGATCGATCTCGTCGTCGCGGTCGTAAACCCCCTTGGCCATTTCGGTATTATCGTCGATAAGGGCGGTAACGGTCAGGGCTATGGCCTCCTCGCACATTACCCCCATCTGGGTCAGCTTATCGTTAAGCTGCAAAAGCTGTCTGTCGAATCTGTTGCGCATTATCCAAACCTCCCTGTGATATAGTCCTCTGTCCGTTTGTCGTTAGGATTAGAGAAAATAGCCTCGGTCTTGCCGCATTCGATAAGATCACCCAGCAAAAAGAAGGCCGTGTAATCCGATACCCTGACCGCCTGCTGCATATTATGGGTAACGCAGACGATGGTATATTCCTTTTTAAGCTCGGTGACAAGATCCTCGATTTTTGTGGTGGAAACAGGGTCAAGTGCGCTGGTGGGTTCGTCCATAAGAAGCACCTTGGGTTTAACGGCCAAAGCACGGGCAATGCAAAGGCGCTGCTGCTGACCTCCCGAAAGGCCGAGAGCCGATTTTTTCAGCCTGTCCTTGACCTCGTCCCATATGGCCGCACCTCTAAGAGAGCTTTCGACAATCTCGTCAAGCCGGGATTTGGGAACGCCGTGGGTACGGGGACCGTAGGCCACATTGTCGTAAATGCTCATGGGGAAGGGATTGGGCTTTTGAAAAACCATTCCGATATTTTTTCTCAGCTCGTTGACGTCAAAGGAAAAGACATCCTTTCCCTCGTATTTTACATCACCGGTTATCTTGACCCCGGGGATGAGGTCGTTCATTCGGTTAAGGGTCTTTAAAAATGTCGATTTTCCGCAGCCCGAAGGACCGATAAGGGCGGTTATGCTATGTTCCTTTATGTGAATGTTAATGTCCTTTAAAGCCTGTGTTTCGCCGTACCACAAATTAAGATTGTCGACCGTAATAATGTCGCTCATCTGTCTCTCCTCCTTTTAAACATTCTGCCGAGGAAATCGGCAAGGAAATTGATTATAAGGGTCATTATCATAAGAATTGCCGCAATGGCAAAGGCCACATCAAACTCGCCCTGCTCCTTTGCATAAACATAAAGGGCGACGGTCAGGGTACAGCCCGAGCTTTTAAGTCCGTTTATAAGGTCGTTTAAGCTGTGGGCAAAGCCGGCCGTGAAAAGAAGGGCAGCCGATTCTCCCAAGATACGTCCTACCGACAGTATACAGCCGGTTACCACACCGTCGATGCATCCGGGAAGCACCACCGTGCGTATGACCCTCCACTTTCCCGCACCGAGAGCAAAAGCACCCTCGCGGTAGCTTTGAGGAACGGTTTTAAGGCTTTCCTGGGTGGTTCTCATAACTGTCGGAAGGTTCATTATGACAAGGGTCATTGCACCTGCGGCAAGTGAGGTTTTCATATCAAGAAACTGGCAGAAAAACAGCATACCCACAAGGCCGAAAATGACCGACGGTATTCCCGAAAGGGTCTCGGCAGCGTATTCTATGATCTTGACCATACGCTTGCTTTTTGCGTATTCGTTAAGATAGACCGCCGCTCCCGCGCCCACCGGCAAAACCACGATTAAGGTGGCGAATATCATATAAAGGGTGTTTAAAATATCGGGGAGTATACCGATGTTTCCGCCGAGATAGCTGGGCTTTGTGGAAATGAGGTTCCAGCTTATGCAGGGCACTCCTTTAACAAGTACAAACACTATGATAGCCGCCGCTATAACGCAGGTTATACCCGCGCAAAGCAGCATAAGAAATTTCATTGTCCCGATGTAAAACCTGCGGGCGGGACTTAAAGCTTTTTGTTTCATCTTTTCTCCTTTCCCGGCATTAAAGAAATTTTAATGACATCTTTGCATTTTTCAAAACCGAGAAAATTTCAGTTCTTTTCTTTTTTGCCTTTAAGAAAAAAGTTTAAGGCGGCATTTATAAGCATTATGAATAAAAACAGCACCAATGCTATGGAAAACAGGGCCTGCCGCTGAAGTCCCGAAGCGTATGACATTTCGCTTGCCACGGCGGTGGTCAGAAATCTGACGCTTTCAAAAAGCGAGGGCATATTGGGCGCGTTTCCCGATACCATTATGACCGCCATTGCCTCG
Source organism: uncultured Eubacteriales bacterium (assembly GCA_934444695.1). Taxonomy (GTDB): domain Bacteria; phylum Bacillota; class Clostridia; order Oscillospirales; family Acutalibacteraceae; genus UMGS1484. Next base: position 1,977 of record CAKSDF010000050.1, on the reverse strand, counting down.
CCGATCGCCCGTCCGACGCCCAGCACGACCGCCGCCGTAATTCCGCTTTTTGCGGCGGGAACCGACACACGGAAATATGTTTCAACCGGGGTGGCGCCGAGTGACAGCGACGCTTCCTCGTATTCCTTAGGCACCGCCTCAAGAGCGTTGAGAGAGACCTTTATTATGGATGGAAGCACCATAATCGCAAGCACAATAATGGCGGCGAGAAGTCCCGATCCGTCGGCCACGCCGAAAATGTTTCTGATGGCCGGAACCAGCACAAGCATACCCACAAGGCCGTAAACCACCGAGGGTATTCCCGCAAGCAGTCCCACGGCCGATTCTACCACCCGCCGCATGCCCTTTGGCGCGACCTTTGCAAGGAAAACAGCCGTAAAAAATCCGATTGGAGTTCCCACAAGCACCGCTCCCGCCGTTCCGTAAACGCTTGTTAAAATAAAGGGGAGAATGCCGTATTTAGGATCGGCCGCCGTCGATTGCCATTCCTTGCCGAAAAGGAAATTGACGAGGCCTATTTTTCTTATGGCGGGAATTCCCGACACGATCAGATAAACGCTTATAAGCAGCACGGCCGCCACGGCAACAAGCCCCAGTATCAGAAATATTCCGTGAATAACATTTTCAAAAACCTTTTGCTTGCTCTTCATTTTTTCACCTTTTATTATCAGACGAGAGCAGACCCGCAAAACAAGGCCTGCTCCCTGCATTTTTTAAGTGATTGTTATTTTACGGGGGTTGCTCCTGCGGCGGCGATTATATCGCTTGCCTTTGCAGAGGTGGCATAGTCGAAGAATGCTTTTGCCGCTTCGGACAGCTCAACGCCGGTTTTAGTTACCAGTACGAAGGGACGCTGAATTTTGTAGCTTCCGTTTTTGACCGTTTCTTCGGTGGGGGTTACGCCGTCTACATTAAGCGCCTTAACGGTATCCTTGACCGATGCGAGGGATGCATAACCGATGGCATCGGGGTTCTGTGAAACTGCGGTGATGACATCGCCGGTGGAGGTCAGTTCCTGACGATACTGGCATTTTTCGGAGGTCTTGGTGATCGACTCAAATCCGTCTCTTGTACCGCTTCCGGCCTCTCTGCCTATAACGACAATCTCAGCATCCTTACCGCCGACATCCTTCCAGTTGGTTACTTCGCCGGTGTAGATGGAGGCGATCTGCTCAACGGTCAGATCGGAAACGCCGTTCTGGGGGTTGACGATCATTGCGATGCCGTCGAGAGCGAGGGTGGTGCCTTCAAGGCCTTTTGCCTTTTCTTCGTCCTTAAGTGCGCGGCTGGAAAGACCGATGTCGCATCTTCCTTCGCTGATGGCGGTGATTCCGGTACCCGATCCGGTGGGATTGTAGGTGAAGTTTACGCCGCTGTTTTCGGTGGTGAAGGCTTCACCCAGTGCGCCGATGACCTTTTCCATAGAGGTGGATCCGTCGGTTGCAACCGTTCCCGAAAGGGCGGTTTTGGTCGACGCGCCGGCGTCGGCGGAAGTGGATGTGTCGTCTGAAGAGCTGCCGCATCCGGCAAAGCTCATTGCGGCAACCATAACTGCCAGAACAAGTGTTGCAATCTTTTTAACTTTCATTTCAATCTGCTCCTTTTAGCTTTTGATTTTTTGCATTTGCTTTTCATTGACTACGCCTATATCATATCGCCCCTGTGTTAAATCCAAAATCTCGGAAATGTAAAATGAAGGTTAAACCGCCCGACGAAATATTAAGACTTCATAACAAAACAAACCCCGCCGGAAATCTTCAAGCCGAAAAAATCCGTTATAACAAAAGCGCTTCCAAAGCTTTGGAAGCGCCTGCTACGGAAATATTATTTTTACCCAATATACGATTCCCCTTTTTTCGGAATCATATCATAAATAATCTCAAAATCTGCCGCACGGCTCGGCAAAGAACATACCATGCTTTAAACAAATGCACATTTATTCTTGCAATGCTTTGGCGAATAATGTAGAATAAAATG
>CAKSDF010000049.1 GCA_934444695.1 uncultured Eubacteriales bacterium | reverse complement strand
GGTATGGCACGAGCTTGCCTTTGGAGCCGAAAATTTAGGAATGGAAAGCGACGAAATACGCCGACGGGTGGCTGAAACGGCCTGTTTCTTTGGAATAGAACATCTTTTCGAGCGGCCGACATCTGCCCTTTCGGGAGGACAAAAACAGCTTTTGACCCTTGCCTCGGTTATGGTGACAGATCCCGATGTGCTCATTTTGGACGAGCCAACCGCCCGCCTCGATCCCGTTGCGGCGGCGGAATTTCTGTCGGTGGTTTCTCGGCTGAACACCGAATTCGGCACCACCGTTATTATCTCCGAGCACCGTCTCGAGCAGCTTTTTTCCCGATCGGACAAAATTCTTGCCCTTAAAGACGGACGGCTTCTCTGCTTTTGCGAACCGAGAACTGCGGCCGAAAAAATCGGAAAGGACAGCGTTCTTTGCCGTTCTCTTCCCGCGGCGGCACGGCTTTTCTCATGTGTTGACCTTTCGGAAAGTTGCCCCTTAAACGTAAGGGAAGGTAAGGAGCTTCTTTGCGAAAAGCTTGGGCTTTTTTCTGATTTATCAAAAAGCACTTGTGAAAGAGAGCAACAGAAAATTGCCGCAAAAGCAGCCGAAAATGCAGTCTTCCAAACAAAGCCCCGCAAAACCGACCGTCCGAAGGCCCGTGAAATAAAAGAGGCCTTTTTCCGATTTGAAAGATCGGGAGAGGACATTTTAAAGGGGCTTGACCTTACGGTCTACGAGGGCGAGATATTTTGCATACTGGGCGGAAACGGCTCGGGAAAAACAACGGCGCTGTCGGTGGCGGCCGGTGTAAAAAGAGCCTATTCCGGCAAGGTTAAAATTTTTGAAAAGGCAATTGAAAAATATAAGGGCGGAGAGCTGTATAGAGGCGTCGTATCGCTCCTTCCTCAGGATATCGAACCGATATTTTTAAAGGACACGGTGGCCGAGGAGCTTAAATCGGTCGACCGTGACGGCTACGATTTTTTGACCATTGACAACAGTCTTTTGTCCCGCCACCCATATGACCTTTCTGGCGGTCAACAGCAGATCTTAGGCCTGTTAAAAGCACTTTCAACAAAGCCGAGATTGCTTTTGCTTGACGAGCCGACAAAGGGGCTCGACTCGGCTTCAAAGCTTGCCCTTTCCTCTGCCTTAAAGCAGCTTAAAGAGGCGGGAATGACCATAATCGCCGTCACTCACGACGCCGAATTTGCCGCCGAGACCGCCGACCGCTGCGCCATGTTTTTCAGGGGACAAAACATCTGCACCGCCCCCTCCCGCGACTTTTTCAAAAGCGGCAGTTTTTATACCACCCCATTTGTGCCCATGTCTAAAGGCGTTATTAAAGATACGCCTGTCACCCTTGCCGACGCCATATCGGCATACAGCGAGGCATCCGGCCGCAAAAAGGCAGTTGCCCGCAACTTCCGATCGACCGATTCAGGTAAAGCCCCCGCAAATAGCCAAAGCACGATTGACAGCGGCAATGCGGCATCCGATAATCAGTCTAAAAGCGAAAAGAAAGCCCCCCGCAATCCCTCTCAAAAAGGAGGCGGGCGGAAATGATAGCGGTCAAAAACAAAGGTGTAAGAAAATTCCTCTCGATTTTTCTGCCGCTTTTTCTCATTCCTCTTTGCGTTGCGGCGGGAGTGTTCCTTTCCCCAAACGGGAATTTTGCCTATACCATAGTGCTTGTGGCAATCCTATCAATCGCGGCCTTTTTCGGAGGATTCGAGCAAAAAAAGACCGGTTCCCGCCGTCTCATACTTGTAGCGGTTATGGTTGCCCTTTCGGTTATCGGCCGATTCATTCCCTTTTTCAAGCCCATAAGCGCCATAACCGTTTTAACCGCCGTATATTTCGGCAAGGAGGCGGGATTTTTAACCGGCTCACTCTCGGCCGTGATTTCCGACATATATTTCGGTATGGGACCCTGGACGCCTTTTCAGATGCTTTCCTTCGGGCTTATCGGTTTTTTTGCGGGGATTTTCGGAGAGAGATTTAAAAAAAGCACTCCCCTTCTGCTCATTTACGGTGCGGTTTCGGGTGTTGTTTTCTCGTTCATTATGGATGTGTGGACTGTGGTATGGTACAGCGGAGGGCTTGACCCCTCCCTTTATGCCGCCGCCCTTTACACCGCCATTCCCTACACCGTCCTTTACTCGGTGTCTAACATTCTTTTCCTCGCCCTTTTTTCGAGACCCCTCGGCAGAAAATTTGACCGCATAAAAACCGTTTATTCGGTATGATACCGTATCCAACCGATCGGTTGACGGCCCTTTGATAAAGCAATATGCCGCACCGACAAAACAAGGTTTTAAAGATAAAAGACCCGCCCGCCGAAAGGACATTCAGATCCTTTTCGGCGGGCGGTCTTTTTTTAATTTAAGGAGTTGTTTTAAAGTTGATTTTTAGGGCAAATTTAGGCCCGAGAAAAGCGGGAGGAAAGCATACTCTTTTAAATATTGCGAGCCTTGCTTTTGATTGGTATCATTAGCTTTTAAAGGGCAGAATTGTGAAATCAGCCGTTTTTACGCTTTGCTCAAATTTTCGACTGTTCCTTAGATCCGCTGACAATGCCGTAATAGGCGCGGGCGGTCAGCTTATATACCACCACATAGAACAGAGCGAATACCGCAAAGGAAAGCCCAGCCGTCATCAAGAACAGTCCCGTGTTCGTAAGGCTGAAAAGTTCAAGTATCTTTTTGATCATGGGCAGAGAAAAGGCAAGGTGCAGTCCCGAAAGCAGCAGCGGCACGAAAAAAACGGTCAAAAGCTGAGAATTGATGCTGGATTTAACCTCTTTGTCGGTCATTCCCACCTTTGCCATTATTTCAAATCGGCCTCTGTCCTCGTACCCTTCGGATATTTGCTTATAATAAATTATAAGCACAGCCGCCAGAGCAAACACTAAACTCAGCAGAATCCCAAGATAAAACATTCCGCTGAAAGTTCCGTAAAAATCTCCTTCGTTCCGTGCACGGCTGGTGACCTCCGTATAGGAATAGACCCTGTTGCTGTCTGCTACGTATTCTTCAAGATGTTTTTCAAGTCCGATCTGATCGCTGTTGTTCAAATCGGTATCAAACCCATATCGCTGGCAATAGCAGAATTTTGCCTCGCCCTCCGGCGCAGACATACACTCGGCAAAACCATCGAGATTTTTCACAACGACAATTATACATCCGGCTGATGTGGTCCGCTCGGAAAAGAAATTTCGGTTTATTCTGTTCGAATCAGCCACATCAAATGCAGGCCCGTCGTCGAAATTCATTTTATCCTGTTTATAATCACATTCTATGGTGCGTATGACACAGCCGCCGTCGGAAACATCAACATTTTCCCCAGTAATGCCTTTGTAATATTTTTCGGGTACAATTATAAATTCTCTGAGGCAATTAAGATTCGGAAAGAAGACCTCACTGTTGTAGTCGCAATATGCCACACTGTCGGTCATGGAGCCTACGGCATAAAGATAACGCATTTCTCTTATATTTGAAAGGGTCGCTCCCTCCTTTTCGGTTTCGTCGGAAACTCCCTTTTTGAGAATTTCAAAGTTTTCATCAGCCTCTTCTATTCTTCCGTCGACGTTACAACTAACATTTATCTGACGGGGATAATTTGCATTTATAGCGTCCTCGGCGCCAAAAAACATACAGGCCGTTGTGGCCACGGTAACAAGCACCATGGTCGAAAGCACGCAAATAGAAGCAAGTCCCGCACCGTTGCGTTTCATTCTGTAAGCCATGGAAGAAAGGGCCACAAAATGATTTTTCTTATAATAATATTTCTTGTTTTTCTTGAGCACCCGGCAAAGTGCCACCGAGCCTGATATCATCAGCAAATATGTGGCTATAATGACCGCAACCACTGCCGCAAAAAACCACACCATTGCGCTGATGGGATCCTTTATTGTTACGGCAATGTAATAGGCCCAGCCCAAAGCAAGAAATCCGATTACTCCGAGGAAAATGTTTCCCTTAGGCGGCTTTTCACCTGTGTTTTCCCCTTTAAGAAGGGCAACGGTATCGGAAAATCTCATCTGTCTTGCCGAGTTTAAAAACACAAGCACAAATATGATAGCAAATGTTGCAACTGTCTTTAAAACCGCCGAAGGGTCGAGGGAAAAGGAAAAATCGGTCTGACCCGACGCAATGTTTACAAGTCCCAGCTCGGCAAACTTGGAAAAAGCAATACCAAACACAAGACCGAAAAAGAGTGAAATGACCGTTACAAGCAGATTTTCAAAAAAGCATACTGCCACAAGCTGTCTTTTGCCCATTCCGAGCACCCCGTAAAGGCCGTATTCCTTTTTTCGGCGGCGGATAAGGAAGGAGTTTGTGTAAAAAAGAAATATGCAGGAAAATATGGCCATAACGCCGCATCCGAAACCGAGGGTATCATGAATAGCCACTCCACCCTTAAGGGCCAGTATGCGCTCGTTGGCGGTCAAAAAGAAGATGATATAGCTCATCATAACCATTCCGGCACTGGCGCAGATGTAAGGCAAAAAGAGCTTTCGGTTTTTTCTTATGCCGTCAAAGGCAAGTTTAAAATAGATCCCGTTTTTCATGCTCTGTCACCGCCCGTCGAAAGCAGTGTAAGGGTATCGGAAATTTTCTGATAAAATTCGTTTTTAGAATTATCTCCCCGATAGAGCTGATGGAATACCTTTCCGTCCTTTATGAAAAGTACCCTTCCCGCGGTGCTTGCCGCATTGACCGAATGGGTGACCATAAGGATGGTCTGCCCCTGACCGTTAATGTCCGAAAACAGTCGGAGCAGCTCATCGCCCGATTTTGAATCGAGGGCGCCGGTAGGCTCGTCGGCCAGTATAATCTTGGGGTCGGTAATGACGGCGCGGGCAACAGCCACACGCTGTTTCTGTCCGCCAGAAAGCTCATAGGGGTACTTTTTCATAAGGTCGAAGATTCCCAGCCTTTCAATAACAGGTCTGAGCTTTTGACTCATATCCTGATAGCCCTCCCCCCTAAGCACAAGGGGCAGTAGGATGTTATCCTCGGCCGTGAACGTGTCAAGCAGATTAAACTCCTGAAAAACAAATCCCAGATTATCCCGCCTAAAAGCCGCCATATGCTGTTCTTTTACCTTGGAAAGCTCCATCGTGTCGAGCACCACCCGTCCGCTCGTAGGACGGTCTAAGGCGGCGATGATGTTGAGCAGGGTGGTTTTGCCCGATCCAGACTCGCCCATTATGGCAACAAATTCTCCCTTTTCAACGGTAAAATTAATGCCCTTGAGAGCCTCCACCTTTGTTGCACCGAAACGGGTGGAATAGGTTTTTGTAAGTTCGCTTACTTCTAAAAAGCTCATATACTTTTCCTCCTTGTAAAGACCCTCAAAAAGCGACGGCAACGATTTGAAAGCTCCCGCTTTGCCATATGCTTTTTATCGGGTCTCTCACTTTTCTGCTCTCATTTTAGCAAAAACGGGAAAGATAAAACAATCGAATTGCCTTACATTTCCCGATTCATTTCTTACACTTTTGTAAGTCCTTTGCTTTACGGCCTAACCGTCTTTCTGTTTATGAATAATTCTCGCCAAAGTTTACACCAAGCCCACCGCTGAGGCTGTCTCGGCTCTGCCGAGATCGGAGGGAGCAATATCCTGCAATTATCAGAAGAAATCAAAACCGTCGTTTCAAACTGCCTATGCGTTTTCACCGAGGCCTCCCTCCTGTCAGCTTACGCTGACTGCCTCAGCTACCGTAACAGCACGACCGTTCTATCGCTCCTTGTTCTTTACCGCCTCTTTAAGCTCCAGCTCAAAAACCGAGCCTTTCCCCACCTTTGAGCTTGCCTTTATTCCTATGTTAAGATTTTTGCATATTCTCTTGCAAAGATAAAGTCCTATTCCGCTGGAGCGGCGGTCGTTTCGGCCGGTCATGCCTGTGTATCCCCGCTCAAAAATTCTCGGCAGATCTTCTTTTGCAATACCCATTCCGCTGTCCTCAATACAAAGAGCACTGTCCTTCATATAGATTTTCACGCCGCCCTCACCAGTGTATTTAAGGGCATTTGAAATAAGCTGCTCAAGCACAAAGCAAAACCACTTTTCATCGGTGACAATGCTCGTTTTAACGGGGCTGTAATCAAGAGACAGCCGTTTGTTTATAAATTCACCAAAAAAGCTTTTCACCGATTTTTTTATTAAAGCGTCGATATCGTATTCCTTTAAAACATAGTCGGTGTTTTCAAAATCAAGCCGCAGATAGGTCATAACCATTTCGGCGTATTGCTCTATTCTGAAGAGATCGGAATTAAGCCTTCGCGAAAGAGGCGTGTCCTCCCCTTCAAGAGCCAGTCTCATAGAGGCAATGGGGGTTTTTATCTGGTGGGCCCAAAGAGTATAATATTCTACGGTATCGCGGAGCTTACGCTTGTTGTCGCAAAGGATCTCGCCCGTCTGCTCCTTTAAAGAAAGGATGATCTTCTGATAATCCTCGCCGTCTATATCGCCGGGTATCGGAAGGCTGTCTATTTCGGCCGCCGCCAAACCCGCTGCCTTTTCAAGCAAAGCGTGCCTTTTCCGCTGTTTGGCAAAGTCCACCGCTAAAAGTCCCGCACCGCAAAGAGCGCAAACAAAGGCGGGATAAAGAACAGCCTTTATCGGCACATTATAAAGCAAAAGTGCGGCAATAAATATTCCGACAAAGACAAAAAACGCCGCTATGGGCCATATCTTCGATTTTAAATATCTAAAAAACAGTTTCATAAAATCTCCTGTTAGGGTGTTTTCGTTTTTCCGCAACGGATATATCGTCCTTTTTGCGATTTCCGCAAATCGTGGCACATTATCTGCACACTGTGCGTATCATTATTCCACAATATACCCCTGGCCGAACTTTGTGGTTATAAACTTGTCTAAGCCTGCGGACGAAAGCTTTTTTCTAAGCCGGTTAACATTAACGGTCAGAGTGTTTTCGTCCACAAACTGATCGGTTTCCCAAAGCTGTTCCATAAGCTTTTCCCGACTGACCGTTTTACCCCGATTTTCCATAAGGCAAAGAAGTATGCGGTACTCGTTTTTGCTGAGCGGTATTTTTTTCCCCTTAAAGCTTAAGCTTCCGTCGTCTTTATTCAGCACCGCTCCCCCGTGTTCGATAAGGGCAGTTCCTTCGGAAAAGTCGTATGTTCTGCGAAGAAGCGCCTGTACCTTGGCCATAAGCACCCTTCCGTCAAAGGGCTTTGTGACAAAATCGTCGGCTCCCATATTGACCGCCATAACGATGTTCATATTGTCTCCCGCCGAGGAGATGAAGATTATCGGCACCTTTGAAAGTGCCCTTATTTCCCGACACCAGTGAAATCCATCAAAAAAAGGCAGACCGATGTCGAGCAGCACGATGTGGGGAGAAAACTCGGCAAACCGGGCAGTGACATTCGCAAAGTCACTGCACACCTCCACATCAAGTCCCCAGGACATTCCGAGCTTTTTAACAGCCTCGGCAATGCCGTCGTCATCTTCAACCAAAAACAGCTTATACATACTTTCCCCCAAAATTCCGCAAGGATCAACCGTCCCCTGCGTTTTCGTCCCGTCTTTCATTCTCCGCCTTTTTTCATTACAGGCTTTCGTTTCATAAGAAGGATATAAATAACACATCTATACTATCACAAAGCTTTTAAAAAGGCAAGAAAAAGGGAAGCAACCGCCTAAGGTGCAGTCCTTCCCTTTTCTTTTTTGTCATAAGTGAATTATAAAGTCTCGGTGTAGTTTGCCGACAAATGTTATCTCTTTAAATCTTGACAGTTACAACGCCGCTTTCAGAGATTCTGTCAAACGTTCCGTCTTTCATAACAATAAACTTCATCGAAAGCTTTTCTATGTTTGTAATTCCGTTTTGTTCAAGCTGATCGGAAGTCATTGTAATATCTGAATAGGCGTGTTTTCCCGAATAGACGGTGGAAGTGAAAATTTCCGTAATTTTAAAATCATTGACCGTAAAATTGTCAGCTTGAACGATTATGTCTTTATCAGAATTGTTTTCAACATAAAGGGTAGCCGATTTTCCCAAAATCTCGTCCTCAGAAATTCTGCAAAATCCTATTTTTACCCCGCCTTCATTGAAAAGCTCGGTTCCTGTTTCAGAGGGAGCGACTTCTCCGCACGAATCATAGGCCGAGGTTTTGATTGTAACCGGATCGGCCGAATATATCGTTTCAAGAGCGCTTGTCATAACAATAAAATAGGCTTCTACCTTGCCCACCGTATCTATTCCGGCCTTTTTCAGATCAGACGACGAGATGTCCAAAGCATCGTTTGCCTTTGACCCAGCAGGAACGGTAACGGACAAAAGATTTGTAACCATACAATTGTTTATTATAAGCTCCCTGCATCCTAAAATACGATCTTCAGAGCTGTTGTTTTCTATATAAAGAGCAAATTCCGGCCCGAAAATACCGTCGTCCTTATATCCCTTAACGGTCACCGAAAATCCGTCATATTCAAAGCATTTTTGCTCCTCAACGGTAACCTTCTCGTTCTTTTTTGAATCGATTTTAGCCGAATCTCCGCCAGGCGCCGTATCGCCCATACATGAACAAAAGCTCAAAATAAGGCACAGCACCGTTCCAAAAGCTATCCATGATTTGATTCTGTTTTTCATACATTTTCCTCCCGATTTTTTTCGTCCTTCTTGCTTTTATCCTGTCTTTTTGAAAAAACGGAGCCGATTATGAATGTCGCTGCAAATCCAAAGCTTACTATCGACCAGATAAGCAGGTCATAATAGCTTTGATAATTCGCAACGCCGATTATTCCGCCCACCAGATAAAAAGCCCCGGCGACAAAACCTCCGGCCACGCTTTTTCTCGCGGCTACGCCGACAATTCCTGCAACAAGCATAAAAATAGCAAGAAGAAGTCCCGCCGAGCCGGACACCTCTCCGGTGTTGAGAATGGCATTACCGACCCCAACAGCGCATGATTGAAGCATGATTATCAGGGTAAGAACCATACTGATTATTCCGATTACAAGTTTAGCAGTTTTCATTTTCAAACCTCCTTTTTACGGCATTTTAACACCCTAAAAGGCGGTTTTGTTATGCTGGCAGCATAACATTAACGGTTTTTTCGTGATAAACTGATTATTGTCGGCTTTTGGTCGTCAGCAGTCCAATAAAAACACCGACAAAGCGGTAAAGCTTTGCCGGCATTCTGTCAAAAACAATGTAAAAAGTATCCTTTCAGATCATCGCTGAGTTTATACTGCGCGCGCCGTTTTCCAGTAGTATTGTCAATACTGCTTTAACCATAACGCATACCGTGCTTTCGCTCGTCCCTTTTTCCTGTGTAGCATTCAGCTGTTTGCAATGCCGAAAAATATTATTCCGAAAAAGATCGACAGTCCGCCCAGCAGCCCGTAAAGCCTTCGCTGACTTCTTCTGTCGGCTCCGGCCGAAAAGGGCAGCTTATCCCATACTCCGAGAAAATTGTTAAAGCTAAAGAACGGAACAGCAAATGTCATCACCCATGCCAAAACATAAAGCGGCAGTTGCTTTGGGCTTTTGAGAGAGGCAAAAATACCTACCGTCATCAATGCGGCAAGTATGTATCCTAAGACCGCCAGCACCACCACAGATTTTTTGCCGCTTCTCAGCCCCGGAATCGCCGAAACAAAACGATCGGCCGCCGTGTCCTGTATGTCAATTTTTCCCTTGTCTTTCGACAAAATCCGTATTATCTCCTCGGTGCTTTCAAACCGCTTTTTCGGATCCATTTCGACGCATTTCTTAACAATCCCGCCCATTCTTCCCTTTGGCAGTCCTGCCGACGGCAACTGTCCGGTAAGCATTACGCAAATAAGCACTCCAACGGCATAAATATCGGTTTTTTCATCGCTCTGATGAAATCCAAATTGCTCTGGCGCGGCAAAACCCGGCGTTCCCATAATCACCGTGTCGCCCCCTTTTTGCTTTAAAAATGTGCGAATTATTCCGAAATCTATAATTTTTGCGTGACCTTCCGGTGTTATTATGATATTATTGGGATTGATGTCACGGTGAACAAGACCGATTTTGTGAAGCTGTGAAAGGCCTCGGCACACATCACAGGCAATCTCGGCGGTTTTTTGCGGAGTAAGCGTTGTTCTTTCAAGCAGCTTTGAAAGCGGCTCTCCCTCCACATAGTCCCTAACCACAAAGGCTCTCCCGTCTCGATAAAAAACGCATTTGACACTTGCAATGCTGTCACAGCAAATGTCACACAGCTTTTCAAAACACTCTGCCGAAGCGGTTTCGATTTCCTTGACCACAAAAAGCTTGGCCGTGGGAGGATAGATGCAAAGTGATACCGACGGAGCGAGCTTGTAAATTTCCTGAAGGCTTTCAATAAAATATTGATTTACATTATTGTTCATATAACACCTCAAAAGGGGGATTTTTGCATGAAAAAAACAACATCTGAGCTTTTGAAGCTGCTTAAAAACAGCCCGAGCTATAACGAATACCTGACCGAAAACGGTCGGGATATAACCGAAACAATGAAACCGGGGCGAGCGCTTTGCGCCCTTTTGGCCGAAAAGGATTTAAAAAAATCCCGAGTGATCGCACGGTCGGGAATAGAAACCCACTATGCATATCAAATCTTTTCGGATATAAAGACGCCCACAAGAGACAAAATGATAATGCTGTGTTTCGGTTTTCCTCTAAACTGCGAGGAGACCGAGCACCTTTTAAAGATCACGGGATATGCGCCGCTATATTCTAAAAATCAAAGAGACAACGCCCTGCTCTTCGGCCTTGCAAAGCAGCTTTCGGTTGTGGAAATGAACGGATTGCTTTTTGACCTCGGTCTTGACCTTCTGATTTAATCATATCACAGATTTTTCTTGTTTTCCACCTGCTTTTTCTAATTTCGGCATAATCTTTTCCGACTTTTATATCAAAAGCATTTTTCGTCCCTTTTTCTTTAAAAAACCGCACCGAGCTCTACACTGTCTCGATGCGGTTTTTAACGTAATATTTTATTATATTGTCATCGGTTAGATATTCTGCGGAAATCAGCAAATTTCTGCCGTTTTCATAACAAGGAGCTTATCAAATCAGCGTCGTTATTTATTAAGTCCGCTGACCGAGGTCTCCTTTTGAATGACATCGTGGGCGCCGCCCTCAACGATGCTGGTGGCCGACACAAGGGTCAGCTTGGCCTTTTGCTGAAGCTCGGGGATGGTCAGCGCACCGCAGTTGCACATTGTGGACTTGACCTTTCTAAGCGAAAGACCTACATTGTCCTTAAGGCTTCCGGCATATGGCACATAGGAATCAACGCCCTCCTCAAAGGAAAGCTTTTTGTCTCCGCCAAGGTCGTATCTCTGCCAGTTTCTCGCGCGGTTGGAGCCTTCGCCCCAATATTCCTTATAATAATTTCCGTTGATGGTTATTCTGTTTGTGGGGCTTTCGTCGAAACGGGCAAAATATCTGCCGAGCATAAGGAAATCGGCGCCCATGGCAAGGGCAAGGGTCATATGGTGGTCGTGAACGATTCCGCCGTCCGAGCAAACGGGAATGTAT
>CAKSDF010000048.1 GCA_934444695.1 uncultured Eubacteriales bacterium | reverse complement strand
CAGGATGAACTGCGCTTTTGCCTTGTATCTGAGCATTTTTCTTACCGACAAAATTCTTCGACCTGAAATGAGCGTAGTAATGAGGGATTTTCGGTGCGGAGGAACATATAAGGCTGGCGCCTATATGCGACGACAAGCCGAAAAGCACCATTAATAGGCCATTTCAGGCGTGTTTGGATATGTTCGCTAAGGTTAAGTAACCAACGGTCGAACATCGGTTGCTTAACTAAGCCTTTTAAGCCTCGTTAACGGTAACGGTCAGCGTTCCCATAACCTTTTGGGTCGAAAGGGCGCTTGTAACATATCCCGCCGGTTTATAAAGCACCGAAACGGTCGCGCCGCTGTCAAGCTCGGCCTTTCCCCGCGTTGTCTCACTAAGGGTCACCGAGCCTTGTGATAGCGTGTTATCTTCGCCGCTTATCGGAACAAATTCGCCGATTTGGGTTTTATCCCAAATTTCTTTTTCGGCATTTTCCTGCCCCGAAAAGGTTATTTTAACCGCCGCACTGGAATGGTTATCCACCGTTATTTTATCCGATACGCCCGCCTGTTCGGCCGTCCACTGTCCGCCGCCATTATCATCCCATTGATGATTAACCGCGTCCCAGGTCGACTGCCCGGCGTTATAGCTGAACACCATAGAGCCCCAGGATATGTTTACATAGTAGACCGCCTCGGGATCGGTATCGCTGTATCGGCCGTAAAAGGAATGTTTAGATGCGTCCCCTGCCGACAAAAGATTCGACGGGTTTGCGGTATCGCCGTCGTAAACCGTGGCACAAGCAGTAACGGTAACCGCGGCCGCGGCAATAAGCGACGCGATACAAGCAGTTAGCCTTTTCAACGGCATCAACCTCCCTGTTTAAAAATAGGTAAACGCATTAAAGCACGCCTTTAAATATTAGTCGGCAGCGTTAATGGTAACGGTAAGAACACCGATGTCGGTGTACTCGCTGACAGTGGAATCAAGTGTACCCTTAGGCATATAGGTTGAAGATCCTTTAGCACCTGCGGGAAGAGCGGCAACGCCTCTTGTGGGAGCAATGAGGTTAAGCTCAGCAGCGCTGAACTCGCCGATCTCGGAATGATCGCCCGAAACAGAAGCGCCCATTTTCTCAGCTGAAAAAGCTGCTTTGACGGGCACACTTGAATGATTTTCAACATTAATGGCATTACCGGAACCCTCGGCAACAGTCCACTCACCGCCAGCTTCGGTGGCCTTAAAGAGATGGTTTTCGTGATCCCATTCCTGTGCAGTAGGATTAAAGTCAAACTTCATGCTGTCCCAAGTAACAGTCACATAATATGCCGGAGACTCTGCGGCAACATATTTACCCTGAATGGTCTTGGTGTCGGTTCCGCCGACTGCCGTGATGGGGCTTTCGGCCGATGCGGCCACGGTCATTGCCGCCAACATACATACGGCAAGAACAACTGCTAATACTTTTTTCATAAATATTCTCCTTTTTCTTTTGCCCTGCTAACGATTTTTCGGATCATATTTTTCCGAAAAGCCAAAAACAAAGCTTTTTTCAAATTTCAAACACTCCGCCAAAATAAGCAAGTAAAGTGAAAGCCGAGCATTCAAAAATGCGTCTGCGGTTTGGGCCGCATTTTTGAATGTTCGATGTTTTGCGGGCCGCACAAAGCAAGGGGCGCAGCCCGCATAATCCGCTTATCCGCGGCGGCAGTTTCCCGCCGCCGCGGTAGGTTTAAAACACAAGTAAATTACTGAGCGTCAGTAAAGGTTATGGTCAAAGTACCGATAGCTTTAAAGAGGTCAGCAGTTCCTTCGGGATTAAAACGGCTGTCGAGAGCACCGCTCATAACAACTTGAGTTTCTGCCTTAGCATCCGCAGTGAGAGCCTCACCCTCGTTAGCGATAGGCTGTCTCTTTATAGTAAGGTCATTAACGGTAGTGGTTGCAGAAACATCACCGGCAATACGGGGATCTTTTGTTGCATATGCGAAATGAGCAACAACATCTTTGCTGGAATGGTTCTCGAATTTTATAACATCTCCGCCTTCAGTGGCAACAGACCATACAGCCGCGGTCTTTCCTTCTGCTGTATCAGCTTCCCACTGATGTTTTTCGGTGTTCCATTTTTCACTACCGGCCTGATAGTTAAACTTTAGGTCTCCCCAAGTAATGTCAACCTTGTATACATCTTCGCGTTCACCGGCTATATAATTTGCAAAAATATCACGATTTGCATCGGTATTCTGACCGTCGGCAGTGGCGGTGTCAGTGCCATAAGCGCTTGCGCTGATTGCGCAGCCTGCTATCATTGCTGTTGCTAAAAGTGTCGCTATAATCTTTTTCATTTTGGTTTCTCCTTTAAAATAAATCATTTTTATATCAGTCTCTCCCCTTGCTGAAGAGGCATAATATCTTAAAAATTATCAGGGTACTTGCTAATGAGTATTTGCGATTATGTATTTGCGAATTTGCCTTTTAACTTGTATAACCTGTGCTGCCTTTATCAGGCGGTTATGGTAACGGTTATTGTTCCCATAACGGTATCGGTTGTAACATCTCCGTTTATGCTTCCCGAAAGGGAGACAATCGATGTTCCCGAGGGATGACTTGTCGAATCGTTATATGTGGGAGCGGCGAGGTTCAACTCGGCCTTGTCAAAGGAGGCATTAACGCCGGTGTATTCGGCCTTCGCCCCATAGGTAAATGCCGCTTTAACGGCACAGCTCGAATCGTTTTGAACGGTAACTTTGTTTCCGTCGGCAGTAATGGGTGCCCATGTTCCGGCCGTTCCGCCGTCTTTCCAGATGTGCCGGTTATGATCCCATGTTTGGGAAGAAGGAGTATACTGGAATTTCATATCGCCCCATGTAACGGTCACATATATTGCCTTGTCTGTGGGCTGTGCGAATACACCTGTGACATCGCGGGTTTCGCTTCCGCCGTTTGTGGTTATCGTTCCGGCAAAGGCCGAGACCGACAGGGTCAGAAGCATTGCCGCCGCTATCATAATTGCAACAAACTTTTTCAATTTCTACACCTCTTAAATCATTTTGGTTTCAAGCTGATTACTGAACATTTATGCTGACCGGAATGGCCGTGTTAACAACGGCGCGTTCACCGGTATCGGGCTGATAATACCAAATGAGTATCTGTCCGTCGTAAACCCCTTCGGAAAGCATTTTTGCCTTTTGCTCGGTAATGTCGAGCTCGCCGAGCTTATATCCCGGCTGAAGGGTTCCCGATTCGGCAATGACCTCGTCCTTGATCTTTATCTGCACAAGCATCGATTGATTGGACTGATAGGGATTTGCCACCGAGAAATATACCTTTTTTTCGGAAAGGTTTATGTTTACATCGGTTGTATACTCAAGGGTGACGGCTCCGCCGCCCTCGGCCTGTTCAAGCTTGCTTGTTTCCTCACCGTAGCTCTGAGCATGCTGTTCCACCTGACGGGGGGCATAATCGGGAGCAAGGACATTATCGGTTTTAGGAGTTCTGAGGAACAGCGCCCACACGATCACTCCGACGGCTATAAGCAAAATCAAGAGAAGTAGTATCCACCACCAAAGAAAGAACCGTTTTTTCTTTTCTTCTTTTTCCTCTTCGGTTTCGGGGATTTTGGGGGTTATATTTTCTTGCTGCACGGGGGATCACCTCATAAGTTTTAAGTAAGTTTTTAAGTGCAAAGTAAAAAATTTGTCTATTTTACCCGTTAATTGTGTATTTTGTGGTAATTCATTGGTTGTTTTTTACTTTACCGATATTATACAATACCATAATTTTATTTTCAATACACATAGCAAATAAAAATATACATTAATTTTTGTGCATAATGTACAATTCAATGCCCTGCTATGCTATATTGTTACTTTTTCACAACAACAGTAACCGTTCCTATCTTTTTGGTGTCGAAAGGAACCTGATTTCCCGAAGAAACGGTCAGCTTTGAAACGACCGAATCGCCGCCCTTGGCAAGAGCCGCAGTGGTTTTATCGAGCGTACCGACAATACCGCTTCCCGAAACGGGGGTAAAGGAAAAATCGGAATTAACGGCGATGTTGCTGTTGTTTGTTACGGTAACGAAATTTTGGGAGGTCGACCAATTGCCCTTCCAGTTGTGATTCTGCGCGTCCCATGAGGCGGCATTATAGCTGAAAGCCAGGCTGTCCCATGCAACGGTTATGCTCATAATTTCGGGCACGGTGACCGTTCCCGCCAAT
This sequence comes from uncultured Eubacteriales bacterium, assembly GCA_934444695.1. Lineage (GTDB taxonomy): Bacteria > Bacillota > Clostridia > Oscillospirales > Acutalibacteraceae > UMGS1484. Next base: position 7,473 of record CAKSDF010000048.1, on the reverse strand, counting down.
GAAGTGGGATGGAATGGGTGCATTTCAAATGTGGCGCAATCCTCCTCGAAGGTTATGGACACATCGGTGGTCTGGGGCGTTTTATATGTGTCGGCGTTAACGTTAAAGTTAAGGCTTCCCCAGTTGCCCTTACCGATAGCCGAATCATAGGCAATGACCATATCAAGCTCGCCGGCCGTCGAGGCGTTGTATTCAATAGATACACCGCTCATAAGGCTCGAAGTAAAGGGATTTGACGAAAGGGTCAGTTTAGACGAGTCGTATTTGACCTTCATATGTATCGTTGCAGCAAGACCGGCGTTTGCGCTGTCTCCGCTGACAGTCAAAGGCAGGGAAACGGCCGTTGCCGACGGATTTGACGCAACCGCACTGCCCACCGCAAACAGGGCGGTGTTTGTAACAAATTCGGCCGAAATGAGACTGCCGATATTGATTACCTGAGCCTTTTTCTCATCCGGCAAAGCCTCGTACAGCTTGCGGGCGGCTCTTACATCATTGGCGCTTGAAATTGTCATCATGTGAAGCTTGGGCAGCGCCTGAATGGCGTTCTGCACAGCCAAAATCTCGGCATCGGTTTTGAAATCCTTAAAATTGATGCAGATGTTGTCGATATATTCGTGGTTATAGCCTTCGGACTCGTAATCGAGCATTTCAATGAGCATTTTCCTTGTGGCCGAAATATCATAGTCTTTCTTATGTCCCTTGCGGGTGGCATCATCGGTGGGGAAAGCCACTTCCACGTGGGTAAACGCGGTTTGAGACATAGTTATCTTGGAGAATTCCTCCATATTAAGGTCCATATACTCCACATCCCATGCTCCGCCCTCGGGATGATCGTTATCGGTGTTGACATAGTCCTTTGAAGAAAAGGCTATTCTGACCGTTTGCGCCTTTGCGGGCATATCGGGCGGGCACATCAGGTCAAACTCAATAGATGTGGCAAGAGAAAGATCGGTAGGTTCATCAAACCTGTAATACATTCCTACGCCGCGTTTCTGCCAAAAATGCAGACTTCCCCGACCTTCCGACTTGGTGGTCGTGCAATATTCCATATTATCGCCGGTATATGGCGCCCAGTTATCGATGTTATCTCCCATAAGGGTATAGCGGTAGACATTTGTGCCGCTGAGCACCTTTATTCTCTGTTCCGAAAGGACAAGCTTATCGATGTTGAAAACATAGGTTTTTGCAAGATCGGAAAGCGCATCGTATGCGCTGCGGGCCGCTTCTATTACGGATTTATCGGTAAGCGCCGCATCACTGCCTGGAAGAGCGTTTATCATTGCGGTAACGGCCGCCGCGGCCTTTTCGGCATCGGTGCGCTCGTTATTTCTATTGGCGTAAACGCCTAAAATATATGTGTCCTGCGTTCCGGGCTGAGCGGCAATGGCCATACCGGTTACATTTTCGATGGTAAAGTTTTCGCCTGCCGCCGAAAGATCAAGGGCATAAGTATTGCATCCCGGGGATGTCGCCTTTGCAAGCTCGCTTGCACTTACCCTCAGTCCCCATTCGTTCCACGCGGTGTGGTTGTTAAGGCCGGTTGACTGTTCGAGTTTTGGAATGTCGGAAACCGGATAGGAGGTAAGCACTATTCCGAACAGGTTAAAATCGGTACTTCTCGTCCAAAGAGATGAGAAGCTGTTTCCGTAGTCGATCGATCCGGTAAAATCGATAACAAGGCTGTTTATGCCCTTTAAATCTTTAGGTTCCGAGAAACGCACGGTCGTTTCGAGCGGCCACCATGCGTTGATTTTTGTGCCGTCACTGGATATGTGGTCACAGCTGTTGTCCCATCCCACATAATCGGTGCAATCGTCGATTATGTAGTTATAGCTGTGGGTAATGGGATAGACATCGGTATCGAAAACTGCCGAAATGTCGGTAAAGCATACCGCAACCGTTCCCTCGGGAGCGGCGCATATAAATCCGGTAACCGCCGTTATGTCAAAGTCAGTGCCCTTACGGCTCCAGTCGAATTCAAAAACGCTTTCGCCCTCGGCAACACTTCTGCCCGCAAGGTTTTTGACCGGAAGAGAATACCGGGCATATGTGTCAAGATTTATGGTATTATCTCTACCGCCCGTAGGAAGCGAGCCGTAGGATGTGAGGGCAAAGCCATAGCTGTTGCCCTGGGAATACGACATATTTTTAAAAAGATCGTAGCATTTCATATTGGGCGTATCGTCGCCGTCGATGTTGTCTACCCACCCCACCTTTAAGGCCTTCATACCGGTAAGGTCATAAACCTTGCCGAATTTGCAGGTAAAGGACGGTTGCCACCAAATATAGGTGTTTTTGGAACTGACAGGATCGTTGGCCACGCCGTCATAGGATGGTGTGACCGTTCTATCCGTTGCCGCAGTCGCACCGCCGCCGGGCGCCCAGCTCCAGTTGTCGGTAGATTCGCAGCTGTCGAGCTGTTTTGAACTTGGGCTGACCCACCTAAGGTTATTTACATAACATCTGACAGTATTATCTCTGCCAAACATCTCGTCGCAGGCAAGCCCCAAAGCGACATATGTGCCCGTCGGATCTTCGGTTCCGCCGTAATTTAGATAAAGGGTCTTCCATTGTCCCGTTGCGCCATCGGTCGATCCGCTGAAATACATACCGTGCCAGTTGTTGCTGTCATTGTAAAAATACATTGCAAAGTTTTCCGGAACGGGACGATCGTCGACAAACATAACGTCAATTGCAAGCTGATATGTGTTTATCTTTTTCTTGGCAACATCGGCCGAGAATTTCTTGTTATCCTTAAGGTTAACCACCACATCGGTGGCAAGCTCATTGTCGAATTTTTCGCGGTTTATCATCAGGGTGTCGTCGCTTTCATTTCCCTGGCCGAAAAATCTTCCCTGCTGAACGGTGATCTGATCCCAGTCATAAACTGAAAATGTTCCGTCTCCGCCGATGCACCAGCTCTCATACCGCTCATCAAAAATGGTTTCCGAACCGTCTATGAAAAATCTGTCTTTAATTGTTCCGTCGGCCGAGCATATAACTATATTGTCGTAATACACCGAAATAGTGTGATATTCCGAATCGTTGGGCGCCCAATCGGATTTGTCTCCCCCGTCAAAATCCACACCCACAAGAATACCGATGTTGGAGGAGCCTACAATACCTGCTCCGTCAGAAAGCTGACACTTTCTTGTGTACCATTTGTCCTGCGCGTAGTCACAAGCCTGCCTTTCTCCGCTGTCATAAGGCTTTACCAAAACGCCGTTTTGATCGGTGGCCGTGCTCAAGCGGGTGCCGGGAAAATTATCGTGATTTCCAAGCTCAATGCCGCCTATTCCTCCACTGAAATCTCTGCAAGAACCTCCCAAGTACACATCATATTGAAGATAGTCGCCGTTTTGAATAACATATCCCGAATCACTTCCGGTGTTGAGCCAGCGATAATTAGCATAGGCATCGTCATAATTGAAGGAGTATTCGAATTTAAGCACCTTGTTATCAACCGAGCTACCATACTCTTTTTTTACCGAATACTTTGCGCCGGCATTTCCGAGTCTGAGCCTGTCCCATCCGTTGTTGGATGATCCGGCCGTAGTAATTCCGGCGGGAGGTGCGGCATCATCAAAGTCTTCGACGATTTCGCTGTATGCCTCGGCCGTTGCGGGAGTAATATTAAAATTCGGAAGCGTGCAAAAAATCAGCGCTGCCGACAGCACAAACAAGCATATTTTCCTTCCTGCTTTAGTCATAACTATCCCCTAACAATTTCTATTGTTACGTATATATTAACACATTATTAGGAAAAATCAAGAGCTTTTTTAGTAAAACGCCCATTTTTTTTAAAAAAGTATTGAGTCTTTAGTCATTTCGACTAAATTTAATTCTAATATGCAAATATCGGCAGCCATATATTTCATTTTTGGAAATATAAATTTATGCCGGCAATATGGTCAAAACTCCCATTTTTTTCGGGCTTTAAATGGTCTTTTAAAAGTATTTTTGCACGCAAAAAAGGCACCCGAAAAATCGGATGCCTTTTTAAAAATAATATTCAGATGTTTTTACCCGGTTAAGGATAATCAGTCTTGGTCGGAATTATCGTCGTTTCCGCCGTCGGTCAGGTCAACATCCCCGTCCTCTTGCTGTTCATCGCCCTTTTTGGAAAACTTGGGCCAAAGGATGAGAAATGCCACGAGAATTATGGCAACTACCGCCGCAATGATAACAATGGGGCTGATTCCCTGATCGCCGGTTGCGGGGCTTACTAAAAATCTTGCAAGAAAACCTAACATATTATTCACTCCTTAAAAATCAAAGCTCGTCAACGATTTTTTTGGTGTCTCTGGCGATGACCAATTCCTCGTTGGTGGGAATTACCCAAACATCAACCTTGGAATCGGGGGTAGAGATCTGTTCCTCCATACCGTGCCATACCGTCTTGTTAAAGGGAACGTCGATCTTAACGCCATAGTAGTTCATATGGGTAAGTACATTTTCGCGGAGGTGGGGGGCATTTTCGCCGATTCCGCCGGTAAATACGATGGCGTCGATACCGTCGAGGGCGGCAATGTAGCTTCCGATGTATTTTCTGATCTGATAGAACTGCATATCACGGGCAAGAATGGCTCTCTCGTCGCCGTCGGCGCAGGCCTGAGTCAGATCACGGTCGTCGCTGTATTTGCCCGAAATGCCTAGCACACCCGACTTTTTGTTAAGCAGGTTGGACATCTCCTTGGGGGAGATATTTTCCTTCTCGGCCATAAAGGTAACAACCGAGGGATCGAGGGTTCCGCTGCGGGTGCTCATCATAAATCCGTCCAGAGGGGTAAGACCCATACTGGTGTCGATAACCTTGCCGTCCTTAATGGCGGTGATGGAGGAACCGTTTCCGAGATGGCAGGTGATAAGCTTGAGTCCCTCAAGGCTTCTGCCGGTCAGCTCGCTGTAACGGGCCGAAACATAACGGTGAGAGGTTCCGTGGAAGCCGTAGCGGCGTACCTTATATTTTTCGTAATACTCATAGGGTACGGCAAACATATATGCCTCGGGGGGCATAGTAAGATGGAAGCAGTTGTCGAAAACAACAACCTCGGGAACATCAGTTCCGAGAACCTCGCGGCAGGCGCGGATACCCATAAGGTGAGCAGCATTATGAAGAGGTGCAAGGTCGATAAGGCTTTCAATGCCTTCCATAACCTTTTCGTCCACCAATACCGATTTATCAAAGAGAGCGCCGCCCTGAACAATGCGGTGTCCGACGGCTGCAATCTCGCTCATATCCTTGATGACGGCACATTCGCCCGATACAAGGTTTTTCTGCACCTCGTTAAAAGCGGCGATATGATCCTTCATTTCGATCTCGTATTTGTAGGAACGGCCGTCGTGGGTCTTTCCGCTGATGATTCCGCCGATTCCGATACGCTCGGCAATACCTTTTGCAAGTACGCTTTCGTCGGTCATATCAAAAAGCTGATATTTAAGAGACGAGCTTCCCGCGTTAACAACAAGAACTTTCATTTTCTTTCTCCTTTTTAACCTTTAACTTGAAATCACAGACATAATAATGTAGAATAGTCTTACCGATTTATTATAGAACATTAAAACCAAAATTGCAAGTGAGTAGGGACAAAAAAATGAAAATAACCGGAATTATTGCCGAATACAACCCTTTTCACAAGGGTCACGCCTATCACATAAACCGCACACGGCAAAACGGGACCGATGGAATTGCCGCCGTTATGGGCGGAAACTTTACCCAGCGGGGGGAGCTTTCCTTTTGCACAAAGCTTGCAAAAGCCAAGGCGGCCGTGGCGGGAGGGGTCGATCTGGTGCTTGAAATGCCCCTTGCATACACCGTATCCTCGGCCGAGGATTTTGCCATGGGCGGGGTAAAAATTCTAAATGCCCTCGGCTGCGTTGACAGTCTCTCCTTCGGCTGCGAGGAACAGAATTTTCGGAATCTTTATGCCCTTGCCGAACTTTCGGAAAACGAAGATTATAATGAAAAGCTAAAAAGCTGCCTTGCATCGGGCATAGGTTTTGCCGCCGCCCGCCAAAAGGCTCTCGATCAAAGCGGACACTGTGAGCTTTCGGGAGTTCTTTCAAATCCCAACAACATTCTCGGGATAGAATACCTTTCCGCCCTTAAAAAGACAAAATCGTCCATCATTCCCCTGCCCGTAGCAAGGGTCGGTGCCGACCACAATTCTCTCGACACTTCGGGAGAAATATGCTCGGCCTCTGCCATCCGAAAAACGGCTCAAACGGACGCTGAAAAGGCTCTGTCCTTCTGCCCCGCCCCCTGCAAAGAGATACTTTTAAAGGAATTTGAAAATGGCAAAGCGCCACTTGATTTTGCCAAAATCGAAAACGCCCTTCTCTTTTATCTGCGGGGTCTTTCGGCCGACTATATAAAAGGCATAAACGGCGTATCGGAGGGACTTGAAAACCGCATTGCCGACGCCATCAGGGCGAGCAGAAGCTTTGACGAGGCAGTAAGTCTTGCGGTGACAAGGCGATATACCGCCGCCCGCATAAGACGGATACTTATCTGCTCGGTGCTCGGCATAACAAAGGAGCTTGCCCACAAGGATCCGCCGTATATCCGCGTGCTTGCGGCAAATAAGCGGGGCTTTGAAATGCTGAAAGCAGCAAAAAAGACATCCCATATTCCCATAATAACAAAAGCCGCGCAAATATGCAGTCTCTCCCCCGCCGCAAATGAATTTTTCGAGGTAGAAAGTCGGGCAATGGATCTTGTTTCCCTCTGTTTTCGCGAAAGAGGAAAATGCGGGCTGGAATTAACCGAAAACACTTTCAATTAATTCATTATTTTTTAACAAGGCCGTGGTATACTATAATTAAAGAAGGTGATCATATGTCGGTAATGCTCAATCCCGACAAAGAGGTGGTCAGGGTAGTAAAAGAGGGGCTGAAAAGAACCGGCGGATACTGTCCTTGCCGCACCCTCAGAACCGAGGACTGGAAATGTATGTGCAAGGAATTCAGAGAGCAGATTAAGGACGAAAACTTTGAAGGCTTTTGTCACTGTATGCTCTATTATAAATCAAAAGACAAAAAGGAGAAATAAAAATGGCCGAAATAAGTGTTACCGAAAAGAATTTTGAAGAGCAGGTTTTAAAAAGTGACAAACCGGTGCTGGTGGATTTCTGGGCAAGCTGGTGCGGCCCCTGTATGATGCTCGCTCCGACAATTGCCGAGATTGCCGATGAATATGCCGACGCCGTAAAGGTTGCAAAGATAAATGTGGACGACGCCCAAGACCTTGCCCTGAGCTTTGGCGTGGAAAGCATTCCCACCCTTATGGTTTTCAAGGACGGCAAGGTGGTCAACACCTCGGTGGGCGGCCGTTCAAAAGAGCAGATCGTCGAGATGTTTGAAAACATCTAATGTTTATTTACCGCAAAAACTCAAAAAATTTTACCGTAAAAAAGGAGTGTTCAAAATGAACACTCCTTGATTTTTTTTGCAATTTTATGCCGAAATTTT
>CAKSDF010000047.1 GCA_934444695.1 uncultured Eubacteriales bacterium | reverse complement strand
GTACCGTGTCTTTCGAGCACTCTGCAGCGGCGCTTTTCTCCGTGTTCAAGCTCGATTTCTCCAAGCTCGTTATATTTAACCCCGCTTACATCTCTGACAAGCATAAGAGGGCCTGCCACTTCCTCAATAGTCCTGTATTCCTTAGGCATCCTGTTTTGCCTCCTTTTCGGCGGTTTCGATCTGTTCGGACAGCTCGGCGATTACCTTGCCGTATTCCTTTTGAACGTCCTCTTCCTTTGTATACTTAAATCGGCCGATGGCCTCTCTGACCGGAAGGGCGGAAAGCCTTTCGATGTCGGCGCCCCTTTCAAGAGCTTCTGTGCAGCGGTCGTAATATTCAAGAATAAGTCTCATCATATCCAGCTGTTTATTAAGGCTCGTGTAGGTGTCGACCTCATGGAAGGCCAGCTGATGGAGAAAATCCTCTCTGATCGAACGGGCGGTTTCCATTTTGAGACGGTCTTTCGGCGAAAGGGCATCCATTCCGACGAGCTTTACAATTTCCTCAAGCTCGGCCTCCTCCTGCAGCACCGTCATCATACGCTGCCTGAGCTTCATCCAGTCGGGCGAAACGTTTTTGTCAAACCATGGTGCAAGCAGGTCAAGATATAGCGAATAGCTTGTCAGCCAGTTGATGGCCGGGAAATGCCGCTTGTATGCAAGGTTAGAATCCAGTCCCCAGAACACCTTAACAATGCGAAGCGTTGCCTGGGAAACCGGTTCGGAAATGTCTCCGCCGGGAGGGGAAACCGCGCCGATGACCGACAGAGCGCCCTCTCTTCCCTCACTGCCTAAAGATATAACGCGGCCTGCACGCTCGTAGAACTGGGCAAGACGGCTTCCGAGATATGCGGGATAGCCTTCCTCGCCGGGCATTTCCTCAAGTCGGCCGGACATTTCTCTTAAGGCCTCTGCCCAACGGGATGTTGAATCGGCCATAAGGGCCACCGAGTATCCCATATCGCGGAAGTATTCGGCAATGGTAATGCCGGTATAAATTGAGGCCTCACGTGCGGCGACAGGCATATCGGAGGTGTTGGCTATAAGCACCGTGCGTTCCATAAGGGATTTGCCGGTATGGGGATCGATAAGCTCGGGAAATTCGTTTAAAACGTCGGTCATTTCGTTTCCGCGCTCGCCGCAGCCGATGTATACAACGATGTCGGCCTCGGCCCATTTGGCAAGCTGATGCTGGGTGACGGTTTTTCCGCTTCCGAAAGGACCGGGAATGGCCGCCACGCCGCCCTTAGCTATCGGGAACATACAGTCTATGACCCTTTGGCCGGTTATGAGCGGCTTTTCGGGAGAAAGCTTTCTTTTATAGGGTCTGCCTCGTCTTACAGGCCATTTTTGCATTAGTGTAAGGGGCTTTTCTCCTTTGTCGGTGGAAAGCACCGCAATCGTATCGGTAACGGTATACTCCCCCGCCTCGATTGATTTTATTGTTCCCTTAAGGCCGTTTGGAACCATAATTTTATGAAGAACGATGTCGGTTTCCTTAACCGTACCGATAATGTCCCCTTCGCTTACCCTATCGCCCACCTTAACACAGGGTACAAAGTTCCATTTAAGTTCTCTTTTAAGAGACGGTACCTCAACTCCCCGTTTAAGGTTGTTGCCTGCCACCTTCATAATGTCGTCTAAGGGACGCTGGATTCCGTCATATATGCTTCCGATAAGGCCGGGACCCAGTTCAACGCTCATAGGCTCTCCGGTGGATACAACCTTTTCGCCGGTGCCTATTCCCGAGGTTTCTTCATAGACCTGCACCGAGGCCTTGTCGCCGTGCATTTCGATTATTTCGCCGATGAGGTGTTCGTCGCTTACCCTCACCACGTCGAACATATTGGCGTCCTTCATTCCCTCGGCAATAACAAGCGGTCCCGAGACCTTTAATATAGTTCCTTGGCTCATTTTTTGCCCTCTTTTCTGATAGCATTTTTGCTTGATTTGATGAATTGTTATGATGAATGGTTATATTGATGAATTAAATAATTGATGACTGTATAATTATTGATTGAATATCTGATATTTGTTTAATGATTGAATTTCCGACCGATTGATCGGTTGGCAGACTTACAACCGCCCGATTCTGATTAATTAAATTGCGGACGGTATTACCTGCTTTAAAATGCACCTTTTTACCGTTATACTTTAAACATACATTTTTTAAAAATGTCATTTCTAAACAGTAAATATTTAACTATGTCATTTAATAAAAGCAGTTGTTTAAAAATATAATTTTTTCAAGTGAAACAACCGGCCTGCGTCACATGGTAGGGAGCCGGCAAGCGATGCTTTGACTGAGGGGCGGCCGGGAAATTCCCAGCGGTATATCTGCCAAAAAAACCAGGTTAAAATGAGCATTTCAGATCATTCCCCTCAGTCACGGCGTTCCGCCGATCCGGCTCCCCTGCTGCGGTTCGTTGAAAATTATCTTTTATACACCTTGCAGCTTTGCACTCTGCTGCGGTTTTTTCATCTTTCCCGTTGACGGCAGCTTTTTCGCTGCAAGAAGTACCATAAAATGATCTGTGTAGATGTGTTCATCGCCGAAAGCTTCATCACTTGGAAAGTATATCAGATCCTACTGCCTTTTCAACCGCGCGGTGTATCTCTCTCATTCCCCTGCCGGTGTTGTTCTTTACCCCGGGAATGGGAATTATCGACGGAACCGGATTTTCGCGGTATTTTTCAATCGTTTCGTAAATTTCCTCGGCCAGCTGTTCGGTTATATATATAACCCCATACTGCTCGTCGCACAGCCGCTTTATCAGCCCCGCCGCCTCCTTTTTATCGGTCACGGCAAAAGGGGTAATCCCGAGACAGGCAAAGCCGGCAATACTCTCCCCGTCTCCCATAACGGCAACCTTATACATAAAGCTCACCAAGCCTTTCCTTTGTGCGCTGCTCGCTTTCCCCGGTTCTTTTGCAGAACATCACGGTTGCAACAGCCCTTACCTCGGCCTCGCAGGCGATAAAGTACGCGATCACCGGATCGGGGCCGAAGGCCTCGAGCTTTGCGCCCTTTGCGATGTCCATAAGCCGGTCGTTTCCCCATTTTTCAAAGGCTGTGGGATCGGTGGAAAGAAGCTCTGCCCCATCCTTTAAATCGGAATTTTCGAGAAGAGAAATAACTTCATCAACTCCCCGCGCCGCCGCTTTACAAAGAAGGTTGTCGGGCAGCTCGTCGGTTCCGCATATTGCCGAAAGAGCAAACTCCTCGCTCTTGCTGTATTTTGCGCAGCGGAAGGCGGTTTTTGCGTCGCACAGCTTTATGAAAAGGGTCACATAGTCATCAAGCATTTTGCTGCCGCACTGCTCTGCGCCTTCCTTCATAAGCTCAAGGGCAGCCTTGTCGGCAAAGGCCTCAAAAAGCTGACCGTCGCCGGAAGAAGAAATGATATCATAGCCCTGCTTTGCGGTGCCGCTGTATTTTTCATCTATCTCATCGAATTTTCCGTCCCTTATGCTGTTTAAAAGGGTATCGGTATCAATACGTGTGGGATAAACATACAGTCCCTCTGCGCTTCTTGCAGCCGCAATGCACTTGACCGCCGTTTTTATATTCTGAACGTCGTTTTTCGTAAGCAGTGTATCAAGCTCGGGGCAATGCTCCACCGTCTCAAAAAGCTGTGACAGTAGGCTTTTCTTTCGCTGTGCAAGGGTTTTCTGAAAATCGTCGAAAATCTCATATCCTGCGCTTTCGAGAAGTCCCTGCACCTCCCTTTCATCCTTTGCCGATGCCATTTCGTAAAGCTGGCGGGTGGAAAGCAGCCTTCCCTCAAGTGCTCTGAGCTTTGAAACTTCAAAGACATAATCTTCTTTCACCTTTACACCGCCTTTTCAAACAGGGCTGCAAAGACCCTGTCCTTGATGCGGTCGGCGTTGTTTTCGAGCAAAGCGTCAAAGGTGCAGTTTTCGCGAATCTCGCCGAAATCCAGCACAAATCCTCCGCCCTTTATGCCGTCGTCCTTACGTATATCGACCTTGTTTTGTCCCGCTTTTTGGCTGATTTTTTCGGAAAAATCCTTGGGCATACGCTTTACATCATTGGGAGAAAAGAGCATAGTGCAGTCTCCCCCGTCGAAGTATTTTTCAAAAAGCTTAAGACAAAGGTCAAAATACTGCCCGTCGGGAAGTTCTTTTATTGTTTCCATAGCCTTTGAAACAACCTTGTCCGCTGCCCCTACCTTTGCGCAAAGCAGTTTTCTTTTTCCCTCGGCCTCAAAGGAGGCTACCGACCGTGCATAGTCTCTCTCAAAGCCCTGCCGCGAAAGGGACAAAAGCTCGTTCTTTTCCTGCGCGGCCTGCGCTTCGGCCTTTTTTATTATGCCGTCGGCCTGCTTTTTCGCATCTTCAATAACATCGCCGCAGCTTTGTTCAAAGGAACCGTCGATGGTTTCAATTATTTTATCCAGTGCTGACATTTATCGTATCACCTTGCTTTTATATCATACTCAGTTATCGTTGCCTGTTCCCGACCCTACAGCAGTCAGCCGATGTTAATGTTAACAATAATGAGAATGGAAATAAGCAGGGCGAGAATGGCATAGGTTTCGACCATAGCCGCAAGAATAACGCCCTTACCGCTTTGTTCAGGCTTTTTGGCAACTATACCGACACCCGCGGCAGCCGCCTTGCCCTGAGCAATACCCGAGAACAGTCCGACTATTCCGATGGGCAGTCCCGATGCCAAAAACATCAGTCCCTGAGCGGTGGTAAGCTCTACGGGAGTACCGCCCAATGCGCCGATACGGCTTAAAAGAAGCACGGCGGTAAGCAGTCCGTAAAGTCCCTGCGTACCGGGCAGAAGCTGCAGAATCAGTACCTTACTGAACTTTGACGGATCGACCGAAACGACCCCTGCCGCCGCCTGTCCGACGATTCCAACTCCCTTTGCCGATCCTATTCCGGCGAAAAGCGCGGCAACGGCCGCTCCCAAAATCGCAAGTGCAAATCCTAAACTATTCATTACTTGTTTCCTCCTTGAGTGTTATATATTGTGTGTTTTGTTTTAAGGGTTCAAAGGCCCTGCCGCCGCCCTCATAGAATTTCGAAAACAGCTCGACAAACTGAAGTCGGTCGGTATGGACATATGCCCCCAAAAGGTTTATGGCAATGTTGGCAGTGTGAGCCGTAAGGAAAAGTATAAAGAGAAGTATTCCCTCGGCCACGGGGTTAGATGGCATTGCGCCGATAAGGTTGATGACTTGGGCAATGCAGCCTGTGGCAAGTCCCAGTGCCAAAAGTCGGGAATAGGAAAGTATGTCGCTCAAATACCCGGTAGCCACATTATAAAGCCCGTAAAGTCCGCCGAAAAATCTTGCGAAAATATTTTTTGAGCTTCTCGACGAGGTCAGCACCACAAGCACCACCCCCGCAAGAGCAAGGTATCCGCCGATCTTCGAAAGCACATCGGGCACGCTTACCAGTATCCCTGCCCCAAGGGGTGCCGCGCCGAGCACGGTCATCATAACGGGAATGGTATCGCACAAAGCTCCCACCTTGTCCCCCGCCTTCCACTGCTTATAGAGGTTGGCGCAAAGTCCCACGAAAAGGTGTATTATACCGAGTCCGAAGGAAAAGAGCAGCAGCTTCATGGGCTTGTTTATAGGTTCAAACCACAGCGCCGTTGATGTTATTTCCTTTCCGAAAAAGTCCCGTGCAATGACCTGTGGCAGGTCGCCGTACCAGCTGCCGAAAAGCGCTCCCCAAAAGACGGTTGAAATGCCGCAGTATCTGAACATTCTCATGGTCTCACGCATTTTTTTTGATAAAGCGAATTTTTTAAGAGCAACGGTTGTCACTATGCACATAACAAGGCCGTAACCCGCATCGGAAAGCATCATTCCGAAAAACAGATAGTAGAAAAACGACATTATGGGGGTGGGATCGAGATCGGTTTTTGAGGGAAGGGCATACATCTCGGTAATGCCCTCCACAGGTCTCGAAAACCTGTCGTTTTCAAGCAGTACCGGCACATCCTCATCGTCCCCCGGGTCATACATTTCCACCGCCGCCGAGTATTTCCTTTCAAGCTCCGAAAAGAGCTTTTTGGCATATTTCTCAGGAATGTATCCGTTTATTACCACCGTCTTTTTGGTGGCCGCAAGATTTTTAATGCCCTCGTACTTGTCGATTTTTATGGAAAGACAGTCGGCATATGCCTTTAAATCGTCAAGATCGGCCTGCCTTTTGCCGATGTCCTTTTCGGTCTGCGCAATTTTTCCGCCGATTTCATCAATCTGCTTTTGCAATGCGGCAATCTGCTGCTTAGGGGTAAGGTCGCTTTTGTCGGAAATTTCGCAAAATCCGAGTTCTTTGAGAAACAGCCCCACCCTTTGCTCGTCGGTCAAAAGACATATAACGCACACCGCCGCCGAGGTTTTGGTGCTGCTTATTATGTGCACATCGGCAATGTCCTTTATACCGTCGAAAGTGTCGTCATAAAGCTTTTCGGAAATCGTGCCGATAAAGCATTTTGTAAATCGTGTGTTTTTCGAATGGGTGGGAATATCAAGACCCTCCCACATTTTAAGGCCGTCGGCTTTTATGCGGGCCTGCGACAGCCCGTTTTTAAACGCCTCTATGCTGCTTTCGGCATCGTTTATACCGTCGCAAAGCTGAGCGTATTTTTCAAAGCTGAGAAAAACCGAGGCCATCTGCTTTTCGTCCACCTCCCGCTTGCCCGAAAGGCCGTCCAAAAAAGACGGTTTCTTTTCCGAATACCTTTCGACCGTTTCAATGGCCGAGAGGCAGGAAGTCCTTTTCTTTTCGAGATCGGAAACGACCGAAGCGGTGTTCATCTTAACAAGCTCCTCATCGGTCACATTGCAAAGTTCCACCGCTCCCCTTTTCTGGAGGGTATCAACAATGCCCTGAGCCCTTGACATAAGGCCGATTATTTCCACCCGTTTCATTTTTACTTTTGCCGTAAAATCACCTTCTTTTCAGGCTAAAGAATATGTGTTATGCCGGGTAGGCACCTCACATATTTGTTAGATTGTTTATCAACGTTTTTCGAAAGCTGTAAATCAGCCGTTACCCGGTTATGGCGTCGATGGCCGCCGCAACCGCCTGCTCATACCGTTTTAAAGCTTCCTTTTCAAGACTTTCAAGACGGTCGGCCGTATTGCTTTCGATCTCCTGCCTTTTTTGCTCGGTCTTTTGCTGCCACTGCTTTTGCTCGGCCGCTGCCTCTTTTGCAGCCTCATCCCGTGCATTTTGCAGGATTTCCTTCGCCGATAAATCAGCCCTGCCGATAATTTCTTCAGCCCTTTTCTCGGCGTCAACCGTCTTTTGCTCGCCGCTTTTCTCGGCGTCTAAAATTTTTTTAACAGAATCGGATACCATTTTCTTTTCCCCCTTTTGATCGGAATATGTTTTTAAAAATATAGAATCAATATAAGCTTTCTCTGCCTTTTCGGCAAAGGGTGTTACAGCATTTTTTATAACATTCAAAAACGCCGCAAAGAATATTATTCCCCGAAAAAAGCAAAAAGGGAGCTAAATCCTACAGACAGCTCCCATCTAATTCAAATGCAATTTTCAAAGTTCAGAAAAAACGGTTTATAAAGTACGATCGGCAGTTTTTCAATCATCAACAGACGATGCTACTCGCTGCACCTCGCCCGAATGTCAACCGTTTATTTCCTCGACTGTTTTCATTTTACTATTCACGAAATTTTTTGTCAACAATTTTTGCGCTTGTTTTTTTAGTCATTTTTCGCCCTTTGTTTAAAATTATTACAGTTTCAAAGGCGGTGTAATAAACAATAATAAATTTCTGCGGTTTTTGTTTACAAAAAGTTAAAACAATAACGCTTGACTTAAAGTCAGCTTTAGGTGATACAATAATGATAACAAATAAAAAAGCGGTCGCAACACCCCATTTGCCGATAAACAAGACTAAAAATCTAAACGAGACCATGGCGCTAATGTCAATACACAAGGAAAAAAGTTACCACTACGCGTGGCATCCTTGTCATTGCACAAGGCTGAAAACTACCACTCAGCCGTGGTGCCCCCTCGTCAACGCACAGAACAAAAAGTTCAAGCTAAGCCGTGGCGCCCCTTGTCAGGGGAGCTGACAAAACGCCAGTTTTGACTGAGGCGTAATAAGGTTTCTTGCAATAAAAAAAGCTACTGTCATAGAAACAGAATTCAATATTTTTCGGAGATGATAATATGAGCAAACTGTCACAGCAGCAATTCGATGAGCAAAATGTTTTCGGAAAGGGCGAGGAAAACACCGCCTTTGAAAAATATTTTGTGGGCAAATCCTTTTTAAACCCCTTAACCGATCCTAAATGCGGTCTTTTCGCCGCCAACGTCACCTTTGAGCCTTCCTGCCGCAACAACTGGCACATACACCACGCCAAAAGCGGCGGCGGTCAGATGCTCATCTGCACGGCCGGAGAGGGCTGGTATCAGGAAGAAGGAAAGCCCCCTGTCGAGCTTTTGCCCGGAAAGGTAGTGGTCATTCCTCCCGAGGTCAAACACTGGCACGGCGCTAAAAAGGATTGCTGGTTTTCCCACATTGCCCTTGAAATTCCCGGAGAAGGCTGTTCGAACGAATGGTGCGAGCCGGTTAGCGACGAGGAGTATAACAGCCTATAAAGCGGTATAGCAGCCCTTAAAAATATAACAGCTTTTAATTACCGCATTCCCACGGCCGTTCAAGCGGTCAGCAAGCATTAAGAAAGCAAAGGCTTTGCTTTCTCGGCTGTACAGTGCTTTACTTATAACAGCCGCAGAACAACGCAATTAAACCATAAAATCAATTAAATAAATCAAATCAAACAAATCAAGAGGAAGTGTTTTTTATGAGCAAGGTCACGGCAGGCAGAGACGCTTTAGGTGAATTTGCACCGGAATTTGCGCATCTTAACGACGACATACTTTTCGGCGAAGTGTGGGCAAGAGAAAAGGAGCTTCCAAAAAGGGACCGCAGTCTTATAACCGTCACCACCCTTATTGCAAGCGGCATAACCGACAGCTCCCTTAAATTCCACATCGAAAACGCCAAGAAAAACGGCATAACAAAAGAGGAAATGGCCGAAGCCATAACCCATATTGCCTTTTATGCCGGCTGGCCTAAAGCCTGGGCGGCATTCAATATGGCAAAGGAAATATACAAGGAACAGGAATAGTCGACCGCATTTTTTGCGGGAGTAATACGATTTCTTTTTATCCTCACGGACAAGGTAATCGCCTTTTATCTACATCTGTTTTAACCTCCATTTTTCAATTTCCTATTCTCACAATAGGGACAAACCTCACAAAACCGCGCCCCACGCACAGAATTGTGCGTGGGGCGCGGTTTTCCTTTTACTTTATACGTTTTCTGATTATTCGGCCGTTTTTTCCCTCTGTTCAAGCAGGGCGACGACCTCTGTATGCTCGGTGTGAGGAAACATATCCACCGGGCAAAGCCTTTTGACCTCATACCCCTTTTTAAGCGTCTCAAGATCTCTTGCCATGGTCTCGGGATTGCAGGAAATGTATACAACCTTTTGCGGCATAATTTCAAGCAGAGAATTCAAAAACTTTTTGCTGCTTCCCGCCCTCGGAGGATCCATAAAAACCACATCGGGACGGTGCTTTTCGGCGGCCATTTCCTTTAAAAACTCTCCTGCATCGGCGCAGAAAAACCGGGCGTTTTGTATACCGTTTATCTCGGCGTTTTGTTTTGCGTCATTAACCGCATCGGCGTTAAGCTCAACGCCTACCACCTCTTTGGCGTGGGAGGCGGCGCACAGCCCTATTGTGCCGATTCCGCAATATGCGTCAAGCACCGTCTGTTGTCCGTTTAAATTCGCATAGCCTATGGCCTTGTTATAAAGCACGGCCGTCTGAACAGGGTTTATCTGATAAAAGGAGCGGGGAGAAATTTTAAAGGTCAGCCCGCAAAGCTCATCCTCGATGTATCCCTTTCCGTAAAGCACCTTTTGTTTTTCGGAAAGCACAAGGCTTGTAAATCCGCCGTTTATATTCTGCACAACGGTGGTTATATCGGGACGGCGGCGCACAAGCTCGTTTACAAAGCTTTCGGCATTTTTAAACTGTTCTTTTGCCGTCACAAGCACCACCATTATCTGACCCGATGTAAATCCCCGCCTTATAAGAACATGGCGCAAAAATCCGGTCTCTTTTACCTCATCATAGGGCTTTATTTTAAAGGCGGGGCACATTTTTCTTATTTCACATATTATTTTATCGGCGATGCTGTCCTCAAGAAGGCAACTGTCGATGGGCACAATCTTATGAGAGCTTGACTGATAAACTCCCGAAATGATCCTTCCTCTTGCGCTTCCGAAGGCGGCCTGCACCTTGTTGCGGTAATGGTAGGGATTTTTCATTCCGACGATTTTCTGCGGCTTTGCGAATTTTGAAAGCAGCCTTTTGACCCTGTTTTGTTTAATCATAAGCTGGCGGTTATAGGGAAGGTCAAGCAGCTGACAGCTTCCGCATTTTTTAAAGGCAGGGCAGGTTTTTTGCTCCATTTGCCGTTCTCCTTTCGGTCGTATGACGGTGGTTTTCTTTGCTTTATGCAATATATGCTCGAACTCCGCACACCTTAAATCTGTTGCTTATGCGGGACGGATACTTTCACATTTACTGAGAGATAGTTCATATTCTAATAAAATGGTCGGAAGGTGCAAAAGCGCGGTGCACGGCTGCGGGACGCTGAGGCTGCCGGCTCAACGCCGGTCGGAGGGAGGCTTACTAAAAAATTCAAAATCACATTTAAAACTCAAGCTTCACACACTCGGAAAAACCACCCGCCACCGCTCCCTCCGTTCTCGGCTCTGCCGAGACAGCCTCAGCGGTAGGTCGATGCACAAGCCTTAACGCACACTATTCATCAGCCGTAAATTTCGGCCGACACCATCAATCATAACCTTCAGCCGTAATCTGCCAACCGCAGCCTTTAACTACATCCTCAATACAATCTTCAGCCATAAATTCCGGCCGATATCCTCAACCGCAATCCGCCAACCGTAATTTGTCCGATATAATTTATCCCACGTAATTTATCCGCCGTAGTTTATCGGACATAAGCTGTCGGACGTAATCAATCAGCCTGCGTTTTCCGTCCGCTCAAAAAGCCCCACGGTTTCTATATGGGGGGTTCTCGGGAAAAGATCAACGGGAATCGCCTTTTTAAGGGCATATCCCATTTCTTTAAGTATGGCCGCATCCCTTGCAAATGTGGCGGGATCGCAGGAAACATATGCAATTCTTTTGGGCGACATTTTTTGCGCCGCAATGCTCAGCGTTTCCCTGTCGCAGCCCTTTCTCGGCGGATCTACAAAGACAACATCGGGATTGACCTTCATTTTTAAAATCTCGGCCGCTCCCTTTGACGCGTCTCCGCATATAAAATGAGCGTTTTTTATGCCGTTGCGTGCAGCGTTGCTTTTGGCGTTTTCTACTGCCTCGGGCACTATCTCCACCCCGTAAAGAGCCTTGATGTTTTTTCTTTTTGCGGCGATAAGCCCGATTGCTCCCGCCCCGCAATAAAGATCGACGGCGGTGCTGTTTTCATCAAGATCCGCAAGATCGGTAGCAATGGCAAAAAGCTTTTGCGCCTGTAAGCTGTTAACCTGATAAAAGGAAAGGGGCGATAGAGAAAATTCCACTCCGCAAAGGGTATCGGTTATCTCGTCGCTTCCGAAAAGTGTGACGCATTTTTTGCCCATTATGACATTGTTT
>CAKSDF010000046.1 GCA_934444695.1 uncultured Eubacteriales bacterium | reverse complement strand
CTACGACAACGGTATTTCCGACCGCACCACCGTTAAAAACGAGGTCAGGGATTCTCTTTCCAGATTCCTTTATCAAAAAACAAGGAGAAGCCCCATGATTCTGCCTGTTATCATGCAGATATAACATCGGTTAAATTATAATTTTCCACGCGGTAACAGTAGATATAATTACAAAAATTAATTTCAGCTGTACCCGCATTAACAACCACGATTACTACCTGTAACCATAATTGTTTTTCTATTATGGCTGCAACGGACGGGAGGTCTGCCTCTTGAAGAAAAAATCACACAGCGGCCGTTCCTTTTCGGCATATAAGGCCGCCATCATAATCTTTTTTGTGCTTTCGCTTGCGGGGGACGGGACGGTATTTTTGCTGTCAAAAAGCCTGAATGCACTGCTTGCCTCGCTGCTTTGCACCGCCCTTTGCGCCGCCGTGCTGCTCTTTATAAGGGGCAGGCTCAGCTCTTTTTTCTACGGCTTTTACAAGGGCACGGTCGAAAAGCTCAAAACCCCCGATTCGGACATTTTCAACAACTTTTCTCTGCCGGTGCTGGTGCTCAAAGACGGAGTAGCGGCATGGTATAACGGGCGGTTTAAAACCGAGGTTTTAAAGGGAAGGGACATTTTCGAAACCGTTCCCGACGAAATTTTGACCGATGCCGTGCGCTCTAACCTTAGGCTCAACGATAAATCCGAGCTCTTTTACGGCGGGCGTAGCTACACCGTTTACAAAACCGATTATACATCGGACGGAATAAAATACGACACTCTCTATTTTGTCGACAATACCGACCTTAAACGTGTGGCCGATGAGTTCGATAAAAGCCGTCCGGTGGTTATGATTATGTCGATTGATTCCTTCGACGAGCTGACCGAGAATCTGGCCGAAAGCGAGCGAGCGTCGGTCAGAGGACAAATCGAAAGGGAAATCGAGTCCTTCGCTTCCAAAACCGACGGATTTATGAAAAAGCTCAACAACCACACCTATCTTTTCGTGCTCAACGAACGCGGTTATGCCCTTATTAAATCGGAAAAATTCGATGTGCTTGATAAGGTCAGAAACCTCAAGGTGCACGGCGATAAAAATGCCACGCTTTCTATAGGTGTCGGCCGGAAGGATAAAAACCTCAAGGATTGCGAGATAAGTGCCCGCCAGGCTCTCGAAATGGCTCAGGGCCGCGGAGGTGACCAGGCGGCGGTTAAAAGTCTCAACAACTTTGAATTTTTCGGCGGTATAAGCAGCAAAGGGGTCGAAAAGCGCACCAAGGTCAAGACCCGCGTCATTGCAGCCGCTTTAAAGGAGCTTATAAGGGGCAGCGACAGCGTTTTCATCGTCGGTCATAAATACGGCGATCTGGACAGTCTTGGTGCTTCTTTGGGACTGTGGAAGGCTGTTAATGTCATCGGGCCTAAAGGCTATATCGTACTGGACAGGGAACAGCACCTTGCCAAGCAACTTATAGATAAAATCGACAAGCAGTATAACAAAGGGGTTATAATAAGCGGGCAGAAGGCCATGGAGCTTATCACCAAAAAGAGCCTCGTTATCGTTGTTGACACCCACCGCAAGGATTTCATCGATGCTCCCGATCTGTTTTCGATCTGTTCAACAAAGGTGGTTATCGACCATCACCGCAAAAACGTTGATTTCATCGACGATGCGGTCATTTTCTACCACGAGCCTTACGCTTCATCGGCCTGTGAAATGGTCTGCGAGCTGCTTCAGTATATGGGCGACGACATAATCGCAAAGCCGGAAGCCGAGGCGCTTTTTGCCGGAATAATGCTCGATACGAGAAACTTTGTGTTAAGAACCGGAGTCAGAACCTTTGAAGCATCGGCATATCTGCGGGGAAGGGATGCCGATCCCGTGGAGGTCAAAAAGCTGTTTGCCGATTCTATGGACGTATACCGCGAACGGTCGAAGATAGTTTCGTCGGCCAAGCGATTCGGCAGATGCGCCGTTTCGGTGGACGGTGCCGACGGAGGATCCCGTGTTGCGGCATCCCAGGCGGCAGATGAGCTTTTAAACATCGAAAATGTCGATGCGTCCTTTGTTATATACCGCTCGGGAACGACGGTAAACATCTCGGCAAGGTCGCTGGGCGCCATAAACGTGCAGGTCATTATGGAGGAGCTGGGCGGCGGCGGACACCATACAATGTCGGCGGCGCAGCTTAAGGACTGCGATGTCATAACGGCCGAAAAAATGCTTTTGGAGGCCATTTCAAAGCACGAAAAGCAGTCGGCAAAGTAGGTCACTGTGATAAGGCACAATGCAGTGGCGTGAAATGCGGCTGCGGCAATATCATCAATTTATCAAAAAGCCTATAAGGCAAATTTATAAAATCAGTGCTGTACCGTTTTCGGAAAAGCACCGTTAAAGCAAAATCACAGCACCAAACAAAGAAAAGAGGTCAATATTATGAAGGTAGTGCTTACAAAGGACATAAAGGGCACAGGCAAGGCGGGAGAGCTTCACGAGGTATCCGACGGATACGCGAGAAACTTCCTTTTCCCCAGAGGCCTTGCGACCGAGGCCAACGCACAGGCTTTAAACGAGCTTAAAAACCGCGAGGCATCGGCTGCATTCAAAAAGAAACAGGCCGACGAGCAGGCGAGAGACATTGCTTCCAAAATCGGCGGAAAGAAGATTTGTATTTCGGCCAAGGGCGGCTCTAACGGACGGCTTTTCGGATCGGTGACAACCGCCGAGATCGCCGAAGCCATCAAAAAGGATTTTGGCTGCGACATAGACAAAAAGAAGATATCCCTTTCCTCCGATATTAAAAATTACGGTGAATACAGCGCCACCGTTAAGCTTTTCGGCGGAGTTACCGCCGACGTAACGGTCGAGGTCGGGGAATAATTCGAAAAAACGGGACATTGCTGTCGTTCTTGTTGTTATACTGCGGCTACGACTGCAATTATAATGCCAATGATAAGATGACAGATTTTGCGGATGCGGTTTGAAGAATATTTTCGCCGCATCGCAGAATACCCTTAATTCGCTTTTCCACACCTTTATATACTTTCACTACGCAAAGAGGCCTGCCGGTTTTACCCGACAGGTCTCTTTGTATGTATGTGCAATTGGAATGATTGCCGAAAAATATAGCCTTAATAAAATTTTAATCTAAAGCCATAATCAATGCTTATGAACGAAGCATATCAAATATATCTATACGGATATATCTATCGGTCAAGCCTGATATCGTAATTTTAAGACTATTAATTAAAGGCTTTCGTCATTCTCGTCGACGGGCTTTGCCTTTTTGCCGATGAGGTTAACGATGATACCGAGGATGAGTGCGCAGGCGACAGTCTTTAAGGTAATCTGACCAAAGCTTAAAGCAAAGTTACCGATACCGGCAATGAGAATGACCGATGCGGTGAAAAGGTTGCGGTTATCGTCAAGATCGACCTTCTGGAGCATTTTGAGACCCGATACGGCAATGAAACCGTAGAGCGCAACGCACACGCCGCCCATTACGCAGGCGGGAATGGAGGAAAGGAAGAGTACGAAGGGGGTGAAGAAGGAGACGATTATGGCAAGTACCGCGGCGCCGAGAATGGAAACCACCGAGGCGTGTTTGGTGATTGCAACACAACCGACCGATTCACCGGATGTGGTGTTGGGGCAACCGCCGAAGATGGCGCCTGCAACGGAGCCTACGCCGTCGCCCAGAAGGGTACGGGAAAGACCGGGCTCTTCAAGCAGATCTCTTTCGATGATGGAGGAAAGGTTTTTGTGGTCGGCAATGTGCTCGGCAAAAACAACGAACGCAACGGGAATGTATGCCACTGCGATAGTTGCAATGTAGGAGCCGGAAAGCTCTTTAATTCCGTCGATTGCCTTGATGAAGGTGAAGTCGGGAATGTTGACAAAGCTTGTTATCGAAATTTTTGCGGCCGAGAAGTTTTCAACAAAGGGAGCAAAGTCGATGAGTTTAAGAGCTTCGTTGCCGGTGCTGTTGCCGATGGCGGTAAACACTGCGGCGACGGCATATCCTGCCACGATTCCAATTACGAAGGGAATGAGCTTCATCATCTTTTTACCGTAGATCGAGCAGAGCATAACCACAAGCAGGGTAATGAGACCGCAGGTGATGGCTGCTCCGGTGTGGGCGGTTACGGGGAAGGAACCGGTGTCGGCATTATAGAAGCTTGCTCCTCCGGCCAGGTCGCCGATGGCGTTTCCGGCAAGAGAAAGACCGATTATTGCAACGGTAGGTCCGATAACAACGGGGGGCATAATTTTGGAGATCCATTTAACGCCTGCAATCTTGACGATTATGGCGATTACGACATAAACAAGTCCCGCAAATGCTGCGCCGATTACCAGTCCGAGATAACCGAGAGACATTGATACGCCGCCGGCAAAGGCCGAAAGCATGGATCCGATGAAGGCGAAAGACGAGCCGAGGAATACCGGGCTTTTGAATTTTGTGAAGAGCAGATAGACGATGGTACCAACGCCTGCGCCGAAAAGGGCGGCGGAGGGCTGCATACCGTTGCCGACAATGTTGGGAACGGCGATTGTGGCCGCCATAATGGCAAGCAGCTGCTGGATAGCAAAGACCACCAGCTGGCCGAATTTAGGCCTGTCTTTTACATCGTAGATTAGTTTCATAACTTTTCCTCCTAATATTTAAGGCTTTCGCCTTTTTTAAAAAAATAAATTGCAGGGCACTCTCCCCTTAAGCCCATTGCAAATGCGGGACGAGGCACAGGCTTCATATGCCTCGAGGACATAGACCACGCCGCCGTCCTGTACGGGCAAGGCACAACAACCTGTCAATCGCCTAAAATGTATACCCCGGTTTCTCCGTCGGTTTCTGTAAGCTTGACCGATACTATCTCCGATTTGGCGGTGGGAATGTTTTTGCCCACGAAATCGGCGCGTATGGGAAGCTCCCTGTGTCCTCTGTCGACAAGCACCGCAAGCTGAATAGACGATGGTCTGCCCATGGCCATAACCGCATCCATGGCCGCTCTGGCCGTTCTGCCGGTGTAAAGCACATCATCTACCAGAATGACCGTTTTGTCCACAATGTCGAATGGAACGTCGGTATCGTTGAGCACAGGATCGGGATTTATCTTGCTAAGGTCGTCGCGGTAGAGGGTTATATCCAGCACTCCTACCGGGACCTTGACCTTTTCAAAGCTTTCGATATTTTCGGAAATGCGCTTTGCAAGAGGAACGCCCCTGGTTTTAATTCCCACAAAAACGATTTTGCCGCAGCCGTGATTCTTTTCGGTGATCTGGTGGGCGATACGTATGAGGGCACGGGAAAGGGTTTCCTCATCGAGCACTGTTGCGTGAACTTTCAATCGGTTTTCCTCCCATAAAAAAAGCCCGAAAACTTTACCTTAAAGCTTTCAGACCGCAAAAATTCCGTAGCGCTATTGCAATTTTCTTTCCTGCATCACAGTACAAGCTTAAAGATCTTTAGTATAATAAACCTAAATTTTGTATTTGTCAAGACTTTTTTCCACAAAATATTCGATTTGTCCCTATAAATTTATATGTTGATAAATTTTGCTGTTTGTGATACAATCATTTAAAATATACGCGCTTTGAAAAAAGGAAAAAATGTTCGTGAAACGGACTTTTTTGCATTAACACGGATTATTTTTTTAAAGGGCAGCATTTCTGACAAATATTAAGGCGGGCCGTCATATAATTAAAATAATGTCAAAAGGCTCGGCTCACATTCAGTTAGGTTAAAATGCCGTGTTGACAGGGGCGGTGTCTTTGCTCGGCCGCTGAGGCTATCCCGGCCTTGCCGGGACCGGAGGGAGCAGCAATCCCGCAGCTTTACGAAAAAAATAAAGTTGCTTTATATTTTGCACCTTCCTTTTTATCAAAGCCTCCCTCCTGTCAGCGTAAGCTGACCGCCTCAGCGCCACCGTAGCGCAATAACCCTATAAGCCTTTCGGCATTTTCGGCCGATCCCACATCGAAAAACGGAAAGAGGAACTGCTTAATGAACAAAAAAATAAAGCGCAATGGCTTTGTTGAAGGAACAATGATTGCCTATGCCGCAATAGTCCTTTCAAAGCTGATCGGCGCCTTTTATTCCATTCCTTTTTATGCCATAATTGGCGAAAGGGGAGGGGTGGTCTATTCCTGTGCATACAATATATATAACCTGTTTTTGACCATTTCCACCTCTGGAATTCCCACCGCCATAAGCATTATAATCAGCGAATACAACTCGCTAAAAATGTTTGCAGCCAAGGAAAAGGCACACAAAACCGCCCGCAACGCAGTTTTTATAATTTCTCTCGCCGCATTTATCGTGCTCTTTTTGTCGGCTCCCTTTATCGGTAGGTTTTTCCTCGGAACAGACGCTCAGGGTGACGACGTTACCGCTGCTATCAGAACCGTTTCCTTCTGCCTTTTAGTCGTTCCGTTTTTAAGCATTCGCCGCGGATATCTGCAAGGCCACGCCTACATTGCTCCTTCTTCCACAAGCCAAGTTATCGAACAGTTTGTAAGGGTGTTTGTAATTTTGGTGGGCTCTTATGTTACGGTGGTCGTGCTCGGTAAAAGCCAGACAGCCGGCGTGTGCGTTGCACTTACCGGTGCCCTTATCGGAGCCATTGCCGCCTATTTCTATCTCTCGGCCAAAATGAGGGCCAACAAAAGTGCATTTTTGCCTGCTCCCGGTGATGTGGTCAATGACACCACTGTTTCCACAGGGGAAACCATCAAAAAAATTGCCCGCATTTGCATTCCTCTCATAATTGTGGCAATTTCCTCAAACATTTACGATATAACCGATATGAAGCTTATAATTGTCGGACTTTCTTCTCTCGACGGATTTACCGCCGCCGACAGTGAGGTCATCGCAAGCATCTGCGCCACCTGGGGTCCTAAAATCTGTGTGCTCATAACCTCCCTTGCCATGGGTCTTACCTCCAGTATGATACCCCATATGGTCGATTGCTTTGTTAAAAACGACAGAAGCGGGGTAAACAGGCGGTTTAATCAGGCGGTAGGTACAATACTTGTTCTGGCCGTTCCCATGGCCGTGGGAATGTGTCTGCTGTCTCATCCGCTCTATTATGTTTTCTACGGTGAAAGCCGTTTTGGCCCAACTCTTATGCGCGTACTGCCCTTTCTGCGGATATTCGAGAGTGTCAGTATGGTGGCCAGTATGTGCCTGCAAAGCATAGGTCTTGCCAAGGTGGTCTGTTTTACGAGCGTTACCGGCCTTGTTATAAATGCCGCCTGCGATGTGCCATTTATCTATCTTTGCAATGCCATTGGCCTTCCGGCCTATTGGGGGGCGGGATTTTCCAGTATGCTGGGATACACCGTTTCTATTGCTGCGGTGCTCATTCTTTTAAAGAAAAAATACGGACTTAAATATATGTCGCTGCTAAAGACCCTTTTTAAGGTCATAATGGGACTTATCCCCATGATCGCCGTGGTGCTCATTCTTATGAATGTTCTTTCTTTCACCGGCGGGCGGCTTATACAGTTTATCCTTATGGCGGTGGTTGCGGTTGCCGGCGCGGTTGTTTACGGAATCGTGACATATAAAAACAAAGCCATAAGAGACGTTTTCGGAGATGATTTTTTAAGAAAGATACTTGTCAAACTGCACCTTAAAAAGGCCTTATAAAACCTTTTAAAAGATATATAAAGAAATTTAAAAAATGCTGCGCCGCAGGGAATGAAAAATACGCTCTGCGGCCGTAGCGAAAAACACGTCAACACACCGCTTTTTAACGGCAAATTTCGGAGGACACAGGGATTATTATGAGGCAGCAAAAAAACAACGAAGTTATAGCAAAGGATCTGTCGCTCGAGGTATCACCGGCGGCTGTTTCGCGATTTAAAAGCTTTTGCAAAACCGTGCTCAAGGCCGACGTGGACGACACCCCGTCCCAGCAAAGTATTTTTATGCGCCAAAGCCTTTCCATCGTCTACTATGCAACAATTGTTTTTCTCATAACAAACGGCTTTTACCTTGTTAAAAACATCATATTCAACACCATGATCGTCATTGATATGGTGCCGCTGTATATGATGGTAGGTTCCTGCCTTGCAATGCTGATTTATCTGTCTTTTTGCAAGGATTACGGTTCAAAAACCTCACGATTCGCCCTCCTTGCCTTTTACACGGTGGTGGTTGCCAGCGTCACCGTATTTATGGTTTCCTGCAATTTTCACAAAATAGGCCTGTCAATCTCTATGTGCTACCTTTTTGTGATTATGATTGCCCCTACATACAAGCTCTTTGATACCCTTTTCATATGTATTTTAATATCGATCAGCTGGTGGCTGCCGGATGTCCTTCCATATGCGGATAATTATGATCTGTTCAAGCATTTCCTTCTGCGCTTTGCTATAATTGCGGGATTTATCGCCGTTCGCTCGGTCTTTATCCGCCAATCGGCCAACGAAAGGCGCATAAGCGAAATGAGAAACTCCTTTGTAAGGCTCGCTTATAACGACATTATGACAGGAACGCTCAATAAAAAAGCTATGGAAACATACCTTAATTATGTTGCCGAGGAATTGTCACCCAAAGTGGTCAGCCTGATAATCTACGACATCGATAATTTCAAATCATATAACGACCATTATTCCCATCTTAAAGGCGACCAGGCGCTGAAAAATGTTGCCGCAAGCGTTGTGGGAGTGCTTGAGAAAAGCGACAGATATCTTTTCCGTTTCGGCGGGGAGGAGTTTGTTATCGTTTTACCCGACGTAGGGGAGACCCACGCAAGAATTATCGCGGGCGAGCTTCTCGATGCCGTGCGCGCTGCCGCTATTCCGAGAGATGACTTAAATGGACAGAGCATCGTTACCGCCACATTCGGTGTGGCCTGCGGAACGGCCGATCAGCTTGAGGATATGTCGATCATAACCAAGGCCGACAAGCAGCTTTATATAGGCAAAAACAGCGGCAAAAACTGCGTCGCGGCAAACGGAGAAATACATAAATGAGTGAAGAATATAATTATGTCATTTTTTAAAAGCAGCCGTCCTTCATATATAAAAAAGTATCTTAAAGAATCGGCCAAATGGAGCCCTTTTGAAATAGGCAGATATAAGCTGCTGTATGATGAAATAATCGCAAACAGCAAGACGGCGGAGCCTCGTAAGCTCGGAATAAAGCTCATTGTTGTTTCGGATACCCACGGGCAATTGGCTTTTGACAGAAGCAGATTTCTGTCCTTCTTAAAATCGGTCAAAGAATATGATCTGTGCCTGATTTTAGGGGATATTTACCCCGAGGAAATTGACGTAATTCTCGAACACATTCCCCGCCAAAAAATAATCGCCATCAAGGGAAATCACGATTCTTTCGATATTTACGGCAAATATAAGATTCGGGACATTTCAGGATGCATTTATAGCTATAACGGCGTGCAGTTTGCCGGAATTGACGGAAGCTTCAGATATAAAAACGAGCCGTTTCCCTCCCATACCCAGCGGGAGAGTCTCAAAATTGCCGATGGCCTTAAAAAGGCCGATGTGCTGTTGACCCACGATGTTATGCTTGCCGATTTCGGG
Source organism: uncultured Eubacteriales bacterium (assembly GCA_934444695.1). Lineage (GTDB taxonomy): Bacteria > Bacillota > Clostridia > Oscillospirales > Acutalibacteraceae > UMGS1484. Next base: position 2,196 of record CAKSDF010000046.1, on the reverse strand, counting down.
CGCGATCCGGCTCATTCCGGCCTTATAGGCATAGCATATTATATTTACGAAAAAACTCCTCTGTGGCATTTTCACGGACACATACACAAATCCTACGAGCAACGGTACAAAAACGGCACAAGGGAAAAAAGCGTGTATATGTGGGAATACGTAGAATTATAACCAAAGCAGCCTTACAAGCCACTTTAAAGTCCTTGAACCGCACCTCTTCGCTATTACCGCTTACGTATTATTAAAATATAAATCTTCCGCTCTGCGGGCACCTTTTTCTCTTCTCTATTATGTTTTCTCAGCGACGATTTAACGGATTGCTGGACGATTGAAAAGACTTTTATCGCAGTAGTGATTTAACATCCTATAAGACTCTAAAAGCGGCATTTTACCGATAGGGCAGAGGCGGGATTTGCGACCTTCTCAGGCACCTTTTTTGATTGGCATTAAAGTGCATTTTTTTGCCATAAAATACCTATTTTAACATATGAAAAAAAGTTTATTTTTTTTGAAAATAACTATTGACAAACCGCCCTCTTTTTGATATAATCTTGCTTGCAGTCGCGAGAGTGCTGGAATTGGCAGACAGGCACGTTTGAGGGGCGTGTGTCTTTGACGTACGGGTTCAAGTCCCGTCTCTCGCACCAAAAAAATCCACTGTAGTTTTGATAGAATTACGGTGGATTTTTTCTATGCCAAAAATCGCTTGAAAAGAGGCTTTTCGGCGTTTGAGCACACAAGAGAACCCCGCTGCAGAGCATTCTGCGGCGGGGTTTCGTGCGTTTTATGAAGATTGAGAATCTTTCTTTGCAATTATCGTTAAACAGTTGAGTAATTGTTGAAACGTCTGTCAAAGAGTTTTTGGCACAAAAAGCACCTCAATTGGATGCTTTTTTGCGGTTAGGGCAGCGTGGTAACGACGATTACCTATGCAGGCCGACTGTTTTATTTGCGTTTTCTCTTGAATTCCTTTTGACCGCGGATTGTACCGCCGTCGCACAGAATATCCACGCCTGCCAGATAGCCGTTTCGCTCATCGGCCAGCGTGGCAATGGCAAAGCCCAGCTCCTCCGGTGTGCCCATACGGCCTTCACAGGAGGTTGCCAGCATAGATCCGCCGTGAGGGGATTCCAGATTGCCCATATCGGTGGCTATCAAGCCGGGGGAGAGTGATGCCACACGGATTCCCCTAGGGCCGTAGTCAAATGCACATTTGGCCGCATACCAGGTGACAAAATTCTTGGAAATGGCATAGGCTAAACCGTTTTTCTGATAAGCATCCTTGATCATACCGGTCATTTTCAGCGCTTTTTTGAAAAACAGCGCTTCATTTGTTTCGGCCAGAGGATACGCTTTTTTGGGAAGCAGAAAAGCAGGCATACTGTAGGCCGACATGGAGGCAATGTCCACAATGACACTGCCCTTATGCATCAGCTTGGAAAATTCCTGGTTAACATACACCGTGCCCATCGCATTGATGCGCAAAAGACTCTCCGGCGTTACATTCATAGCCGGAGACACGCCTGCAGCGTGGATCACATTGGTAATCTCGCCCAGGCCGGCGGCATACTCTGCCAAAGCCTTTACACTGTCACGATCGGAGGTGTCGCATCTTTTGGCATAGGCTTCATAGCCTGCCTCCTTCAGCTCCTCCACAGCCTTAGTCAGCTTACTCTCGGTACGGCCGGAGACAACAATCACGTGATCTTTGGTCATAAATTTGGCTGCTGCCAGACCCATGCCTGAACCGCCGCCGGTAATTACACAAACCTTGCTCATAATAATACATCTCCTATTTTAAAAAAAGTGATCATGCTTTCATATTTTCTTGTTATTAATTATATGATACTTCACGCATCTGAAAATGTCAATAATTGATTCCGGTTTTCCTTAAAGTAAAACTGCCTTGTCTTATTTAAGGCAATCTTTCGTAATCAAAACTCCCGTCAATGCTGATCGATTTAACAGTAAACTTCGCCATTATTAAATCATCCGCTTTGCGGATACCGCACCTTCACTATTACCTCATTACCTTTTAATCATAACAGTTCGCCCCGTTTAAAGAACATGGCTGCTCAATAAACGGGGCGTATTTAATATATAGTTTGATTATTTACCGTTCCTCTCGGAAGTAGTTGAGTCCGAGATGCGCGGGGGGCTGATTCTCACGTTTCTTTCTGACGCTGATAAGTATAAGCACCACGA
>CAKSDF010000045.1 GCA_934444695.1 uncultured Eubacteriales bacterium | reverse complement strand
GGACATCTCTGCTTCTTCAAAAATACCAAAGGCATTCTCGACCATATGAAGCTGCACGCTTCCAAGCTCCGTCCGAGATTTGAGGTTGTTTTAAACCACCTTAAAAACGACCTTTCGGACGACGATATTATAACCTATACCGCTCCCAACGGCGGCTATTTCATCAGCGTTGATCTTAACTACGGCTGCGCCAAAGAGGTTGTTTCGCTTTGCGAGCAGGCCGGCGTAAAGCTTACCGACGCAGGCGCTACCTTCCCCTACGGAAAGGATCCCGAAAACAAAAACATCCGTCTTTCTCCCTCTTTCCCGCCGGTTGAAGAGCTTGATCTCGCCATGCAGCTGTTTACCCTGTGCTGCAAGCTTGCCACTGCCGAAAAGCTTCTCGGCTGAGTAAGAAAGCAGCAGCGTATTCCGGTGCATTCTCTAAGCAACTTATACAAACAAAAAACGGCTTCTTCGGAAGCCGTTTTTAAATTCATCGATATGTGTAGTATGTTTAGAAGTACCAGCAAAATTAAATAGTGTGCATAATAAATACAGTTTAGTACCGCAGATATGATTTCAGCTATCAGCGATTTACTGACACACGAGACAACATATAAATCCGCATAAAAAAGGTGGCAGAGAATCTCTGCCGCCTTTATGCATTGCTGTTTGTAATCAGAATAAATATAGAAAAGCAATCCCGCAAACAGCAGGATCCTCTCCGCAATTTCATTTAATCACAATCGATCCGATTGCTCTTATTCTGCGTCTTTTTTGTCCTCTTCAAAAGCCTCGTCGCCGCTGCAAAACATATCATCGTCAAGATGGGCGCCACAAAAGTTGCAAAAGGAGGCATCAATGCGGTTTCTGCTTCCGCATTTGGAGCAGCGTTTGAGTTTTCTGGCGTCGGCCAGCTTTTCCTCAAGCTCGGCAAGCTCGGCCACCTTAAGGTCTATATCCTCAACAACGCTGTCGCAAAGTCCGGCGGCGGAACAGTCGTTTTTGCGGCTGTCATAGTATGCCTTGCCGAGATTTTTAAGGGCGGCGTTAATGGAAGATTTCTTTCTTGCAATGGCAATTTTGATTTTCTGAATTTCGATTGTTTCGGAGGCTTTCTGCGCTCCTGCCGATAAAATATCTCTTGCAGTGGATACCGATTCATCAAAGAATGTCATAAAATCATCTCCAAAAAGATTATACGGATAATTCCTACATATAATTATATCACCGACATTTTTAATTGTCAAACTCTATTTTTCCGAAAAATCGGGCAAAATCCGGCGGTATTTTAAGCAGAAAAAATTATAAATCATTTTTTCAAAAAAAGAGCGAAAAAGGGCTTGACATTTAAGAGGGAATAATATATAATAGTCAAGCTTTCAGTTGAGAGACATTGCGGAATTGTGTAAGGGTAGCACGGCAGACTCTGACTCTGTTTGTCTGGGTTCAAATCCTAGTTCCGCAGCCATGAGTGTTCATAACGAATTTGCGTTGTGAACACTCTTTTTTTATGCTTTTTTGCCGGATAACATTCTGAATATATGTACAGCTTCTGATGCATCCAATTTTTAGCTTTTTATATATTCATATATTTAAAATATTGTCATAATTTCGTTAAGCCCTTGAAAAAAAGTCTTACATATTGTATAATGTCAGTTAACTGTAAACATATATTTTGTCGACATAATAAAATTTCTTTTTAATTTTTCAGGAGGCGGCCGAATGACCATTGACGGAAAAAGAAAATTCATCGTTAATACGGCGTATGTCGCGCTGATATGCGCCATTGTCTTTTTTGTACTTAAATACCTGACCATATGGCTTTTGCCCTTCTTTATCGGCTTTATTTGCGCCCTCATTCTTCAAAAACCGGTGGGCTGGCTTTCAAAGCATACCCACACTCCCCGGGTGCTTTGGTCGTCGCTTTTCGTGCTGTTCATACTCGTGCTGGTATTCGGGCTTATAATCTTCCTCGGGGTCAAGATATATAACGAAGTATACGGCCTTGTCGGCTGGATGAAATCCAATATTCCGGTGTTTCAGGAAACCTTCCAGAACATAAGCGACAACCTTTCCGACTGGCTTGATACCCTGCCTGAAGGCCTTGCCGACGCGCTGAGAAGCACACCTCTCACAATGGCCGAAAACGGCGTATCTGCCGCTTCAAACGCCGTTACATCCTTTGCAACGAGCGTCATTTCGAACATTCCCGGGCTGATGCTCACAACCATCATTTCCATTGTTGCATCCTGCTTTATCACCAACGATTACAATCGCATAACCGCCTTCATTTTAAAGCAGTTTTCACCGAAAAATCAGCATCTCATACGCCATTCAAAACAGCTCTTTATGGAAAACGTTTTGAAGATGCTTAGAGGATACATTTTAATCTTTCTCATAATTTTTGTCGAGCTTTTGGTGGGATTTCTCATATTCGGCGTACCATATGCCGGGACGCTTGCCTTCTTTATTGCCATTCTCGACATTGTACCGGTACTCGGAACGGGTACGGCGCTCATTCCCTGGGGCATTGTAGAGCTTGTCAGCGGCAATTCCACCCTCGGTCTTGAGCTTATACTTCTTTATGTCTTTATAATTGTAGTCAGAAACATCATCGAGCCTAAAATCATCGGAAAGCAGGTGGGACTGCCTCCCATCGTCACCCTGATGGCTATGTATCTCGGTCTTAACACTGTGGGACTGCTCGGTATGATATGTTTCCCCATAATGATAATAATCGTCGCCAAGCTTCAGGAGGCCGGCCTTATCCACATATGGAAATCGGTTAAGACGGATGAGCTTTTCGATGGCAGCGACCAAAGCAACCAAAGCGGCATTGGCAGCGATTCATTAGACGGCAGCGCAAATGCCGCGGACAGTCTGAACGGTTCAAACGGGTCAGACGGTTCAAGCGTTTCAAGCGATTCAACTGCTTCCGGCATTCCTTCCGATGCTGCCGGCGGCAGTAAACAAAACGACTTGCAAAACAATAGAGAGACAGTGGTGTAAGTATGAAAAAACATATGTTAAAAATCGCGGCCATTTTTACCGCAATAATGCTTCTTGCTTCTTGTTCCAAAACTCCCGAGCAGCCTTCTGATTCTTCAGAGCCCGAATCGGTGATTTCGGAGCAGACCGAAAAAACCTATATCGTCGATTCCGACCTTTACTGGAACTTTTCCGATCTTTACGACAATGCCGAAATCGAAGGAAAAAGCGGAGAAATCGCCCTCGACAGCCTCGGCGGAGAGACGCTAAAGCTCTTTTCCAAGGACGGTGAACAGATATCCGATTGGTCGGCCCGCATAGAGGACGGTCAACAGATCGAAAAATACGACAAGGACGGAAATGCCATTCTTAAACTGGCCGTGAAAGTACCGGTCAGCGAAAATGACAAGGCCCTTTCGGCAGTAACCGAAAGTGACACATCAAACCAAATCGACGATTCGCAAACCGACAGCCAAGAATCCGACCAAAGCAAGGATACCGACGGCAAAACCGAAATAAAGCTGCTTGCGCCTTCGGGCAGTCAGGCTCTTGCAAACGCCGCTTCCGAATACGAGAAAAAACACAGCAACGTTAAAATAACAATTATCGAAAAGGATTTTGACAAGAGAGCATCGGTAATAAATTTCCTTTCGGACAAAAAACAAAGCGGAGATTATTTTGATGCGATAATACTCGACGGAAAATATCTCGATTCGGCCGCAAAAGCAGGCCTTATAAAGGATATTTCCGAGTACGGCGCAGCGGAGCTTTCCTCATCCTTTACCGAATCCTGTTTTACCGGCGTTTCAAACGGTGAAAAGGTATATGGACTGCCCCTTGAAGGCACCGTGACCTGCTTTACCGCCAATCCCGATATTCTCGCTTCCTTCGGCCTTGAAATGCCCGACAATTTCGACCGATTAACCGATACCTGCAAGCAGATTGCCTCCGCAACCGACGCCATCTGCCCCTTGGGAATTCCCTTTAGCGAAGAATACTATGATTCCATAGGAGAGCTTTTCTTCTCGTCGGTCAGATCCCGCGGATGCACCTTTGAACAAGACCGGTCGGCCGCTTTCGACGCTCAGGATTATGAAGGATTTATCGAGTCCCTTTCAAAACTTAAAAACGACAGGCTTGTTTCCGACGATTGGACGTTTTCTCAGCTGATCGGCGGAAAGACCGCCTTTGGATTTGCCAAAAACACCTCATACAAAAACCTTTTCGGAACATCGGCAAAATTCAATTTTACCTCCTTCCCCCTTTCCAAGGCCATCAACGAAAATTATGTCTCGTCTCTTGAACTTTCGGCTCTTTGTGTGACCGACACGGGAGACGCCGAAAAACAACAGGCAGCCTACGACTTTGTTAAAAACTTTGCCATTTCGGCAAAAGACTGCGCCGAATACTGCTCTGCAAGAAGTACCATTCCTGCCCTCAAAAAGGCTCAGGCAAACGAACTGTATAACACCGACAACTGGAAAAACTATATCGTTCAGCTTGAACAGTCACAGTGTATTACAAATCTTGAACAAAGAGACGTGCTTTTACGCTATGTTTTTGATGCGGTGCAGAGTTCCCTTTCGGAAAACGGGGATCTTTCGGCAGATTTCAGAAAACTTATTGAGCGATTCAACGCCCGCCTTTCAAGATAATTTCACCAGCTTTATTGCTTTAAAGTAAATTTGCAGCGCTCTATATTTCATTATTTTACATTTTCGTTTCGCAATATTACAAAATCGACAAAATATTTGTATACATTCAATAAATATCAATTAAAACGATGAATAATTGTTGACAAAATATAAACATTGTTGTATAATGGCCATAGGTTAAAGAGATGGTAACAGAATAGCATTATCTATGCTCTTTTCCTTGTTTCGGAGAAAAAAATGCAAAGAGACGACAAAAAAACAAATAAGGCCGAGCTTTCGGACGAGCAGCTTGTTAAAGCGGTACAGGATGGCAACCCATCGGCGCTTACCGTGCTGACCGTCAGATATATGCCCACCGTCATTTCCCGCGCTGAAGGATATTTTTCCGACGGTTACGATAAAGAGGATTTGGCCCAGGAAGGAATGATAGGCTTGCTTCGTGCCATACGGTCGTACAGCGACGACAGGGGCGCCTCCTTCCATACATTTGCCCTTCTTTGCATCGACAGGAACATTATTTCGGCCGTGCGCTCTTCCCTTTCGGCAAAAAAAATCCCTTCGTCCTCCCTGCTTTACATCGATGAAATGCAGGGCGACACACTCCTCGCCGACAAAGCTTCTCCCGAGGACGATCTTATCGCCAAGGACACGGTGGAAAGAATATACAGCGAGCTTGAAGGCATCCTTTCAAAAACCGAGTTTGCCGTTTTTAAGCTTTACCTCAAGGGAAACACCTACGAGGCCATTTCCTCAAAGCTTTCGTTAACCAAAAAGGCGGTGGACAATGCCGTTTGCCGCGCGAGGAAGAAGCTCAAGTCACTGTCGTTTTAAAATGAGACGATGCGAGACACCGGCAGCCATACCGATAGATGTTATTAAATGTTATGGCAGGCCGATATAAGAATGGGACGGTTGGTATAAAAGCACGGTATACAAGTGCGGGATGGCCATTTGCGTTTATTCTTTTCTTTGACCGTCTTGTGTTTATTCAATTGTCTTTTTGTTTTGTGATTTTTTTAAACTTAAATCGGTACATTTTCCCGATCTTTGCGAAAAAATGTTTCGATTTAATGTTATATAATATGTAAATGCCCCAGTAGCTTAAGCAGAGCGTTGTTATCAAAGGTGTCGGTGCAAATCCGTCCGCGGGCAAAATAATTTCTAGCGAGGTTAAAAAAATGTTTGAAGACAAAACCCTTACATGCAAGGAATGCGGTTCCGAATTCGTGTTTACCGCCGGTGAGCAGGAATTTTACGAGGCTAAAGGCTTCGTTAATGAGCCGCAGCGCTGCAAGGCCTGCCGCGACGCCCGCAAAAATGCTGCCAGAGCTGACAGACAGATGTACACCGCTACATGTGCTTCCTGCGGCGGAGAGGCCAAGGTTCCCTTCCAGCCCAGAGAGGATCGTCCTGTTTACTGCAGCGAGTGCTTTGCAAAAATGAAGGAAGTGCAGGAATAATCATTTGCCGATTATGAGGAGCGGAAAATGATTCTGTGACCATAATGAAGCTAAAAACAGCCGAAGATATTTCTTCGGCTGTTTTGTTTTGCTGTTATGATTTTGTTATAATGTTTGTTATTATGTTGTATTTATGATACTTTCATTGTTCTTAATGCTGTTGACAGATGTGCCGATCGCTTAATGGGTTAAAGTGCATCAGCGATCATCGGGTCGCTTCCTGAATAAATCTTTCGAGATCATCCTTTGAAAAGATATATTTTTCTCCGCAGAAGTTGCAAACCGTTTCGACCTGTTCATCCTCGGATTTAAGCCGTTCAAGCTCCTCTTTTCCTAAGGATATCATTATTTTTTCATACCGCTCACGGCTGCAATTGCATTTAAACTCGGTATGAGTCTTGTCGAGCAGGTCATATTCTATTCCCGAAAAAACCGTGTCGATTATGTCGATGGGGGTTTTGCCTTCCTTTATCATATGAGAGACCGAGGAGACATTTTTAAGATTGTTTTCAAGGGCGGTTATAATACCCTCATCTGCAAAAGGAAGCAGCTGCACAATGAAGCCTCCTGCACCGTTTACGCAAAAATTCTTGTCCACAAGCACACCTAAGGCGCAGGCCGTGGGCACCTGTTCGCTTTTTGCAAAGTATGCGGTAATGTCCTCGGCGATTTCTCCGCTTTCGACCTCACACATTCCCACCGTCGGCTCGTCAAATCCAAGATCTCTTACAACGCAAAGTGTTCCCTTTCCGACCGCTCCGCCCACATCAAGCTTGCCGAGACTGTTGGGCGCAAGCTCGGCCGAGGGACTGTCGATATATCCTCTGACATTACCCTTGTAATCGCTGACGCAGCAGATGTTTCCGCAGGGACCGTCACATTTGAACTGCAGGGTAAGAGTATTACCTTCGTTTTTAAGCATAGATCCCATAAGGGATGCGGCGGTCAGCGCCCTGCCGAGAGCTGCCGTGGCAGTTAAGGATGTGCGGTGTATTTCGGCGGCGCATCCGACAATATCGGTGGAATCGCAGGCGGCAATAACCACGCTTCCGTCCTTTGAAATGGCTCTGTAAAGATTGTTGTTTTCCATAGTTGTCAATTCCTTTGCGTTATGCTATAATTGCAGTGCGTTAATGCTTGCTTGTATTTATTAAACACTTGAACTTGCGCCGATTGATAAGCGCAAGCTTTAAACCATTATATAAACAAAAATCCAATCTGTCAAGGAAGGTGTCATAATGATTGAAAAACTCGTTAAGGTGGCAAAGGAAAACAATTTTAACGTTTACCGCATAACCGAAATACGCGGCGATAAATCCACCACCGAGATCATCACCCCATCAAACGACTGCAACAATATCTACTCAATTTCAAAAGCCATAACCTCCACCGCTTTGGGCGTTCTGTACGACGAGGGAAAAATCAGTCTTGACGACAATATTTATGATTTTTTCGCCGACGATTATCCCGAGCTTGACGTCATCTGGAAAAGCGTTACCCTGCACAATGTACTGACCCACACCACCGGCATTGCCGAGCCATTTCTTGATGTTGACGCTCCGCTCAATGTTATCGAGGCCGAAGGATGCGACGATTACCTTAAAATCGCATTAAGCCATCTTCCGGTCAAAACCCCGGGGACCGAGTGGAATTACAGCGATTCAAATTATTATATAATTTCCCGCGTCTTCGAAATGGTGTCGGGTGTTGAGCTTGAAGATTTCCTTTTTGACCGCTTTTTCAGAAAGATGAAATTCCAAAGCGCAGGCTTTGCAAAATGCCCTCACGGCCATTCTATGGGAGCCACAGGCCTCTTCCTTAACACCGTCGACCTTGCCAAGTTCGGCAAAATGTGTCTCGACGGCGGAAAATGGGATGGCGAACAGCTTATAAGCAAACAGTGGCTTGACATTTCCACCAGCCGCCAGTGGGATCTTCCAAACAACGGATTTTACGGCTTCGGCTTTTCGGGAAGCAAGGGAAAGACCTTCACAATTTCGGGAGGAATGTACGGTCAGACCCTCTTTTTCTCGAGAAAGCACAATTATGTGGTCGCATACACCTGTCACGACGCCGACGGCAGCATCGGTCTGCTTACAAGAATTATGGAGGAAGACGAATAATGAAAAAAATCGGAATGATCGTTGCCGTGGAGATCTCTGCGGTACTCTCAAAATACGGAAAGCCCTCCTCCTGCTTAAAGGAATGCGGCTTTGACATTATGAAATACAATTGCAAGGGCTATGAGCTTATAATCGCAAAAAGCGGCGAGGGCGAGCTTGCGGCAACTGCGGCGGTGCAGCACCTCATTTCAAAGCACAGTGTGGATATGATCGTAAACTTCGGCGTTGTGGGCGGGCTTACCCCTGAGATGAGCAAGGCCAAAACCTGCATTGTCGAAAGGGTGGTTCATTATCAGTTCGACCTTTCGGAAATCGACCCCGTAAAGGTCGGACAGCACACCGGATATGACGACATATACCTTTATCCCGACAAAGCTCTATTAAAAAAGGCATTGGAGCTTCATCCAGAGCTTTTGCCCGTTTCCTGTGCATCGGGAGACAGATTTGTTGGAAAGGCCGAGGACAAGGCGGCTCTTAACAAAGATTTCGGCGCCGAAATTTGCGAAATGGAGGCCGCGGGAATCGTTTTGACCTGCGACAGATGCGGTATCCCCTGCCTGCTCATAAAAACCGTTTCCGACGGCATTACCGGCGGTGCAGAGGAGTTTCTGAATGAGGTCGACCGCTCGGCCGACATCTGCCTTGAAATAACCGATGAAATTATGGCTGCGCTGTAAGCATTCCCTGTCTGCTTAATCAATGGCCGCGCCATAAGCATTTTCTGCCTGCTCGGTCGAACACGCAATCATAACGACATATAAAAACAGCGAAGTATTCCTTTTGCAAGGTTGATACTTCGCTGATTTGTTTTTATCAGACAGTTGACAAAATCGGTTTTGTCAAAAATCAATATCAAATCAAAAAACGTTTAAGATCGATTTTACTTTATGAGCACACCGGCATTGTCTCCGGTATAAGCGTCTCCCTGATAGAAGAAATAGGCGTCGAAAATATCTCTTGTGACCTGGGCGATGTTGGAACCGTATCCGCCCTTTTCAACGACCGTTACAACCGCAATCTCAGGGTTATCATACGGTGCAAAGGCGATGAAAACGCCGTTGTTATACTCCTGACCGTTGTCCACGACCGTGGCCGTACCTGTCTTTCCGCCGACCTTTATAGGATAGTTTGCAAAGGCGGTGGATGCGGTACCTCTCGCGTCGGTTGTAACCGACAGCATACCCTGCTTTACAACGTTGATATAGCTTTGGTCAATTCCGACGGTGTCAAGCACCTCGGGCTCGATTTCCTTAACCACCGAGTTCATACCGTAATTGCATATTTCCTTTATAAGGCGGGCGCGGTATCTTGTTCCGCCGTTTGCAAGGGTGGCGCAATAGGAGGCAAGCTGAATGGGTGTAAATCCGTTGTCCGACTGGCCGATGGCCGCCTGAAGCGTGTCTCCGGCGTTCCATACGCTTCCTATGGAATCGCGGTATTCTTTACCTGCCAAAATTCCCGCGGCCTCGTCAAGCTCAATGCCGGTTTTAACGCCCAGTCCGAATTTTTTGCAGAACTCATTGAGCTTTTCAATGCCTATTCTTCTGCCGGTTTCATAGAAGAAATAGTTACAGGATACCTTAATGGCGGTGGTAACATTGATGTCGCCGTCGTAATGCAGACAGGTTGGCTGATAGTCGCGGTAATAGGTGTATCGCTGAGAACAGAAGATTGTTTCATCCGGGGTAATGGCGCCGGTTTGAAGGCCGATAGATGCGGTAGCGGGCTTGAAGGTGGAACCGGGGGCATAAACACCGCTGAAAGCGCGGTTAAACAAGGGATTGCGCTTGTCCGACAAAAGGGAATTATAATCGTTATTGTATGTGTCGATGGAATAGGAAGGATATGTTGCGGCTGCAAGAGTCTCGCCGGTGTTGACCTTTAAAGCCACCACGGCTCCGGCGCTGGCATACATTCCGTCCTTTGTACCCTGAAGTGTGCTTATCATATCGGCAAGGGACTGCTGCGCCGTTTCCTGTAGCTTTTTGTCGATGGTGAGCACCACCGAGTTTCCGGCCGAAGGCTCGGTCGAAACACTGCTCGACAGTATCTTTCCGGAGGAATCCCTTACGGTTTTGGTATAGCCCGAATGGCCTCTCAGCTCATCCTCGCAGGCCTTTTCGATGCCCGATTTTCCGATATAATCATCAAAGGAATAACCCTTGTCCTTAAGATCCGCCCATTCCTCGGCATAGATAAGTCCCATATTTCCCAAAATGTGCGGTGCAAGAGTGGCGGAGGTATATTCCCTGGTGCTGTCGACCTCGGTATCAACTCCCGAAAGATAGGAATAGGATTCCTTGAGCTTTGTGACCGTTTCGATGGACACACCCTCGGCAAAGGTATAGGGATAGGCATCGGAATAATCGGCTACGATCATTGTCAGCCTTATTCCCATTATCATTCGTTTGACCGAATCGTCGTATTCCGAAAGGTTGAATTTTTCGACCATTGCATCCCAGCAGTTCTGAGCGGTGGCGTAGTGTGCAAGGCCAAGCTCGGATCGCATTGTGGCCGATGAAATGCTGCGGTTTTCTTCAAATTCATAGGGCGCCTCTTTGGTCAGGGGACATTTATCCTTCCAGGTCTCTCCCATAGAATTTAAAAGTCCCGTCAGGGTGATTATGGTGGAATTAAGGTCGGCATCCTTCAAATAGAGGCGGTTGAAAATGATGTTGTAGCTGTCCTTATTCTGCACAAGAGGGCGGCCGTAACGGTCGTATATCTCTCCCCTTGCGGCGCTGATAGATGTGTATGTAGCAACAGTGGCAATAGACTGCTCCTCGTATTTATTTTTATTAAAAAGCTGCCAATCAACAAGGCGGGCGGAATACAAAAGAAGCACGGCTGCCATAATTCCGCTTACAATGGCCATACGCCGGTTATAATTGTCTTTTTTCGGCTTTCTCATACTTCCGCCTCCTTTCGATAAAATGCAGTTATATTTCTGATTTGTAAAAATGATTGCCGTAATACAGCAATCCGCAAAATCTGTTTGTAAAATGATCATTGCATTGCAGCGGGCCTAAAAACCTGTTTGTAAAAACGATCATTGCGTCGCAACAAACGACAAAACCTGTTAAACAAGCGCTTTAAATAGCTTTGCGCCGTATTATATCCCCTTTGAAAGCTTTTTGCAAAGAAAATACCAGGGTATAAAAAAGGCAAGGGAATAGAAAATTCCCGGTATGCTTTGACTCAAAAAATATGCCCTTCCGTAATCGGAAAAACCGCCCTTAAAGGCAAGCAAACACACTCCGTAGTAAACAAAAAGATAGGCAAGGCAGCAAAGAAGCGCAGCTGGAAAATTGCGCGAGAAAAGCAGTCGCGCCAACAGCCCGCAGACACATCCCAGCAAAAGCAGCAGCATGGCATTAACGGGAAATCCCGATGCCGAATACATATCAAGCAGTATCCCGGAAAAAAGCCCGTAAAATCCTCCCGCCTTTTCGCCGAAGAAAAAAGCCACGGCCGCCGTCAGCGCCACAAGCATATTGGGGGTTATCCCGTTTATGGCAATGGGGGCATTCGGAACGCACTGGACGAAAAACAGCACAAGGCCGACAGCGCCAAGCAGCACCATCCGCCTTATAAATGCGTTATTCTTCTTTTTTCGTGGTTTCATTTCTATGCTCATTTTTGTTCGGAAATACCTTGTCCTTCAAATTCGGTTATTATCATTTGTTGATATCAACGAGCTTTTGAAAATTTCAC
>CAKSDF010000044.1 GCA_934444695.1 uncultured Eubacteriales bacterium | reverse complement strand
GCTTGACCAAAGATATTCTCACTTGTACTTCTTCTCAGCTCATTACCTTCGCTCATTGTTCAGTTTTCAGGGTGTAAATCGTAGATCCGTTTCCCTGTAACCGGTCGTTTAAACGACTGTGTGGTGTTGATATACACCATTAGCTCAGCTGGTAGAGCACCTGACTCTTAATCAGGGTGTCCAGGGTTCGAGTCCCTGATGGTGTACCAACGGCCCGTTGGTCAAGTGGTCTAAGACTCTGGCCTCTCACGCCAGCAACATGGGTTCGAATCCCGTACGGGTCACCATTGGATCTATTTGTGGGCAACAGCCTGCAAAATGATAAAAGAGTGTCTTTTTTAAGATGCTCCATAGTTGGTGTCAATGACGATGAGGGTCCACCCGTTCCCATCCCGAACACGGTAGTTAAGCTCATCGGTGTCGACAATACTTGGCGGGAAGCCGCCCGGGAAGATAGATCGATGCCAACACAAAGAAAAACAGTCACTTATGTGGCTGTTTTTTTCTTTGCTTGTTTTATTTTTATGTTCTTATATAAGGAAAGCCACGGTTTTAAAATGCCGTGGCTGTTTTTATATGTATTGTTTTTTTGGTTTGTAGTGTGCGTTATGGTTAAGCCATTCTTTTGCCAGTTCGATGACATCGAAAAATTTGATTGCAAAGCCGTGCCCCTGCAATAGATTGTTCAGTTTTTTTATGAAAGCCGATCCGTCCCACACAAATCCGAAATCGCCGCAAACGATAAGTGTATCGCCCAGTACAAATGCGATATATCCCGGGGCAGACGGACGGCGGAAAGCTGCGATATCTGTGCGCAGCTTTTTTATGGCGAGGTCGGTATGCTGATATATTCCATCCAAGTGTTCAAACCATATTTCTCCGCCCGCAAATGGAATAATAAAGGATATTTTCTTTGCGCCCGGCAGTTCCTCGGGATTTTCATCGACAAATTTATATCTTGAGATATCTTTTTTAAAAATACATGGTTTCTCTGTAAAAAATGGACTTTAATTTTCTATAAGAAAAAAGATTGTACAGGATTTGTTTCCGAGGCAGTGTTTGTTTTTTGTTTCGGTGAAATATGCGGCCGTGTTATTTTTCCGCTGCGCTTTTTAAAATGCTCGGCAAGGAGCTTTTAAGCACAAGGGAAAAATACTCTACCACCTTTTCGGGATCGTGAACTTCTTTGGCTGTAAATTCATCAATTAGCATTCCGGCGATGGCTTCGGTGTAAAGGTGGGCGAGAAATTCTTTGAAATCCTCTTCGGTGTGCACGCCGGTTTGTTTTTCGGCATTTTGAATTATACTTCGCATAATTCCTATAAAATCAGAATAAAAAAACCGTTTCATTTCGTCTCTGCCCATGCTGTCGTATGCACAGCACAGCAAATGCTTGTTTGTTTTTACATAGTCAAGTACAAACAGCACCGCTTCCCGATAATCCACAAGCAGATCGAATTGCTTTACGACTTCGATTGCCTCTTCTTCAAGCATCCGTTTTAGCAGAGCATATATATCGTCAAAGTGATAGTAAAATGTCTTTCGATTTACACCGCAATCGGATATGATCTCGCTGACCGTGATTTTTGAAAGCGGTTTTTTCTCCATAAATTTTTTTAGTGAGGCTGCAAGCGTCCTTTTTGTGTTTAAGGTCGTAATTTGATGTTTCACGGTGCATCATCCTCCTTTTATTTATTATACATATGTCCGGTAATTTTTCAACCTTATATTTGACCGTCAAATCATCTGCATTTGTCCGGTTTTTACCTAAATCGCCCCTTTTTGACCGTTTTACCCTTGAAATTTCTTCGCTATAATTATGCCGAAATCATAGAAAGGAGCGGAAAAATGAGCGAAAAAAGATATAAGGTTTGTCTTAACGCGCCGCTCGGTCGGCGAAACGGAACAATGGTTATTAATGAGGCCGACGGCAATGTGAGCGGACGGCTTAAAATAATGAATCGGGAAAATCCCTTTTCCGGCCGGATAACAAGCGACGGTCGGCTTACACTTACCGGCGTTATTCATACCCTTATGAGCACGGTGGAATATGCGGCTGACGGCACTTTAAAGGGAAACGGCATTTTTTTAAATCTTAAAACCCCGTCGGGCGCAAGTTATTCGGTCTTTGGAGAGGAGTTAAACACTGATGACGAAATTTTATAGACACATTGTAAACCA
The DNA here is from genome assembly GCA_934444695.1 of uncultured Eubacteriales bacterium. Classification (GTDB taxonomy): domain Bacteria; phylum Bacillota; class Clostridia; order Oscillospirales; family Acutalibacteraceae; genus UMGS1484. Next base: position 9,928 of record CAKSDF010000044.1, on the reverse strand, counting down.
CCGAAAGCTGATTATCGCCGTGTTTTTGGCTTTGTTTGCGGTTTGTCTTGTGTGCGAGCAGTTTGTGGCGGTCAACTACGATATGAACGATTATCTGCCTAAAAAAAGTCCCTCCACGCAGGCTCTTGATATTATGGAAAGCGAGTACGGTGGAGGAATTCCCAATGCAAGGGTAATGGTGAAAAATATATCGGTCGCTCAGGCGCTCCTCTACAAGCAAAAGCTGGCCGGGGTCGACGGCGTTACCGATGTGACGTGGCTTGATGACGCGGCAAGTGTTACCGTTCCGCTTGAAACACTTGATGATGATACGGTGGAAAGCTATTATAAAGATCAAAACGCTCTGTTTTCGGTAACGATTGACGAAAACAAACGAATTGAAGCGACAAATGACATTCGCGACATTATCGGAGAAGACAACGCGATGTCGGGCAGTGCCGTTACAACGGCGGTTGCCACAACAAGTACCGTCAGCGAGATATCCACCATTGCCGTTATTGCGGTGGCCTTTGTGCTTTTAGTACTGATTTTAACGACCACTTCCTTTGCAGAGCCTTTTCTTGTGCTCGGCGGGCTTGGAATTGCGGTGGTGATCAATGCGGGAAGCAACCTGATGTTCGGTGAGATTTCCTTTGTGACCAATGCGGCGGGAAACATTTTGCAGCTTGCGGTGTCCCTCGATTACTCGGTCTTTCTGCTGCACCGCTTTGCTGAATGCCGTCAAACCACAGTCGATCCAAAAGAGGCAATGGTAAAAGCTCTTACAATGTCCACATCATCCATTCTTTCGAGCGGTCTGACCACAGTCATAGGATTTTTGGCACTGTGTTTAATGCAATTTGGAATCGGTCCCGATCTTGGTCTTGCGCTGGCAAAGGGTGTGGCCATAAGCCTTATTACGGTTTTTGTCTTTATGCCTGCTCTGATTTTGAGTACCTATAAGCTGATAGACAAAAGTACCCACCGTTCCTTTATGCCGTCTTTTAAGGGCTTCGGTAAATTTGTCAGCCAAGTGATGATACCCTTTGTTATAATTTTTGCTGTTTTGATTGCACCCTGCTACCTGGCCTCTAACGCCAACAGCTTTTATTACGGAGCGTCACACATTTTCGGAAGCAAAACAAAGCTTGGGGCAGATACGGCTATGATCGAAGATACTTTCGGAAAGCAGGACACATATGTGCTGATGATTCCTAAGGACAGTACGGCGAAGCAGGTCGAGCTGTCAGAGGCGCTACACGACATTCCGCAAATAAAAAGTATTGTATCCTATGTTGATACGGTTGGCAAAACCATTCCCGAGCAGTATCTTGATGAGGGCACTCTTTCAAAGCTTAACAGCGACAATTTCACCAGAATGGTTTTTACGGTCGACGCCGAGTACGAGGGAGATGAGACCTTCTCGCTTGTGAAAACGGTCAGAAACACCGCTCAAAGTTTTTATCCCGATGAGTGGTATCTTGCGGGAGAAGGGGTATCCACCTACGATTTAATGGATACCGTTACATCCGATATGGTTAAGGTTAACCTTGTGGCTATCGGCGCGGTGTTTGCGGTGTTGCTGTTTACAATGAAATCCTTTGTTTTGCCGATCATACTGGTGCTTTCTATTGAAACGGCCATTTGGATAAATCTTTCGATCCCCTATTTTGGCGATCAGACCATTTTTTATATTGCTTATCTTATTATCAGCTCGATTCAGCTGGGCGCAACGGTGGATTATGCCATCCTGTTTACCGACCGTTATCGGGGAATGCGGCAGACATATCAAAAGAAACCGGCTGTTGTTCAAACCGTTTCGGCGGTGGCGGTGTCGATACTTACATCGGCAAGCGTGCTGACGGTGGTAGGTTTCCTGCTCGGTATATTCTCGACCCACGGACTTTTATCTCAGCTTGGGTATTTCCTCGGAAAAGGAACTCTTTGTTCGCTTGCCATTGTGTTGTTTGTGCTGCCGGGACTGCTGTATCTCTTTGACAGGCTGATAGTTAAAAAATCGGCCGTCAAAAGCGAAAAATAAATGGAGGTTTTCTAAAATGAAAAATACAAATAAAATCATGGCAATAATGCTGTCAGGATTGCTTTTAGTCTCTGTGCCCGCTCAGGTTTACGCCGAGCCTGAGCCTTCTCGAAAGGAGGAGGTCATTTATATTATGACCGATCAGAGCGGAAAGGTCACCGATATAGAGGCGGTCAACATTTTTGACGGCGGCGAAATCACCGACTACGGTAACTATTCGGCCGTTAAAATGCTCAACACCACCGATGAAATCTCTCAAAACGGGGATACAATTACCTTCCGCTCGGATGCCGATAAGGTATATTATCAGGGAACGGTTAAGAAGGCGGAGATCCCTTGGAATATATCGATTCGCTATTTTCTTGACGGAACAGAGTATTTCCCAAAGGACATTGCGGGCAAAAGCGGAAAGCTTGAGATCCGCTTTTCGGTCAGTGAAAACGAAAATGCAAGCGGAAACTTTTACGACGATTATGCCCTTCAGGCCTCCTTTACAATGGATACCGAGCTTTGCAAAAACATTGTGAGCAACGGTGCAACGGCGGCAAATGTGGGCAGCGACAAACAGCTTACCTATACGATTCTTCCCGGGAAGGGCATTGACACGGTCATAAAGGCCGATGTTACGGATTTTGAAATGGACGCGGTGTCCATTAACGGTATTAAGCTTAATATTAATTTTGAGGTGGATGATTCTGCTCTTACCGACAAGGTAAACGAAATTGTTTCGGCCGTATCGGATTTAAACGACGGCACTTTGGAGCTGCGCGACGGAGCGGGCAGTCTTTACGATGCAGCAAAGACACTTAACGGCAAGACGGGAGAGCTTAATTCCGGTGTGGGAAGCCTTGCAAACGGAGCAGGAGAGCTTTACAGCGGGCTTTCCGGCATTGCGGCAAAGAATGATCAGCTGACAAAAGCGGCATATTCCGCATATGAAGGGCTTTGCACCGCCGCGGCGGCCGCCCTTAACAGTCAGCTTAATGCAAATGGCATACAGTCGGTTACGCTGACGCCTTCAAACTATTCCGAGGTGCTTATGGGGCTGCTTGAAAAGATGGATGCCGATGCGGTGTATGAACAGGCCTATCAAAAGGCTCTTTTGACCGTGACGCAGCAGGTGGAGGCGCAGGCCGATACGCTCTATCGCGGATATATTGAGTCTCAGGCCGATTCGATATATTTTGCTTATGTTTTGTCAAATGCCGATACATTGTATTCTCAGGTTGCCGCTCAAGCTGTTTATGAGCAGTTGCTCAAGGAGGGATATACCGAGCAGCAGGCCGCCGCATTTTTGCAGTCTCCCGAAGGACAGGTGGCGGTGGCGCAGGCGGTCGAAAAATTGACCGATGAACAAAAAACGCGGATTTTAAATGCCGCCGTTTTGGGACTTTCCGACGAGCAGAAGCAGCAAATCCTTGACGGGGCGGAAAACTCTTTAACCGAGGAACAGAAGGGGCAGATTAAAGAAACCTATATTAAACAGCTTATGGTCTCGGACGATGTAACGGTGCAGATAAACGAGGCTGTGGCCGCAGTCGGAAATGCCGCAAAGCAGGTGTCGGAGCTAAAGGGACAGCTTGACAGCTACGGTATGTTTTATCAGGGACTTTTGGATTATACCGGTGCAGTCGATGAGGCGGCCAAATGGGCAAAGACCTTTAAACTGAATATGGATGCTCTTTACGACAACACCCAAAAGCTTGATATATCGGTGGGAGAGTTAAGCGATGCCGTTTGCAAGCTTTACGGCGGAACAAAGGATCTTGCAAACGGCACGGCCGAATTTGCAGATAAGACCTCCGATATGGACGGGCAAATCAGGGATGAGATAGATTCTCTTACCTCGTCGATTTTCAAAACCGACGCTAAGCCTGCGTCCTTTGTTTCGGATAAAAACACAAATGTGGATTCGGTGCAATTTGTAATTAAAACCGAGGCGGTTGAGAAGGCGGAAACGGATACCATCGATCAGGCGGAAGAAGCACCTCTGACATTTTGGCAAAAGCTGCTTCGTTTGTTTGGTCTTTATTAAGCGGCACAAAAATCGAAAAAATTCATCTGTGCAGATGGAGAAACTTAAGTCAAAACGAAAGGCGGCGGGAAATGACCTGCCGCTTTTTCAATGTCTGAAATTTTATTGTTTTGTTCTTGATGTATTTTAATTTTGTGATACAATAGTTAGCGAAAAATAATCCGCAGGGAGGAATTTCAAATGTCGGATGTTATTTTGCGGGCGGCAAGGCTCGAGGATGCCGAGCAGTGTGCGGGAATTTATTCCTATTATGTAAAAAACACGGCCATAACATACGAATACGATGTGCCGTCGGCAGAGGAGTTCCGCGGCAGAATGGCTGACACATTGGCAAAATACCCCTTCATCGTTGCCGAGAAGGACGGAAAAATTCTCGGATATTGCTATGCCGGCCGGTTTAACAAAAGAGCCGCTTACGACTGGATGGTCGAAACGACGGTATATCTCGACGTAAATGCCCGTGGAGCGGGTATCGGAGGGCGGCTTTACGAAACGCTTGAAAAAGTGCTTGAAGCCCAGGGAATTATAAAAACCATTGCCGAGATAACCCTGCCGGCAACCGAGGAGGAAAAGGCGGTTTATAAAAGCGTGGGGTTTCACGAAAAAAACGGATACAAGCTTTCGGGAAAGATTTCGTGCAGCGGATATAAATTCGGCAGGTGGTATGATATCGTTTTGATGGATAAGTTTATCAGCCGTCCGGTCGAGAATATGCCGCCGGTTAAAACCTTTGATGAGGTCAGAAAGCAATTTTCTCTTTAAGAATTATATTTTTCATTGGTTTTTATCGGACAGAGTATTTATTTCGCAATCTGTCCGAGCGAATAATAAGAACAGCCCTGATTTACGGAAGAGCTTTGTAAATCAGGGCTGTTTTGTTTTATCTTGTATTTGTTATGTTTTGCGTGCTACGGCCGTAGGTGCGGGAATTGTCTTGGCGGTGATATCAATAAAGGGTTATGGGGTCGAGAATTATATCAACCTCGTAGAATTTTTCACCCTCTATCCTCATTTCTTTGTTTTGTAATTTCATAATACTTTATATGTATAACATCGTCAAGGAAATTGGCAAATAAAAGTGCAGTTTTATCACTTTTGTAATTGCTGCCGACGGATCCTTTTGCTGCTGGCGGATGCTTTTGTTTTGGCCATCGGATGCTATTGTTACGGTGGACGGATGTTTTTGCTGCTGCGGGCGGTATGGTTTCGCTCAATTGGGCGCTGCACATTATAATTTAAAGCGGTATTATTTTCGCTCAAGGCGGTGCCGTATGTCATAATATAAAGCGGTATCATTTTAGCTCAAGGCGGTGCCGTATGTCATTAATATAAAGCAGTATTCTTTTTTTGCTCAAGTCGGTGCCGTATGTCAGAATATAAAGCAGTATTCTTTTTTTGCTCAAGTCGGTGCCGTAGTCATATTTGAAGCGGTATAGTTTCGCTCAAGGCAGCCGCGTTTTATAGTTTGAAAAATAAAGTGAAGGTGATTTAAATAGGGAAGAACGGCCATGTTTTTAGAGAAAATAAAAAAATAAAAATTTTTTTGAAAAAACTCTTGACAAACAAAACACTTTATGATATTATCTGTTTATCACAGTAAAGTGATAACAAAATAAATCGAAATGAGGCAATAAAAATGAAGAAAATTATCGCACTTTTGCTCGCAGTTATGATGGTGGCAGTATGCTTTACAAGCTGCGGCAGCAACAACAACACCGACGCAACCTCCAAAACCGACGCCAAGGCCGACAGCGATCTTTCCTATGTTCAGGGAAAAGGCAAGCTGGTCGTTGGAATCACCGATTTCGAGCCTATGGATTATCAGGACGAATCGGGCAACTGGATCGGATTCGATGCCGATATGGCAAAAGCCTTTGCCGAGAGCCTCGGCGTGAGCGTCGAGTTCACCGAGATCGACTGGGACAACAAAGCCATGGAGCTTGACGGAAAATCCATCGACTGCGTATGGAACGGTATGACCCTTACCGATGAAGTTAAATCGGCAATGAGCTGCTCCAAGGCATATTGCAACAACGCTCAGGTGGTTATCGTTAAGGCTGCCGACGCCGGCAATTATCAGGTTGCAGAGGATTGCAAGACCCTTAAATTTGCCGTTGAAAGCGGATCTGCCGGACAGGAAGCCGCAGAAGCTAACGGCTATCAGTTCACCGAGGTTAAGGATCAGGCTACCGCTCTTATGGAAGTAAAGGCCGGCACCTGCGACGCAGCTATCATCGACTCCCTTATGGCCGCCGCAATGGTTGGCGAGGGAACCGGTTATGCCGATCTTACCTACACCGTAAAGCTCACCAGTGAGGAATACGGCGTCGGCTTCAGAAAGGACTCCGACCTTACCGACAAGCTCAACGAGTTCTTCAAGACCTCCTTTGAAAGCGGAAAGACCGCCGAAATCGCCGAGAAGTACGGTGTTCAGGCTGCTATCATCGAGCAGAAATAAGATATACGGTACACAGTTACAGTCACAGTGTATACGATATGTCGCCATACATAAATAATCGAATTTAAACGGGGCGGAAAGCAAAAGTCCTCTCCATAAATGTTGCCTATAAGGACCGATAGGGAAAAGCTCGAAAGTTTTAGAGCCTTTCCCGACATCGGCCCTTTTGGGCGTATAAATAATAAAAGGATGTTTTTATGCAAACTATAATCCAGCAGTTCCCCACGGTTTTCGGGGCTCTTAACGAGGGCTTTTTACAGACCTTAAAGCTGTTTGCCGTTACCCTGCTTGGGGCTATACCTCTCGGCCTGCTCATTTCCTTCGGATCGATGGCTAAATTCAAACCCTTGAGCGGGCTTATGAAAACCATTGTGTGGATAATCAGAGGCACGCCTCTTATGATACAGCTTTTGATAATCTATTATCTGCCCGGAATGATCGGAAACAACATATGGGGCGGCGGCGAGGACGGCCGTTTTGTGGCTGCGGCAGCGGCCTTCATAATAAATTACGCCTGCTATTTTTCCGAGATCTACCGCGGCGGCATTCAGGGCGTTCCTAAGGGTCAGCAGGAAGCGGGAATGGTGCTTGGAATGACCAAGGGACAGATATTCTTTAAGGTCACGCTGCTTCAGATGATCAAGCGCATCGTTCCGCCTATGGCAAACGAAATAATAACCCTTGTTAAGGATACATCTCTTGCCCGTATCATCGCTCTGCAGGAGGTCATATGGGCTGGTCAGGCCTTTATGAAGGGCACAAAGGGCATTTCCGGACAGATCTGGCCGCTGTTCTTCACCGGGGTTTATTATCTGTTGTTCAGCGGAGTGCTGACCGTGCTGTTTACAAAGCTTGAAAAGAAGCTTTCCTATTTCGGAAACTGAGGAGGTGACGGTATGCCTATACTTGAAGTGAAAAATATGATGAAAACCTTCGGCAAAACCGAGGTGCTTAAGGGAATAGATTTTACCCTTGAAAAGGGGCAGGTGCTGTCGATCATCGGTTCCTCGGGAAGCGGAAAGACCACCCTGCTTCGCTGCCTTAATTTTCTCGAACAGGCCGATTACGGTCAGGTTTATCTTAACGATAAGCTTTTGGTGGATTTTGACGCACGAAAAAAATATTCTGAAAACGAAATAAGAATGATGCGGCTGAATTTCGGACTGGTTTTTCAGCAGTTCAATCTTTTCCCTCAATACAGCGTGCTTAAAAACGTTACGCTGGCCGTTGAGCTTCTTAAAAAGGAAGAAATGAAAACGAGGGGAAAGACGGTCGTAAAGGCCGAGATTGAGCAAAAGGCCAGGGAAATACTCGATAAGGTTGGACTGTCACAAAAGCTTGACAATTTTCCCAGCGAGCTGTCGGGCGGTCAGCAGCAGCGTGTAGCCATTGCCAGAGCTCTTGCCCTTGAACCTGAAATACTCTTTTTCGATGAGCCGACCTCGGCCCTTGATCCCGAGCTTACCGGAGAAATTTTAAAGGTCATAAAGGGACTTGCCGAGCAAAACCGCACGATGGTCATAGTTACCCACGAAATGAGCTTTGCCGCTGAAATTTCCGATAAGGTAATTTTTATGGACGACGGAATTATTGCCGAAGAGGGAAGCCCCGCCGAGGTTTTCGAAAATCCGAAAAATCAGCGGCTCAGAGAATTCTTAAGCAAGGTGTACGATTGATCGGACACGCATATATATTGAACACGGCCGGTTTACGAAAAGATGGGCGGTCAGCTTTATAAAGGAGATTTTTTGATGAAAAATGCCGAGACCTTAATATCTGCGGGGGTTCTTTTGCTCGCATTCTGCCTGCTGATCGTTCTTTCGATCGGTCGGCCGGGCCTTTTAAAGGACAACGGAGAAAATGAGGATGCCTCTTTTTTGCAGGAGGTCTTTTCGGACGTTTCCGATGAGCAGGAGTCTTTTCCCGATGAGCAAAGTGAGATTTCCCAGAATGAGGCTTCGGAGGTTTCGGACGATGAAACGTCCTCAGAACAAAGTGAGGCCGAGAGAAAGACAGACGATTCTCCCAAAGCTTCTGCACCGTTGTCAAAGCCCGCAGCCGCTAAACCTGCGCCCGAGCCTCAGCCTGAGCCTGAGCCCGCTCAAAACAGGATCGTTGATTATACCAAGCCCTCGACATATGCTCTTGTGCAGAATCAAATCAGCGACCTTTGCAGCGCATATCCGGGAGTTTTAAGCTCGTCGATCATCGGTACCAGCGTTCAGGGACGAAACATCACCCTTTTAAAGCTTGGAACGGGAAGCCGAAAGATATGTCTTGTGGGTGCGATGCACGCGCGGGAGCACATAACGACAACCTATCTTATGCGGTGCGTCGAGGATTATGCCGCCGCATATTTTTCCGAGAGCGGAAAGCTTGACGGATATGATATGAAATACATTTTGGACAACTGCACCTTTTACATAGTCCCCAATTGCAATCCCGACGGAACGGAAATCCTGCTGTCGGGACAGAGTCCGTCGACCGATGTGGTATGGAACAAAAAATCGGCGTATAAAGCCAACGCCAACGGGGTCAACCTTAACAGGAACTTTCCCTTTTTGCACGGCTTTTACGACAAAATGAGCACCGTGCCCCACGAAGGCACCTTTCCCGGGTATTCGGCCGCTTCTGAGCCGGAGACGGTGGCGCTTATGGAGCTTTGCGAAGCTAACAGCTTTGAAATGCTGCTTTCCTTCCACATTCAGGGCGAGTGCATTTATTGGTCGGACAGCGTAAACGTCGATACGGCCGATTCGTCATATCTTGCAAGCAAGCTTTCAAGGGAATTCGGTTTTTACAAATGCCCCACATCCTCCGATCTTTCCCTTTACGGCGGCGGTTTTGAAAATTGGTTCAGATACAATTACGGGCGCGAGGGCTTCTGCGTTGAGCTTATGCCGCTTGGATACAGCGTTTCTCCCCTTTCGGATTATGACAACAGGCATATGGAAAGCTCGGTCAGATATTCGCTGACAAGGGATATACCTCTTTCGGCCTTCGGTCGATAAAGCGGTCACGTAGAAAAAAATCTGTGCCCGTCGGGTGAAAAAGAAGTGTCCGTCGGCGCAACAAATAATTTGCATAAAACATTATTGTCTCATTTAAAAACATTTCGAGCTCCCGTGGAGAGGTTTAAAGCACCTGCTCCCCGGGAGTTTTTTTGCTTTGGAAAAAGAAAATCCGATTTGTCCGAAAATTTTCCTTTAAATTGACGCTTTTCTTGATTTGTTAACATCTTGTTGGTATAATAACTATGATTAGATGGATAAGTATTTCCAAAGCGCTTTGGATGCTTGAAAAAATCAAGGGAAAATTTAAAAAAGGGGGCAGGGACCGTGGTTTTTAAAATTATCGGAATCGTCATTTTGTCGATCCTTGCCCTTGCTCTTCTTTTTTTGATATTACCTATTAG
>CAKSDF010000043.1 GCA_934444695.1 uncultured Eubacteriales bacterium | reverse complement strand
ATATACATTCTAAATCCATTCATGATTAAAAGACTATCTCTTTTTATCTTCAGTATTACTTCTGGCTCTTTAAGTTCTTTTACCAATATTAAATAGTTTATCATTGCCACTTCATCTTTTTCCATTTGTTTTGCAAGGGTTATGTTGCAGTTCTCACCGTCGAAATCGAAAAAGACAAATCCAAATTCCTTCATAATTTCAAGGCATATCATCATTTTCCCGAAGGAGGGCGCAAACCCCAGACGGAACCACAGCATTTCGGGAGAAAATTTAAACCCGTTCCTGCCCTTCAAATAGCGGAAAACCGCGGCCATATCCTCCCTTGTGGGGGTAATAAGCTCTGCCTGCTCCGGCGAAAGCCTTTCCCCTGTCATAAATTTGTCGTAAATTGCTCTGTCGCGGAAGAAAGCCACCTCGTCCTCTCCCGACGGGCGTATGTCTTTAATCATAACCGTAAGCATACGGTTGTTTTTATATATGTTTTCCTTTAATGTCACCGCAAGATCGACCGTATCCCCTGCCTGATAGGGAAAATCCTTAAGCCCCTGACCGAATTTAAGACAAACCACAAGAGCGTCCCCCCTTTTAAGGGTTATCTTGAGCGTGTTTCCGTTGGCGCCGAGGGGATGGATGGCATAAACGGTCATACCCATAAGGCCAAATACCGGCTCGGTATTTCCGCAGCCGTATGGCGAAAGGCAAAGGGTGGCATCCAGGGTATTGAGGGTGACTCCTAAAGGATTTAACCTGCAATCGAGGGTCAGTGTGGAAACAGGAACGGTAGAAAGGGTTGCGGCGTAACGGTTGATTTTTTCGGAAAACTCGGGGATTTTGTCCCTCTCGATGCTCAGTCCAGCCGCCATTTTATGACCGCCCAGCTGTATAAGGGTATCGGAACAGCTTGAAAGCGCCTCAAAAAGATCGAAACCTTCAACGCTTCGTGCTGAGCCTCTGGCCACATTTCCGTCAAGCGACAGCACCGCCGTTGGTTTGCCGAATCTTTCGGTCAGCCGTGCGGCAACTATTCCCAGCACTCCGTTGTGCCACTGCTCGCCGTAAACGGTGATGAACCGGTTTTTATAAAGCTTTTGTTCAAGTATTTGTTTGACGGCGCAGTCGGTTATCTCGCTTTCGGTTGCTCTGCGAAGAACATTTTCGTCGAATATTTCCTTTGCAAGCTCGGCAGCCTTTTGCCCGTCGGTTTCAATGAGCAGTTCAAAGGCTCTCATACTGTTGCCCATTCTTCCGGCGGCGTTGATGCGGGGCGCAATGGTGAAGGCGATGTTTTGTTCGTCTATTTTCTTGTCCCCGATGGTGGTAAGCTCGACGAGGGAGTTTATCCCTATTCTTTTGCGGGCGTTAAGCACCTTCAGTCCCTCTTTAACAAGCATTCTGTTTTCTGAAGCAAGAGGCACCATATCGGCCACCGTTCCGAGGGCGGCAAGATCGCCGTACCGTTCGAGCATTTCCTCGCAGGGCACCCTTTCGAGGGCGCAGACCAGCATATATGCGATGCCCACTCCCGCATAATCCTTGAATTCCATTTGGCATTTCGGCAGATGAGCGTCCACCACCGCCACTGCGTCGGGCAGTTTTTGAGACGGAAGATGGTGGTCGGTAACAACCGTATCAATACCGAGACTTTTGGCATATTCTATTTCTTCTGCGGCCGAGATGCCGTTATCTACCGTGACCATAAGGCTGACGTTTTTCTCTTTAAGCTCGTCTATGGTGTCGTTGTGCAGGCCGTAGCCGCTTTCAAGGCGCTTAGGAATGCTGCAAACAACATTATATCCGTTGTCCTTAAGGTAGGTGTATAAAATTGCCGAAGCGGTCACTCCGTCAACATCATAATCTCCGCAAACAGCGACAATTTCACCCTTTTGCTTTGCCGTCTCTATTCGCTCGACAGCGCGCTCCATATCTGGCAGCTCATAGGGGCTTGAAAAAACAAGCTCATCACTCAAAAACTCATCGATCTCTACAGGATCGGTAATATCTCTCGCGAGCAGTATCAGAGCCACAAGCGGGTCGATTTGACACTCGTTCGCAAGCTCCTTTGCAAGGGTTTTATCGGCGTTTTTGACTATCCATTTTTTCCGCGACAAGTCAACACCTCATATATGATAAAATTTAGAATTATTATATCACAAAAAAGCCCTGATGTCTATAACCCAAAGCCCTTAAAACATAATTTTTTTAAGTAAACAGAGGGTCATACCCATACCGTTTTGCTTGCTTTCTTCCCCGTATGGCATCGCGTTCGTCATATAAAAGAAAAAATCCCGCGCCGGATATGCTTTTTGCAAGCTTTCCGAAAACGGAATTTTTGAACTTTAAGCGAAAAAACGGCAATTTTTAATACCGCAAAGCGGCACAAAACAGCCGCGAAATATACGGTCTGCGCAAAATGACCAAGCGGCAAAAGGCGCTTGCCGACGCGGCTTAATAACAGCACAGTGTAATGCACCGAAAAACGGCGTTTAATACCGGTGTCATTTTATATCGAAAACGCCGTCCTCAAGGCAGCTTTGCGCCGCAAGGGTTATACCCATACCTGCGCTGTGGAAATTAAGCCCGCCCTGCATAAATACGGCATAAGGCTCTCTTAAAGGTGCGTCGGCCGAAAGCTCGATGGAAGCGCCCAAATGGAAAGCTCCCGCCGCCATAATGACCTTGCAGTCGTATCCCGGCATATCCGACGGCTCGGGAGTGACAAAGGAATCGATGGGAGCACCCTTTTGCATACCCTTGCAGAAGGAAATGAGCGATTTTTCGTTTTTAAGACATATAACCTGAATGATGTCGGCCCGCTTTTCTGTCGGTGCGGGAGAAACTTCAAAGCCGAGGCGGGAGAAAAGTCCCGATGCAAACACGGCGGTTTTAAGTGCCTCTCCGGTAACGTGGGGAGCGCTGAAAATACCCATAAAAAGCTCCTTTGTGTGGCCTAAGGTCGCGCCAAGTTCCTTGCCCACGCCTGGTGCGTTAAGCCGATTGGCACACTGCTCGATAAGATCGGCCCTTCCGGCGATATACCCGCCTGTGGGAGCAATTCCGCCGCCGGGATTTTTAATGAGCGAGCCTGCGATAAGGTCGGCGCCCACCGCAAGTGGTTCTCTTTTTTCGACAAATTCGCCGTAACAGTTGTCGACCATAATTACCGCTTTTTTATCGACTTCTCTGACCGCTTTAACAATGCTCTCTATATCCGAAATAAATAAGGACGGGCGCAGAGAATAACCTCTCGACCGCTGTATGTAGATCATTTTAACGCTGTCCTTTTTAAGCCTTTGCTTAATGGCCTCAAGATTGGGACTGCCGTCGGCCTTAAGATCGATCTGCTCATAATTCACGCCGAATTCCTTAAGGGAACCGGAAGCCTCCTTGATTCCGAAGGCATACTGAATGGTATCGTAGGGCGTGCCGGTTACGCAAAGTACCGTATCATTTGGTCGCAGAACGCCGAAAAGCGCCACCGTAAGGGTGTGAGTTCCCGAGACAAAATTATGGCGTATAAGGGCATCCTCAGCCCCCATGGCGTCGGCAAAGACTCTTTCGAGGGTCTCCCTTCCCCTGTCGTCATAACCGTATCCGGTGGATGCGGCAAAATGGGATTCGCTGACCCCGTTTTTAATAAATGCCGAAAGCATTTTCTGCTGATTGTATTCTGTTGTTGCGTCGATCTGTTCAAAAATCGGTTTAATCTGCTGCTTGACTTCATCGCTCAGGCGCTCAAGCCGCTCGTCTATCTTAAAAAATTCGTTCATATCAATTCTCCGAAACTGTGGTTGTTTTTGAATGTTAAAAAATAATGTTTTGCAGATTGTTTTATAAATCTTTGCTAATGAATTTTTGTCTTATTAATCTTTGCTTTTTAAATTCCTGCCTGATAAATCTTTATCTGCAAAAAACCTTGTTTTTATCTATTTGCAAATGTGTGTTTTAAATGCCCTGCTCGCTCAATGCTGTCAAAAGCTTTATGCACTCGGCAACATCTTTCCTGCAGGCCGTTTCCCTGCCTGAAAAAAGATTCCTCACGGCAAGAAGTATGCTCATAACCTTAACGCCGCTCCCTGCTGTCTGAATAACGCCGGCGCAGTTAGGGGTCTTGCGGTTTTCAAGAGGCTGAATGCTTATACCCTTTTGCTCGGCTGCCGAAAATGCGTTTTTGCAAAGGACTTCGTCAAATATAACGCTGCCGTTTTTAAAGGGCACGACCGCACCTTTTCCGACGGCGCATCCCGCCTTTTCGCCCGACCCGCTAAAGTCAAAGCTTTCGACTGCATCGAGAATTACAGCAATTTGATAATTTCCCGAAAAGGCCGCTGTTTTTGCTCCGACAAAGGCCGCTTCGTTTTTGACGGCAAAAAGAAAATCTCCGCCTATATCGGTGTCGTTTAAAATGCATATAAGTACGGCGCAGGAAAAGAGCCTGCCTATTCCTTTACCGCAGAAAAATCCGTCGCCGAATTCTTTTAATTCCCCGTCGAAAACGCCCATATCGCCGTAATCGACGTACTCGGTTGCCTCTTGTTTGTCTTTTGCGCCGATATCAACGCACATATCCTTGGCATCGGGAATTTTGCTCAGCTCGTCCCCCGAAAGAAGGTGTGGCGGAACGCATTCGATAACCCCGAGGGTGCTTTCAAACCTTACCCGCTTGCCCAAAAGCGCAGGCGAAGGAATACTTCCCACAGTGTCGAATTTTATGCGTCCGCTGTCTGTGAATGATGTTGCGATAATGCAGGGCTCGTCCATATGCGCCGCAAAAAGCATACCCTTTTGCGGTTCTCTCGAAAAAATGAGATTGCCCATTTTGTCCTGCCTGAAGGAAACATTTTTCGCCGTAACAAGCTCGGTCACTTTTTTTGCAAAGGCCTGCTCAAAGCCTGCGGGAGAGTCGATTTTCGACAGCTCTTTTATAACATACATAAAATCGGTCATCTCATTATTCCTCCCGAATAAACATAGTCAAAAATCAGGTCGGCGGTGGATTCGATGTCCGAAAAGCTGACCGTTTCAACAGGTGTATGCATACTTCTGAGAGGTATGGAAACAAGCCCGCAGGGCACTCCCGAAAGGGTCGAAAAGATGTTGTCGGCGTTGGTGTATGTGCGCCCGCCGCAAACATCGCTCATATAATTTATGCCATTGTTTTTAGCGATATCGCAGAGCTTTTTTGTTATTTTGTAAGAAAGTATCGGAGAAAAGCCTATCTGCGGCCCTTTGCCGAGCTTTTGGCATTTGTCGGCGTCCACGCCCACATTGTCGCCAAATCCCACGTCTACCGCCAGCGCCTCATCGGGACAAAGAGCAAAGCTGCCGGTCTGCGCTCCCATTCCGCCGATCTCTTCAAACTGGCTGAAAAGGAACTGCACCGTAACCGGCAGTTCTCCCGCCTCACTCAGCTTTTGCGCCGCAAGAAGAAGAGCGGCAACCCCTGCCCTGTCGTCGAGAGATTTTGCCGTTATACAGCCGTTTAAAAGCATTTTCGGGACCTGGTTAAATACCACCCTGTCGCCGGGCCTTACCCGCTTTTTGGCCTCTTTTTCGTCAAATCCGATATCTATTTTAAGCTTGTCGACGGCAGGCGCTTTTTTGTCGGTAATATCATATTTGCAAACGATTCCGTAAAGGGCACTTGCTGAGAGCACAGTAACCTCGGCGCCCGACAGCGGCCGTATATCTGGCCCGCCGAATTTGTCGACATGCAAAAATCCGTCATTATCGATGGAAGTAACGATAAAATGCACCTCATCGATGTGGGCGTCAAGAAGTATACTGTAATCGTTGCTTCCTTTCATAACGCCGTAGATGTTACCAAGGGGCGAATCCTTGACCTCGGCAAATTCCGAAAGGGCGTTTTTTGCCGTTTCAAATGCCTCGTTCCCCGATGCTCGGCAAAGCTCGGGCAAAAGATTTTTTATATCCATATATTCTCCTAAATATTTTTTTGAAGTATCATAAATTGATTGAATCAACAGATTGCAACATTAAATGCAACGCTAATTGCAACAGCAGATTGTAACATTGATCGCAACAGCTGCAAGCTGTTTCAAGGCAAGGCACAGCGGTTAGAAAAGAAGAAAATATTCCTGCTGCAGTTTGTTTACAGTCAATAGCTTTTTTGAATTCATCGGCCGACAGCTAAAAATTTAAAGCTCATTAACAAGCTGTTTAAAGTAATTTCCGCGAACGGCGAAATTAGGAAATGCGTCAAAGCTTGCGCAGGCGGGCGAAAGAGAAACGATATCCCCTGCTTTTGCCCTGTTTCTGGCAACCTCAACGGCTTCCTTTATATCCTTAACCCTGATTATCTCAAGGCCGCTTTGTTCAAATCCCTCCTGCTTTCTCACGCAGGATTCGATAGCGTCGGCGGTTGCGCCGGTGAGAATGAGCAGCTTAATGTTGGTGATAGCCTTTTTGGCGAATGGATCAAAAGGAATGTGCTTATCATATCCTCCGGCGATTATTATAAGCTTTTGATCAAAGGAGTTAAGTCCCGCAATGGCGCGGGTGGGGCTTGTGGCGATGGAATCGTTATACCATTTTACCCCGTCAAGCTCTCGGACAAATTCGATGCGGTGCTCTACCCCGCCGAAATTCTCGGCTACCATAACAATGTTCTGCTTTTCGACAAATCCCCAAACGGCCGATATTGCCGCAAGGTAATTCTGAACATTGTGCTGCCCGGGAATCCTTATGTCCGATTTATTCATTATAAAGGTATTATTGCCGTTTTCGGCAAAATAAATGTCACCCTTTTGGTCGCAAAATGCGCCGTTTTCAATTTTGTGCTCATCGCTGAAGAACAGGCAGCTTCCCTTAACGTCGCCTTCAAAGCCTCTTGTTATGTCGTTTTCAAAATTAAGGGTAGTGCGGCTGTCCTTTTGCTGATACAAAAGAATGTTGCGTTTGGCGTCGATGTATTCCTGCATATCCTTGTGTATATCCAGATGATTGGGCGCAACATTTGTCACAACGGCCGAGAAAGGCCCTTTTTTCATAGAAATGAGCTGGAAGGATGATAGCTCTACCACAACAAAATCGTCGTCGTTTATACCGTCCACCTTGTCGAGAAGGGGGGTTCCGATGTTTCCGCCGAGAAACACCCTTTTTCCGGTGGTTTTTAAAAGCTCGGAAATGATGGTAGTAGTGGTGGTTTTTCCGTCCGATCCTGTAACAGCAAAAATCTTTGCGGGGCAAAGGTCAAAAAACTCCTCCATTTCGGATGTTACCTTTTTGCCCTGCTCCCTTGCTTTAACGAGCTGAGGAGTGTTAAACGGCAGTCCAGGGGTACGGAAAACAATGTCCTCGGTTATGCCGTCGAGATAGCTTTCTCCCAAAATAAGCTTTACACCTAAGTCTTTAAGCTCCTTTGCCTTTTCACCCAGCTTTTGCTCATTCCTTTTATCTCTTGCCGAA
Organism: uncultured Eubacteriales bacterium; assembly: GCA_934444695.1. Taxonomy (GTDB): domain Bacteria; phylum Bacillota; class Clostridia; order Oscillospirales; family Acutalibacteraceae; genus UMGS1484. Next base: position 4,761 of record CAKSDF010000043.1, on the reverse strand, counting down.
ACGCTTATGCCCATTTTTGCAAGTTTGATTATCATGGGCGTGTTGCTTACGCCTATTCCGCAAAAGGTCACGGTTTTATTTTTAAGGTCGTTATAATAATTTTCAAGCAATGTTTTCAAAAAATCTACCCCCATATTAAAGGCCGAATGAAGTCGGCTCATAAAAGCAATTGTTGACGCTTTGCGCGGTATCCTGCATATCCTTAATGTTCAAAAGCGCTTTTTAGCGGACATTTTTTCTGCATTATACCTCAGCGCATCTGCAAATAAACATTATACTATCATTTCGGGAAAATTTCAACACAAAAGAAAATGAGCTTCCGAAAAACGAAAGCTCATTTAAAATTCCGTGATATTTTACATCATGCTGGCAACTTCGTCTGCGAAATTGTCCTCTTTCTTTTCAAGTCCCTCGCCCTTTTCAAAACGAACGAAATCGACAATTTTAATGTCTCCGCCGATTTTCTTTGCAACGGTGTCGAGGTATTTGGAAACGCTCATGCTGGAATCTTTAACAAATTCCTGATCGAGCAGGCAGTTTTCCTTAAAGAACTTGTTGAGACGGCCGGTAGCCATTTTCTCGATGATGGCGTCGGGCTTGTTGGCGCTCTTGGGATCGTTTTTGATCTGTACGGTGATGATTTCCTTTTCCTGAGCGATTCTGTCGGCGGGAACGGTGTCCTCCGAAAGGAAGGGAACATTAAGAGCAGCGATCTGCATAGCAACGTCCTTTGCAGCCTCTTTGAACTCGGGATTTGCGGCAACCTCGTCGGTTACGTCAAATTTAACCATAACGCCGATTCTTCCGCCGCCGTGGATGTAGGAAACAACGGGGCCTTCGTATTTAACGAAACGGCGGACGCGCATATTTTCGCTTATAACAAGGATAAGATCCTTAAGCATACCGTCGATGGTGCGGTCGGCACCTGCGGGAGTGGCCTCCATAAGTGCTTCTACGTCCTTGATATCCTGATCTGCAACGGTCTTTGCGCAGGTCTTTGCAAATTCAACAAATTTCTCATTCTTTGCGGCAAAGTCGGTCTCGGCATTAACTTCGATCATAACCGAAACTTTTTTGGCCTCGTCGGTGTAGGTTACGACGGCGCCTTCTGCGGCAATACGTCCGGCCTTTTTCTCTGCCTTGGCAAGTCCCTTCTCTCTGAGAAGTACGATTGCCTGTTCAAAATCTCCGTTTGCGTCGGTAAGAGCCTTTTTGCACTCCATCATTCCGCAGCCGGTCTGCTCTCTGAGCTTTTTAACGTCCTGAGCTGATATAGCCATTGTATATTCCTCCTGTTAGGTTGTTTTTCTGTTTGTTATTAATTAAGCAATTAAATAACTGTTGTAAATAATTATTCAGCAGCTTCTTCTGCTTCCTGCTCGGCAACCTCGGCAGAGCCTACAGCGCCCTGACGAGCCTCTAAAACAGCGTCGGCCATTGCGCCCGAAAGAAGCTTAACGGCACGGATAGCGTCGTCGTTTCCGGGAATTACATAGTCAACGTCATCGGGATCGCAGTTGGTGTCAACGATGGCAACAACGGGGATGTTGAGCTTGTGTGCCTCTGCAACGGCAATTTTTTCCTTTCTGGGATCGACAACGAACATTGCAACGGGCATTTTCTTCATATTCTGGATACCGCCGAGGAATTTCTCAAGCTTTTCGATCTCGGCGTTGAGTTTGATAACTTCCTTCTTGGGGAGAAGTTCAAAGGTGCCGTCCTCGCGCATTTTGCGGAGCTGGTTAAGACGGTCGATTCTGCGGCGGATGGTGGTGAAGTTGGTGAGCATACCGCCCAGCCATCTTGCGTCAACATAAGGCATTCCGCAGCGCTGAGCCTCTTCTTTGATGGAAAGCTGAGCCTGCTTCTTGGTGCCTACGAAAAGGATCTCGCCGCCGTCTTGAGTTGCCTCGCGGACGAACATATAAGCCTCTTCAAGCTTTTTAACGGTCTTCTGAAGGTCGATGATGTAAATGCCGTTTCTCTCGGTGAAAATGTATTCGGCCATTTTCGGATTCCAACGGCGGGTCTGGTGACCGAAGTGGACACCTGCTTCGAGAAGCTGTTTCATGGATACTACGCTCATTTTTATTTCCTCCTTGTTTTTACCGCCATCTCCTTCATCTTGCCAAAGAACCGGGCCGGTGTAGTTTTCGGCGCGCGGTCAACCCTTTGAGCAATCGGGAAATGTGAGTAATAATCGGGCAGTAAAGCAAAATTTACCCGATACCGTCGTATTATATCACGACAGGAATATTTTTGCAAGCATTATTTTGAATTTTTTAAAAATTTATTTTGCGGTGTATCAATAAATACTTTGCGGGCCTGCATTGCCGGATTTTGAAGACAGAGACAATGCTGATTCACGCAGCCTTCCGGCCGTTACATCCACCTTTTTGCATTATGGGTTTCCTTTGCGGGCACATCGGCAAAAGTATTGTCAGGACTATTCCCTGCCCGGCAGTTATCATTGCTGTTTATTTTTATTTATCATTTTTCCAAAAATCCTGCGAAAAAAGGTTCTTTCTTTTTTCTTTGGTCGGGAGGGTCAAAATCAACCAAAACGGTATCGTCTCCGATAACGGTGATGTCGTCCCAACGGATATAAAGATCGCTTTCACGGCCGAAAAGGCCGAAAAACTTTGGCTTGCCGAAAATGATGATGGCCTCGGCCTTTCCGCTTAAAATGTCGATATCCACATCACACACAAAGCCCAGTCTTGTGCCGTCCTTAATGCATATTACCTCTTTGCTGCACATATCGGTCACTCTGCATACCATATAAACACCCCCGCAGGAAAGTATATGATAAAATTTAATAGGATATGAAATTGAGAAATTAAGAGAAAAGAGAAGAGTGAAAAATGAAAAGTGAAGAGAAAAGGTGTCTGCAAAGCAGACAAATAAAAAAGTGAATGGCAATGAGGTTAAAAGACCGATTGATAATTGATATACTGCATTATCGACTCTTAACCTATGATTTGCAGCAGTTTTACGTCACAACTGATAGTCTTGGCAATTAACCCTGCACATTTGCAATCATCCGCGCAGCGGATACAATTTCTTTTCTCTTTTCACTCTTTACTTTTCACTATTATAAACAAAGATCCCGCCCACCAAAGTGAACGGGATTTTTGGAGCTGATGGTCGGAATCGAACCGACAACCTGTTCATTACGAGTGAACTGCTCTGCCATTGAGCCACATCAGCACATCAACGGTTTGTATTATATCAAGATTATACCGTTTCGTCAAGTATTTTTTATATTGTCTTGAAAATGGGGGCAAAACTTGATAGAATAGATTAAAACAATGCAAAAGCGCTATTCCTTTGGCATAATGTGAAGTGCTTAAATTACCAGCTTAAAGGTTGGCGCAAAAATCAAACGGAAAAGTTTGTTTAAAAAAGGAGCAATGACGTATGTTTAACGGCGGTCTTGTATCGGTCACATTCAGAGGGCTTTCGGTTGAGGAAATTGCCGACCTTTGTCAAAAAAATCATCTTACCCACATAGAATGGGGATCGGATGTACACGTCCCTATGGGCGATTACAAAAAGGCCGAGCAGACGGCAAAGCTTTGTGGAGATAAAGGTCTTGTTCCCTTTGCATACGGTTCCTACTACCGCATGGGACAAAATAAAAGCGAGTTTTCAAAATATATCGACACCGCAAAGGCCCTTAATGCAAAGGTCATAAGAATATGGGCAGGCACAAAATCACCCGCTGCTTTAGAGAAGAAAGAGTATAACGATCTTCTTTTTGAAGCCGACGAGATTGCCGAAATTGCCGGTAAAAACGGCATTACGATTGCTACCGAGTGCCATCTTGACACCCTGACCGAGGACGCAGAAGCAGGCAAAGAATTTATCGAAAAAATTTCAAACCCCTTTTTCAGAACATATTGGCAGCCAAACCAGTTTAAAAGCTTTGAACAAAACATCTCCGCAGCAAAAACTCTTTCGCCCTACACGGTGGGAATACATATTTTCAACTGGGACAAAAACGGCCGTCATCCCCTTCATGAAGGAAAGGAAAAGTGGCGGCAATATCTCGATATTTTCGGCGGCAAGGACATTCCCGTAATGCTGGAATTTATGCACGACGATTTCCCGTCCTCTCTTGCTCCGACGGCCGAAACGCTGTATGAACTGATTGAGGGAAAATAATAAAACAAAAAAGCGCGGCAGGCACCATTCACGGCGGAGCAAGTTTCACAACAATAATCAAGAATAATCCAAAGTGAAAACAAACAACATCAGCAAGGAGATAAACGCAAAATGAAAAGCAAAGCCATATTTTTAGGACGGCCTGAGGTTATGGACAAGGTCTTTACGAAAAAATGCAAGGAAATTTTAGAAGAAAATCTCGACATAGACACATCCGTCACCGTCCCCACTGATCTTCCCGAGCAGTATTTCCCTCTTTTGAAAGAGACCGAAATAATCTTTTCCTCCTGGGGAATGCCCACTCCCGACAGCCAGCGGGTAAGCGAGCTTTTTCCGAATCTTAAGGAGATATATTACGCCGCAGGCTCTGTTCAGACCTTTGCCCGCCCGTTTTTTGACAACGATGTCAGAATATTCAGCGCACCTGCAGCCAACGGCGTGCCCGTTGCCGAATACACGGTTGCACAGATAATTCTTGCAAACAAGGGATTTTTCTGGTCCTCCCGTTATCAGTCGACGGGAGATATGGAAAAGGCAATCGAAAAAAGAGCCGATACAAAGGGTAATTTCGACTGTAAGGTGGGACTTATCGGC
>CAKSDF010000042.1 GCA_934444695.1 uncultured Eubacteriales bacterium | reverse complement strand
CTGCCGCTCCGCTCCTACACTGATTTTCTCTGTTGAGGTTGTGCTCGGGAAATACACGCCCTTTTCATACGGCAGATACGAGGTGACGGAGGCTTTGGACAGATTGAGCTCTGATGCGGTGGAGAGGATAGCTTCTTTATAGCATTGTGTTTCTCTATACTTATAAAAGGTGTGCTGCACTAGCTCCGCTATATCCGACTTGTACACTCCGGCCGTGATGAGCAGCTTTCGAACCTTGATTGGGTTGAGTTCCAGCGCGTCCGCAATGGCTTGGAGAGAGTTGTTTTTATAGAGGGACACCGCTGCATCCATCTGCTCTTTCAGATTCTTCCCGGCATCGTACTCCGGCTTTAACTTTTTCCGGCCTCCGCCGGGCTTGCGTGTTTCTCCCACAGGAATTTCCTCTTCTTATTTACGTTATAAACTATATAGTGCACTTCAAAAAACACCGTGTGAACTGCTGGGATTCAGTTTGTCCACACGGTTGATATTATTTATTTTAGCTTTGCGAGGATCTCGTCTGCGCTCACGCCGCTGGCCAGCAGCTTTTTTAGCACATCCTCTGCTTCAGCTTTCTTTGCAGATTCTGCTGCCTTAGTTTCAGCTTTGACCTTTTTAGCTTCGATTCTGACAATTTCTTTGTCAATGGACTTCAGTTCTGTCTTCTTGGCTTTCAGATCAGCTTTCAGCGCATCAATGTTTGCGATGATGGATGCGATTTCCGCTGTGAGTGCTTCCTTTGCGGACTGCTTGTCGGCGAGCTGTGCGGCAAAGTCAACGGTTGCTTTTACGGTCTTGGGCTTATTCTTGCTACCTTTGGGACGGGGCATAAGAGATCAACCTTTCTTTTCATGTCTTGTGGTTTTAGTATAGCACCTGTTTAACTGTCTATCAATACCATATCAATTATTTTTTACAGCCAGTAGTACTGCGTTAGCGATCCGCCTCATTTCTTTGTCATTTGGATGTTTTGCAACTCCTTTATGCTCGACTATATGTGAATTACCAGAATTATCGTAAACCTCGAATTTCATCCAAACCAGCAAAGGCAACATTTGTTCTTTCGCATGTCCGTATTTTTATCTCATCCTTCTTCGCATCCCAAAAGTCACCAAGGACAACAATTTTCGCCCGCGGACATCTTTCTTGGATATATCAGATAAGATCTTCAAAATCTGTTTCAAAGGTAGACATATCCAGTATATTTTCGCTTAATTGAATTGTGACTAAATCCAATTTATCGCTTAACATTTTATCGAGGACAGATAGGGTTTCACCTCTATCGTGACTTATCATTTCCCAAACCGCAAAATTATAAGCGTAGTAGTTGGCATTCAGCGAATTGGAAACCAAATGAACGTAATCCTTGTCCTCGGTACTTGCAGCCATTCCGCATTCATTCCACCAGTATCCATTTATCTCGTGTTTGGTAATACTGTTACCTATTGCAAGATAATTGTAATTGTTAGAATTCCATTTAACAGTGTTTTCATCATTCTTATCCTGAAGTATAGGTCCACCTAATATCAATCCGTATAATTATCTTTGATCCATTCCTTTGCAATAAACAGATCAATCTTTTTATGAATATCAATTGATTCGTCAATCTCGTAATAGGCAATTTTATCACCCATGAAGCCCCACGGCTGTTGGCCTTGAAAATTGTTTTCCAGCATCATTTTTGTATTTAAGACCCAGAAATTATGTGAGAGAAAATAGCACTTCGGTAAATCTTGACGATTAGTAGAAATCTGCCCTTTACTGTTCTTTTCATACATCTGCAGATATCCATTATCATCAACAGTCTTTGCTCGCAGGGGATGATGATCATTATCTTCATAGACAGGAACAATTGCGCTAATACTCATATCTTTTTTCATCATTTCTACGCAATCATCAATCCATTCAGACTTAACTGTCACATTATTAGCAAGCAAAACCACAAGAATCTCGCCCATGTCTTCTTGTTGAGATATTTCTGTGATGGCATGCTTTATAACATCAACATGTTGTGCTGTAGGAGCTCCTAGATAATCCGGACGTACAATCCTTTTATACCCCTCATTTTCAGCAGCTCTAAGTATTTTTTCGTCATCACTGCTGCAGTAAAGTGAATTGATCGTTTTCGATACCTTTCCTGCATGGGCAGGGTAATACATAACAGGATGACCCAATATATCCAAAATATTCTTGTCCTTCAATGTATTATTTCCTCGACCCGTAAGTAATCCAACAACTTTCATAACTAAGCTCCTTTTCTTTTTTGTAATAAGCCACTTAATAATCTTCTCGTCCTCGGGATAAGAAGATATACTAACAAAAGATATCCGCCTGCATAAAATGCAACCAAAATCACCCGGATCACAAACATGGTAATATTAGTCCGCAGTCCTGTTCCAAAGACAACATTTCCCAGTATACAACCACATACTGCTACAGTTATATATAGAAAATTGTTAAAGAAATACACATGTGGAGATTCATGAAATAATCTTTTGTAAGTAATACAGCTACAGCCAACAAAGCTTCCCCAGAAGGCTGTAATTATTGTCGCAATAATTATTCCATCTACGCCAATCCAATACCCTAAGCCGATATTCAAACCCAGATTAGCAATCATTTCGCCGATGGTTAAATAACGAAAATGCCACCACAGGCCAGCTGCTTCTGAATACACCGAACGAACCTGTGCCAGCTGATTCACATAAAAATAAATACAAAATAAAATCATTGTCACAAACGGAAACGTCAGATCTTCTCCCACCCAGAGTACCATAAATGGTTGATACAACAAGAAAAGACAAATAGTGCAAAATGCAGCTATGACTTCATAGTAAAAATCAAACTTGATATGATCTTGCTCATTTTTCTTGATTGAATCAAGTGCAAGGCTATTACCTACACTTGCAGCCATGGAAGTTAAAATCACAGCCAATATGCTACTGATTGAGGAAAAAATCAAATAATAATTTGAATAAATAGCAACCGCATTCAAGCCTATCATTGTTGACAGAATAATACTATCAAATGAATTTCGACACATAAGAGAGATTCGCCCAATTGCGATACCACCTATTTGCTTACTGATCTTTTGTAGGCCCTTAAGGCTGTTCTTTGTTTTTGTATTCAGCTCTGGATATAAAGTATTCGCATAGCGATTAATGAGTATATTCGTAACAACTGAGAATATTGGTAAGGTTATGATATACAAGTAATAATTAGAGAAGAATAAGAGTACTGCAATTTGAATAATACCTCTTACAATTGAAATAATCGCATTAACCTTATTAATTACATCATATCTCTGATTTGCGGAAAGAACAGTATTCTTATAACCGTAAAAGAAATAAGATACAACCGTGTTTGCCAAATGTATAAAATATAAGATATAAATATCCACATCATTTGGAACACCATCTTTAATCAGCAAATGCAAAGCTGGCGTCAATCCGAGGCCCAGAATAAGAATTGTACTGCCTACTATTCTATAAACTGTTTTTAAAAGTGTGATAGACTCGCAAATTCTTTTTGTATCATTTTGGGCAATAGGATCATACATTGTGCAAGCAATAGCTGATGCGAAGCCGAGCTCAGTAACATTTAGCACCTGCAAAATCGAGGTAAACAAGCTACTAAGGCCGACGTATTCCGCACCTAGTTTATAAATAATAATAGTTCTCACAGCAAATGGTAAAACAAGCACAAACACCTTGCTCACCAATCCCGTGAATATATTTCTAAGTGTATTTCTTGTTCTTTCGCCCATCATTTATTCCTACATTATTCTTGATATCGATCCACAAAAATCCCCTTAAGACCAACCGGATTGATTGATACAATTTCTACATCCGGATAGAATGTACTCGCAAAAGCTTTTAACTCCTTCCACTTTTCAATTGTTCTATCGGAGGAAACTGCCATTTTTAAATCCTTTTCTTGCTTGTCCACTCTGCATTGATTGAGACTATTCGGTTGCACAAAATGCCCGGCAGATGCATCACATCCTACAAGGTAAATCCTTTTAGGGTTTGTAAATAAAACTATTTGCATGGCAGACAAGGCAATATTCGGCATATTGGCAATAGCCATCCTATCTATATCGCAGACAAAATGACTTTTCCAGATATCCGTTTTCATATATGAGTCAGTGTAATACCTCGCTGCACCACATCCCCTCAAATATGTTTCTGGAATTTGTCTATTGTCAGCATAATCAGCGCCAAGCTGATGTCCAAAGAATTTTTTGCATTCGTATGATTTGAGGGTGTCTTTCATAAAATCCACACCATCCCAATCATCAGCAATAAACCAATCGTACTTTATTTGATCGTTTAGGAGTGCTCTGTTTAGAGCAACGTGAAATACACCATCAATAGGTTTATACTTCTTTAGTGTGGGCCCTGCTCCACACAACGCAACCTCCTTCCCTACATTACAGTTTTTTATAGAACTGAATGTTTCTGAATTGCACATAGACGCTGCCACATGCATAGCAGACACGTATTTAAGTTCATCAAATTTAGATTTAAACTTGTCCTTCATTCCGCCAATTATGCTCATTGTAAAAAATCATCTCCTTGTTATTTTTTTGTCGATAACTGTCACTAGATGTTTTAAAACCTTCTTTTGTAATTGCTTACGAGAGTAAAATATTCCAATCATACCATTGAATCCATTCAAGTCATAGGAACAGTAATTTTTTCGAATATTATAACCAAAATACAATCCCGCAAGAAACTCCAGATTTTCCTCAATAACAGCTTTAAAAGTATCGGATTTTATACTTTTTTCTCTCAATAAATCCAATATAATTCCCGGATACTCTACTCCAAAAGCATAATATAAGTCATATGCCCCCTTTGGCTTTTTCCCTTGCGGAATTTCGTCAAATATTATAGAATTATCAATGATATATTCTTCTTTATTCCGCTCAGCAAACAAGACATTTGTGTGCGGAAATAACTCGTTAAATCTTTCTACATCTTCCGGAAGGTGTTCAAAATCTTCCTTCCAAATTGTCATTCCTGTTGACCACGATGACCAGTAAGACAAATTTCTAACAAAATCGTCAAATGTCTCATATGCATAGCTTTTATTTTCTCTTTTAAGGACCCCGTTTGAAAAATATATTATAGGTTTTTTCTCCGCATTGTATTTTGCAAAATCGATCAACCGCTGCAATGCTCCTTTTACTAGCTTTGTCCTGTGGTTTACAAATTTGAACAATTGACCGTTTGCTCTTTTATACGATTCTATTTCATTTATGAATGGTAAAGCTTTTGTTTCATAATAGTAAAGATTCTCGTGACCAAGGCCATATTCTTTTATTTTCTTTTTAAATTCTGCATTATCCCCATTATCGGTGATAATCACCTCAAAATCATCACTATTGCACCCCTGCTCAAAAATACTGTCTAAAACAGGGAAAACCCACTCAATCACCCCATTGGTGGGCATACAAAGGGATAGGATTGTGTTTTTCATTACTTTTCACCCATAATTTCCAGATACTCATCGTAATTGCGAATATATTCCTTACCATCATAGTGAGTGCTCGCCAGTACCAATAAAACGGAATCCGAAGAAAAATCATACATATCTTTCCAAATCATCTTAGGAAGATAAACTCCCATCATCGGTTTGTTCAATTCGACAATGTATTCTTCTTTTCCATCGGTGATTCTTACTTTGCTCCTTCCGGCAACATTGATCAAAATGAATTCTGATTCTTTATTGGCATGCTGTCCACGAACTACTGTACTGTCCGAATCATAAATGTAAAAAACACGTTTAATATCAAATGGTATTGCCTGACCTCCTTCGATAACAACAAGTTTTCCCCTTTCATCTCCAAGGTCGGCAAATTGCAAGATTGGACATCTCTCTTTCAACGTCATAGTTCTTTCTCCTCATTTTATGGAATAAACGTTTTAATATTCTTATTCAAACTCGTTCAACGCCTCAATCACATAAGTCTGCTCTTCTTCTGTCATTCCGTTGTACATAGGAATTGACAGCACCGTTTTTGCCAAATGTTCCGTAACCGGCAGGAAGCCTTCTTTATGCCCTAAATACTGATAGGCTTCTGCAAGGTGCGGAGGGATGGGATAGTGAATGATCGTTCCAATCTCCTTCGCATTCAGGTAATCAATCAAGCGATCACGTTCTTCGCAGCGAATAACATACTGATGCCATACGCATGTTGCACCTTCTGCTAAAGTAGGCAACTGAATCTTTTCATTCTTAATTTCACGAGAGTATCTATCTGCAATTTTTACCTTCTCGTCGGTAAGCTCCTGCATATGGGACAGTCTCACTCTAAGAAGTCCTGCCTGCAATTCGTCCAGACGAGAATTTGCGCCAACAACCTTGTTGTAATATCTCTTCTCGCTACCATAGTTTCTGAACACCTTGAACTCTCTTGCAAGTTTTTCGTCATTCACTACAACAGCACCGGCATCACCAAAAGCCCCAAGGTTTTTAGAAGGATAGAAAGAGAAGCAGCCGACATCACCAAACGTACCCGTCATTTTACCATTGAAGCAAGCACCATGTGACTGAGCACAGTCTTCAACAAGACGGAGATCATGCTTCTTGCAAATTTCTACGATCTTATCCATTCGTGCTGCCATACCATACAAGTGCGTAACAAGGACAGCCTTAGTCTTGTCTGTAATTTTATCCTCAATCTCATCCGGATTCATACCAAAATGCTCGTCGGGCTCAACAAATACCGGAGTAGCACCGTTGATCGTAATCCCCATTACAGATGCAATGTATGTATTACCCTGAACAATAACTTCATCGCCCTCCCCAATGTTGAGGAGTCGAAAAGCAATCCACAATGCGTCCAAACCACTTGCCAAGCCTACACAATACTTTGCACCCGTGTACGCAGCAAATTCCTCTTCAAATGAAGATACTTCTTTCCCCAGCACATACCAGCCAGAGCGGAGAACCTCCACCGCTTTATTTTCAAATTCTTCCTGATACTTAAAGAATCCGCGATCCATTCTATTCGGCATAATTTTCATTTCTAATTACCTCTCCTTTATCAAATAATAATCAACGAGCTTTTCTGGGTAGCCAATCCAATTGCTCAATGTTAACAAGGTCCGAATAAAACTCGTTTATATGACTTGCAATATCTTCGTTGGTTAGTTTATTAAAATCAATCTTCAATAATTCATCAACCATCTCAGGAGGAAACCGATATTTAATTAGTTTTGCCGGAACACCACCAACAATCGCATACGGAGGCACATTCTTAGTAACCACCGCGCCCGCTGCAATTACTGCCCCCTGTCCAATATGGACACCAGACATAATCGTTGCTCCATAGCCAATCCAAACATCATCGGCTATAATAATATCTCCCTTTGAAATAGCATCTGAGATCAGCGAACTAACCAACATATGTTTATACGGATATGTTGATACTTGATTTAACGGATGATCATTTCCAAGAATAAATGTAACGCCTTCAGCAATTGAACAATACGCTCCTATCTTAAGCGTTGCCCCTACCACTTCATTAAGAACTTTAATTCTTCCGTAAGTATACTTTCCTGCAGAAACATATTTGTCATCAAATACATTCGCTGCTCCCGTAAAATTATGTTTGTTCTTGATCCGCCATTCTATCTTGAATATCATAAATTTGAAATTTCTTTTAATACAGCTTATAATCACGTTGATCTCACCAGCTTCCGCTTTATGATTTGCTTACAATAATAATATGCTCGATAAATTTCGGATAAAAAGCCTTTAGTCTTCCATTTTTTTACTGTCGTGTTAATGTAGTCATATTTGTTCGCGTACTCCTTACAAAGTACCGATAGTTGTATGACGTAACTTGGATCCAATGATTTCCCTTCCGACAAATGCCATAGTTTAGCGGGCACTACATAGTTGGTAGCCCCATCCTGTTCAGCTCTTAAGCATTGCTCAACAGCATATAAGTGCCAGCCCTTCTTTTGAGTAAATCCGACTTGATCAAAGTACTCTTTTGTCTGAATAAAAAAGCATTCATCAACGGTTTGAACATTTTCAGGCGTTTGGACGATTTTTCCTACAGGTTTCTTTTTATCTCCATGAACGATGGAAGAATAAATAACTCTATCGCCCTCTATTAAAAAATCAGGACATCCAGCTACACCGATTACACCAAATGCTCCGAGCTTTTTTACCCATTCCAGTATTTCATACAAAGTTGTGCTGGTTAAAAAACGAATATCCGGATGGAGAAAGATTAAATATCTTCCTTCCGCTTTATTCGTTCCGCTGCCCAAAGCTTCGCGTGCAGAGTCAAAAAGTTTGTTATCCGGATTCCAAACCGGGATCACTTCATAGTCAACATTGATCTGTGTGTTCAAACTATCTAAAAATGAATAGTATAATGATTCATTATTTACGACTGTGATTAACGAACACTCTTTCATTTTTTACCTCACACAAAATACGCAAACAGTTTTAAAATGACAATATCGGGATATTTTAGCAAAGATTTGAGCGACAGCTTTTGCGTATAATGTGTTGCCTTAATAAAACTGCAAAGGCGCAGTCTCTTTTTTAAAAACACCTCCGGAAGTAGATGATTACGCTTTGAGATCTCACACATTTCAATATCCGAAAGACACATTTTTCTTAAATCATTTGACAGGTTGCTTCCAACCTGATTATGCGTATACAACTTCTTTTCATTGAGAACAATATTTTTATTTTGTGCTAAGCACAGCAGCCAGAGGAACAAGTCGTCTGATCCGTTGACTTGCAAGGTATAGTTCAACCATTCGGCCGGAATGGACGATTTATTGATCAAACACTGACCAGGAGAAACGATTTGATTTGCAGCCTTCAGATAAATCTCTGATTTTTTTACGAGGGAGAATTTGATTTTGTCTTTATAGATAATTTTTTTCTTTCGCTCAAGTTCTTTGTATCCGTTACATACACTGATATCGGCAGATCCAATTGCATTCAATTGTTCTTTGAGATAGTCATCTGTTATGGAATCATCCTGATCCAGCAATAAAATGTACTCTCCGCGTGCTAGGTTGATTCCGTTGACCCGGCTTTTATGAATTCCAAGATTTTGGGGGTTACAGGATACAACAACTTCCATATCCGAATAGTGCGATGGAATTTCAATCTTTTCCCACGGACTGTCATTCACAATCACAAATTCCACAGAGTATCCTAAGTCTTTAACATTTTCAGAGTTTTGAAAAACCATGTGAAAGAGATTTTCCAAATACTGCTTTCCCTCATAATAAGTTGTTATTATGGTTGCTTTCGTATTCATTTTGAGATTCTCCTTTTAATTGAGATAATAGAAAATACATCAGAAATATGGTCCAATTGGTGCCATCTATGTCTTCAACACACATTAAGAGTAATGTGCATATAATAGAGACTCTGTACAAAAAATGTATATTTGTTTTACTTTTTGATTTTAGAATCTTTGTACCAATATATACAATCGATACAATATATATAAGTCCACCCAAAATACCGGTTTTATAAAAGACACCAATGTAAGTTGAATGAGAGCCGTATGGATAGCCATATTCTGCAATCATATCTTTAATACCAATCCCGATAAAAGGATTTTCCCACAGCATGCGTGTTATACTTGACGTGTAGATATAGCTTCTCATTCCATTGCTGGCCACACGCATATTCACCAACTTGCTAAAAAAGCCTGATATATATTTAGCCCCAGAAGCTACTATAATTGCAACAACTATGATAGAAAGTGCAACAAGGAGCTTTTTGTTTCTCTTGTAAAAAAGAAACGTCTTTTTCTTTCTTCCAACAAAGCTATATACGACCACAATAAATAAAAAAAGGACAAAGCCGCTTCTAGAATTAGTCGTATAAATTGTAATAGCTGATCCTATTGTAAGCAGCAACTTTGCAATTTCATTTTTATTTATTTTTTTCAAAGCAAGTGGGTAAAAAAACAGTATCGCAAAAACAACCATATTAGCATAATCTAAAAAGCCAAAAAAACGTGTTGAATATACACCTCCTATCCAATCAGCTCCACAGAGTGTATGTCCCAAAACATGCACATTCTTCATGCTTGCCGAGAGTAGGTATATTAAGTTCAATGTGATCAGAACAGTCAAGTTGATAAGACAATATTCACTCAACTTATTAGAGACAACAACATTTTCGTTTTTATATACAGCGTAACTTTCAACCGCGATACAATTGATAATCCATGTATTTATTGCCGCAAAAATTCTCACTGTTTCATGGGATCCTATAAAACTGTTAAAAAAAATGGATATTCCGAAAAGCATCAAATATATCATCTGTAGAAAGAAAAAAACGTCACTTTTCTTTTTTCTTCCACATCGACTTTCTAACACAATATAATACGCACCAAAAAAGGCCAATTGAATATATTTAGGAAGAAATACTATTACCCAAAAGAGTGCAATAGGCAGTAGAAGGCAATCCTCCTTTTTTATTCTTATCATCACTTCCCATCCCCCAACCATAAGTCATCTATTAGATGCTCGAATTTTTTGCAAAATTCCATGTTATGACTTATTGCTTTTTTATTTTTGTTACAGATAACGGAATCATAATTAATTATTACTTTTCCTAAATTTTCGATATTCTCAATAAGAATAATATTTCCCATTCTCTGTGCCACGTTCCTTGCAAACTCGACCTGATGGTCGTTCACATGTTCGTTGAACTGGTGCTGACGCGGTACAACAATAGGCGTTTTGCCAATTTGCAGCGGCATAATGAAACTTGCCGGACCTCCATGAGTAATTACAATCCGGGCATCGGCTACATTCTTAACCATCTGCTGATATGGGATCAGCTTGCTCCACTTGCAGTATTTCGGCTCGTATGTACTGAAGCCAGTCTGGATAATCACATCATCCTGAATCGTGCCATCTTTCTTTAATTCATCTATTTTCTGAATCAGCCGATTAAACGGCTGCTCATGTGTTCCTACCGTCACAAAAATCATCTTCTCGTCCCCTGCTTAGAATATGCTACCAAGGTTAACTGCCTTTGGATAAACCTTTTTCTGTTCTTCCCACTGCACAACAAACTTGTCCACAATTGGGTAAACCATCTTTCCAGTCATTGTCGGCTTATCAATTCGGTCAAAAACCTCAATATAAACCAGCTTTGCCCCCATCATCTTTCCGATATAGAAAAACGGAACCGCAACCGCTGCACCACAAGAAATAATTAAATCTGGCTTTTCCTTATGCAACACATTCCAAGCAATTCTGGTATTCTTAATGAGTGCCTTAATGCTGCGGTTTGTCGGAAAATAGCATGGATAAACCTTTTCCCCTTCCAAAAGGCTCCTTGCATCCTCTTTATCAAAAGTAACCCAAAAATGATTTTTATTCTGCCAGAATGGCTTCAACATATATAAGTGCGTCAAGTGTCCGCCTGATGACCCTACTAAACATACTTTCATGTCCTATAATCTCCTTCGTCCCAAGATTCAACCTGTGTTTTCACCAGAAAAACGGTATATCAACCGATTATTCCCCGTGCCCCAACAAACACACCTTGAAGGTCTTAAAGATAATCTTCCAATCCACCCAGAAGCTGCGCTCCTTGACATACTTCACGTCCAGATCCATCCACTCCTCAAAAGTGAGGTCGTTGCGATGCGGGGCGATCTGCCAGTAGCAGCTCAGGCCGGGGGTCACATACAGACGCTGCTTTTCGTAGTCGCCGTACTGTTCCACCTCGCGGGGAAGCGCCGGGCGGGGACCGACAATGCTCATATCGCCCTTCAGGATGTTCCACAGCTGCGGCAGCTCATCGAGGCTGGTCTTGCGGATAAACTTGCCCACACGAGTAATGCGCGGATCGTCCTTGATCTTGAACACAGGACCATCCATCTCGTTCTGGTCAAGCAAATCGTCCAGTTTTGCCTCTGCATTGGGGCACATGGAGCGGAACTTATAGAACTTAAAGGGCTTGCCGTTGCGGCCAATGCGCTCCTGACTGAATACAGGGCCTGCAGACGGGTCGTCCACCACAATTGCGATAGCCGTAGCCAGCATGACCGGCGACAACACCACCAGTGCCAGCGATGACAAGATCACGTCCTGTGTCCGACGCCCGATCCAGTACAGGCGATGATCGCGCAGATTTTCCTTGCGGTTAACTTCAACTTCCTTATCGATTCCGACAGT
>CAKSDF010000041.1 GCA_934444695.1 uncultured Eubacteriales bacterium | reverse complement strand
CCACCGCTCTGAAAACAAAGTTTTCATCTTTATAATAGTTCATAACCCCGCCTGCAAGGGTCATCTCCCTGTTGCCGAGAGGAAAATCCCCGTCAAGAGAGGAATCTTCACCGTCTCTGATCTTTGCCATCTCAATATAATACATATCATCGCGGGAGGCCGATGCCGACTCGGCTTTTTTTCGTTCGTCAATTAAACGGCAGGCCTTTTGAACACGTTTTGAAAGCTCGTTCGCCGTGTTATTGGCGGCGGGAAATTCCTTCGCAATTTTTTCATATTCTTCTGTCCATTTGTCTGAAACGGCTTTAGGGTCTTCGCCGTATTTAAGTCTGAGCACTGTTTCGGGTTTCATGTGCTTACCTCCTTTTGCAACATCATAATAGCATATGATTGTCGCTTTTCGGTCGCCGCTCGGGCGACATTTATCGGCTGCTTTTAACGAATTTTTAAAGGACTGCCGATGTCTCGTTTTGCGGCTTTTGCAACGGGCTAGGGCACGCTCGGTTTGCGTTTTTTTAAGAACTTTGTCAGTCTTTTGCCAAGCGGCTATGATATGAATTTCTTGCTTTTAAAACAATTTTGCAATGTCTTTATTCCACAATCTCGTAATCGGAAAAGTCGGGTAATTCACGGCTTGAGGACTCGTAATACTGCACCTTGTAGCTGAGTCTTTCTTTTCCGCTTTCGTCAAGGGCATTAACTCTGCTGCCGTCATCATAACAGCTTAAAGATACGCCATCCTTTTTCAATACATAATATTGCGAATTGATGCCGTATTCTCCGCCCGACACCTTCTCGGACAGGGGTTTTAAAACTGCGGTCGGATTAAGGACTTCCAGCTTTTCAATATGTTCGGTAAAAAATTCCGAGCCTTCCATATATACCTTGCCCCGGTCGTTGTCGATAATGGCTCTTTCACCGTTTGTTTCGGTGAGATAAAACTCGCCGTCAAGCCCGGTGCCCAAATCATAGTCGCTGAAATAGTAGCGGTAGGCTGCTTTGCCGTCTGTTGTAAAGCGTGATACCTTGGCAAAGTCGGAGGAAGAACCGAAAATGTTTGATATAAAGCCCTCTTTCGTTGGAAAAACGGTCAATTCGTAGATTTCATATGTGCCGCTTCCAGAAAGGACGGTGCTTATAACATTTGAGCCGTCTCCCGACTGCGTTTGTGTAATTTCAAAGGGGGCCAGCAGGTTGCTTTCATCTTTTGAATAAGAATGATACCTCATCCCCGTAAACGCTCCCGCCGCCAAAAGAATAAGGATGATTATGGTGCGCCAAAAGCTGCGCTTGACCTGGGCGGGGGTATGTACGGTGGTTCTTCCGTCGCGGTATTTACTAACGATATTTCCGTTGCTGTCGGTGGTTATGCTCTCTAAACCGTGCTGTGCGTTCCATTCTTCCTGCCTGCGCCGTTGCTCTTCGCGTCTTTTTCTGTCTTGCTCATACCGTCTTGCATTTGCTTTGGCTTCGGCCTCCTTGCAGGCGGTACAAATTCCTGTGTCCCAGGGCATATAGTTTCCGCATCTAAAACATTTTCCCATAAAACATTCTCCTCATTAGATAATAATGTCAGATGATGATATCGCTGTATATTGTGATTTTCACGATTTCGATTTCCGGGTGTTTGTCTAAAGCATAGACGGTGTATTGCCTTGTTGTTTCATACGGCACATCGGTAAGGCTGACACATATCTCTCCTCCGATATCGACAATGCTGCCGTTTACTTTAATATATTTATATCGGCACAGGGGATAGTCCTGCAAAGAAAGGTCATATTTTCCGTCCTCGAAAGGAAATACAGCCTTTGCTTTTCGGACAAGTCCGCCGCCCTCGGCCGTCATTTCAATGCAAATTACGCTTTGAAACAAGTCCGCTGTATCCGGCTCTGTTCCTACCACCCTGCCGCAGTCAAGGCACATTGTCTTTTCAGCCTTACGGTCAAATGGATTGCCGTTTTCTCCGCCGACTTTTTGTAATCGGGATGAGCCGCAATAAGGACATTTTATCATTCGCCGTCACCCTCCGCTTTTAGCTCGCCGAGCAGTTCAATGAGCGCATTTATCTTGTGCTTGTTTTTGCAGTTTCTCTCCCACTGCAGGGTCTGTTCGTCCTCCTGCCCGCTCATCAGCTTGTTTGCCATAGCGTCGCCGTAGCCGGAATTACTCGCTTCCCAATACGCGCCCGAGAGGCTTTTCAGCTTTTGCTCGGTTGTCATTGTGTCGTTTACAAGATAGCAAAGCTCTTTTTCAAGCTCGTTTATTTTCTCTTGCTTTTGATCTGTCATTGATTTATCTCTCCTTGCCGCATATGTTGTTGCATTTTTTTATCTGCTTGTTTTTCAAAGCGTTAGGGAGTGCGATTGCCTGCCCGCAAAGCAGCGGCTTTCTTTGCATTTTGTTTGCGGTATACGGCGTTTATGATAAACGCTGCCGCAATTGTCACGGCGCGATAAACGGCCGCACCAATCACCGTGGTGTTAAATAAACGGATTACGCCGTTATAATCGGTTTTTCCCACAAGCGCAAGCTCCACGGGATCTGATCCGGGCGACAGTTTAACCGACTGCCCGGTAATGTCCTTAACAACGATCGTTTGACCTCCCGAAAAAGGGTGTGCGGCCAAAAAGTACAGCCCCAGCACCAGTGCAATAAACAGCCCCGTTGCGATAAGATAAATTTTAAGCGGCCGCCATTTTCGTTCTGCGTTGCGTTCATATCGGGGAAGGGCGGAAGAAGACGGTTGTGTGGAAACGGGCGTAGGAACGGCGTATGTGTTTGCTGTACCTCGGGTTGTTTTGCAGCTTTCGGTCGGCTCGGTCGATTCATCCTGCTTTTTATGTCCATGGCAGGCATTTTCATAGGCCTTCTCCAGCACATCGACCTGAGGCCACTGCTCAAATACGGCATACAGCATTAAATAGTGCATTGTAATAACCGCCATTTTTTCCTCATCGTCAAGGACTTCTAACAGGTGGGTCAGATGCTCGGTAAAGGCTATGATCTGCGGCGGAGACATAAGATTTCTCCCGATGTTCGCATAGCCGGGAACGGTAAGCAAAAACGGCTCATCATCGCACAGCTTATTGACATTTGAAACATACAGCTTAAGACGCTGCGCCAAGCGCTCTTTGTTCGGCGAGGTTGCACTGTTCCACCCGCCCGACACCGCCGAGCAGGCAATAAGCAAGGAAATGTCCTCTATCGGGTAGCTTCCTTTTTCACTGTCCGAAAATCGGGACAGTCCCTTTGCGCAAAAACCAAAGCAGGCTGCAGCCGCTTCTATGGAACGGTCGATACCTTCCGGGTATCTCTGCTCCACCTGCTTTTTTATCTCCCCGCATATGCTCATGGACTGTTTCTCCTTAAAAGTTTTTGTCGAAAATCTTAACCATAGCGCACATATCCGAACACGATTTTGGCGGAGAAAAATCCCCATCTACTGCGTTAAAATGCTCGTTAATCCGACAGGATGAACTGCGCTTTTGCCTTGTATCTGAGCATTTTTCTTGCCGACAAAATTCTCCGACCTGAAATGAGCGTAGTAATGAGGGATTTTCGGTGCGGAGGAGTATATAAGGCTTATCGCTACTATGCGACGACAAGCCGAAAAGCACCATTAATAGGCCGTTTCAGGCGTATTCGGACATATGCGTTATGGTTAACTTGGGCAACCGGTGATGTGCGCGGTGCCAATTTACTGCTTACCGGGCCGTTTGCACCGCTTTGACGCGGGAAAAGTCGCGTTCTTTCAAACTTTCTGCGTCGATATAAAAGCATAGCCTGCCGCCGTCTTTAAAGCTTATCTGTGCATCCTCGGTTTCGATTGAGCAAAGCTGCAAAAGCAAAACGGTGTTTCTTGTGCATTCTGAGTTTTTTTTACGTTCTAAGTCGTCCATCCCGTTTAAAACCGCGTCTCCGAGCAAAAGATGAGATGATTCTTCTTTTTCCGTCTCTTCTTCAAAATCTATCCTTTGTTCGCAAAAGGTCAGGCTGTTGCCGTTTTCGTCGGTCAGCATCATTTTGTTCAGTGTCAAAATGTCGTCGCTGTACCAAAGCACCCGCGCCGATCTGCCGTCTGCCGCTTCGGGCATTGTATCAAGGTCGTAAAAGAAATATAACATTCCTGTTTCGGGGAGCAATCCCTCTTTATCAAAAGGGGATACTTCCGCGCAGTTTATCTGACACAGAAAGGTCAGATCGTATTTTTCGCCGTTTTCCTCAATATACGGCCATTCAAAGCCGTTCCACACATCGGGATCGCCGAACAGCTTGCTTGAGCCTGTAAAAAGCCTGTCCTTAGGCTTTGATATTTTCAGTTTAATGCCCTTCACTCCGCCACCTCACTATTACTTATTTTATCCACACGGCTATTTCATCCATACAGCCAGAATCTCGTCCACACCCGTAAACCACGGGCCGTCATATGACGCCTGATGCTCTTTTATATCAAAAAGAAATGTAATTCCTTGGCGCAGTGTGAAGCTATTTCCGTTAAATGTAATATCGATGCTGTCTTCGCTAATGTTTTTTATAATCATCTCGTATCTGTGCCCGGGCGCATAGGAAGAAAAATCAATTGTGCGGCTGCCCGACTTTAGGGGGACTGAAATATCATATCTGTGCATATCGGATGGGCAGCGCTCACAGATGTTTCCTTCAAGCCGTACTGTCAGTGTGTTTTTTTGGAGTCCTTCATAGGGTCCTATCTTGTCGAGAATTTTGTTGTATTGCAGTCGATTCATATGATCCCTCAGCTTTCGGCCTGAATCAGGGCGTTGTCATCGAAGAAATAATCCTTTATCCATTCGGCAGCGGGATCATATCCCTTCTCGCTTGCCACAGCCATCCACTGTGCAGCTTTTTGCATATCTTTTTTGGCCATATGCCCCGTCTGGCAGCAAATGCCCAGCCTATACATTGCCTGCGGCCTTCCCATTTTTGCCGATTTTAAAAGCTTTCTCAGTTTCTTTGATTTTGCCATACTGCCGCCTCGCATTCCGAAAACTATTGTGTATCTATTGTGTAACTAATGGTCTTGAATTTGGTCGCTTTACAAGCGACATTTTCATTTTTAAAATGGCTCAAAACCAAAATGAACAAGAGCCTCGTTGATATCAAAAAAATCAAATATCTTCTTTTCAATGCAAAAGGCGATAACAAGGTCAAAATCATCGGCGCGGGAGAGGCTGTATCCGGCAGAGGAAAGAAGCCGGTCGGCATCCTCTCTTGAAAGGTTTAACGCAAGACACAGAGCGATAACCGTCCTTTTGGAAGGTATGTATTTTTTGTTTGACCGTATTTTAGAAAACAGCCGACGGTCGATAAGGGCTTTTTTGTAGACGTCGCTGTCCTTTTGCCCCGTGCGGTCGATAAAGACAAAAAGCTGTTCGGCAAAATAAATCTCTCTGTTTTGCCTGATATACTCTTCTGCTGCGTCGGTATCGATGTCCATTGATTTGCGAAAGGGTATTTCTATGCTGCCGAATGATGAACCGGCAAAGATACCGCCGTTTCGGATATATTGCTCACATTCGAATAAAAGCTGATCGGTCATCAGACACTCACCTCCGATTCGCGAATCGGAACAAAGTCGCAGATATCGCCGATATTGCACTCCAGATACTCGCAGATCCGTTTCAGAACAGCCATCGAGACCTCTTTGTCCCGGCGAAGCTTTGTCATGGTGTTGGGAGAAATTTCGGCCGCCCTGCGCAGATCGGCTTTGCTCATTTTTTTATCGACAAGCAGTTTCCAAAGCCTGTTGTAACAGATAGACATATTGACCATTTCATTCACCTTGCAATATTTTTTTCGGCCTTTTTGTACCGTCAAAGTCATTATATCACAGCACAGCCTTTTTTTGCAATGTACTTTCGCCGATATTTATCAGAGTATCGTATAATATTTGTAAAGTGTCTTAATATCTTGCGAAAAAGTCCTTTGAGCTGTTCTTTAAAGGCGGGCGATTAAAGCGGAAAAGCAGAAAATAAAAAGTAAAAAAGAAAAATCGGCAGGCGTTTTGGTGCTTGCCGAGTTTGCAATTTTTTTAATACAAATCAATCCTGCTATAGGCCCTGTTTTTATCGAGGCCTTGTTTTTTTCCCGTCACGCTGCAAATTAAAAAACCGGTTGATGTGCGCAGATTCTCCGAACATTTTATCAACCGTAATATGAGTACACAATCGGCCGCGGCAAAGTATCTTATCGGTTGAAATGCAGGCGCCCACTCAACCGTATCATAAGTATCTGGCAAGCCGTAACGCGGGAGCAAGGTCGGCTGTAACGCAGGCCTTTATTGGTATAAATATATTTTAAAAAAAACAAAATTTATTAAATTTAAATTTTTTTAAAAAAAGGCTTGCAATTTTCAGCCGACTGTGGTAATATACCATTGCTGTCCGGAAAACCGATAAGATTTTCGCGAACAGGGCAAACAGTATGGGGGCGTAGCTCAGCTGGGAGAGCGCTTGAATGGCATTCAAGAGGTCAAGAGTTCGATCCTCTCCGTCTCCACCAGGAATCGGCAAGTTTCTTTTGAAGCTTGCCGATTTTCTTATATAGCTAATTATTCAGATAGCTGTTTTATTTTTGCCCTGTATATAAGGACGATAGGAGGTAAAAGCGGTGGAAATACTCAAAAATGACGATGGTAAAACTCTGCTTTACTTTCTTTACGGTCAGCTGGGTCTTTCGGTGGGCGAGGTCAAACGGCTGAAAAAGCGGGAGGGCATTCTCGTAAACGGTCGGCCGGTCACGGTCAGGTATGTGCTCAAAGAAGGGGATGTGCTTGAACTTTTAAAAGAACAGCGGCGGTCGGAAAACATTCCTCTTTGCGATATTCTCCTTGATATAATTTATGAGGACGAAAGCCTTTTGGCGGTAAACAAGCCGTCGGGACTGGCGGTTCATCCTTCGGCCGGCAACAGGGAGATGACCCTTGCAGGCGGGGTTATGAACTATTATAAAGATGAAAACTTTGTTTTCAGAGCGGTGGGACGGCTCGACAAATATACCTCGGGAATTGTCGTGATCGCAAAGAACGCCGACGCTGCCTTTAAGCTCGGTCGCCAGTTCAGGGAAGAAACGGTCAAAAAAACGTATTTTGGTCTTGCCGAAAGTACTCCCTGTCCTCCAAACGGAGAAATATCCGCTCCCATAAGGCGGCAGGAGGGAAGCGTTATCAAAAGAGAAATTTCTCCCTTCGGAAAGCCGGCCGTTACACGTTATGAAACGGTTGAGCAAAGGGAAAACGGTACCCTTTTAAAGCTGTATCCCTTAACCGGCCGTACACACCAGATACGGGTGCATCTTGCCTATATCGGCTGCCCGTTAAAATACGATTTTCTTTACGGAAAAGAGCAGGAGGGTAAGCATTTTCTGCTGCACTGCGGTGAGCTTGAAATTGTTAAAAACGACGGCGAGCGGCTTTTGCTCTGCGCTCCCTGCCCTTTTTAATGTTTGCTTTGAGATTCTTTACGGAAAAAATAATTGTATATTTTTTTGAGAGTTGCACGGTTTTGTGCAACTTTTTTTGTTTTTGCTCCCTTTTTTGAGGGCGCAAGTGTCACTGCGGCTTGTACCCTATAAACTGATAATAGGAGGGAACATTATGTCAGTATACAGATTTTCTAAAAGAACACAGGGTCAGAACAATCTGACCGAGCATTTTAAGGTGTCGGAATTTGCCAGCCACGACGGCGCCGACGATGTTTTTATCGATCTCGATCTCGTCTATAAACTTGAAGAGATACGCCGCCATTTCGGCAGCCCCATAATCATTTCCAGCGGATACCGCACACCCTCGTGGAACAAAAAGGTAGGAGGAGCATCAGGCTCTTTCCACACGGCGGGAAAGGCCTTTGACATTATTGTTAAGGGGGTCTCGCCATACGATGTTGCGCATTTTGCTCAGGGCCTCTGGATAAAGGGCATAGGATGCTATAAGGATGAGGGCTTTGTGCACATCGACGCCAGGCGTGAACAGGCATTTTGGTACGGAAAGGCCATTAAGCACACCGATACCTTCGGGAATTTCCCGTCCTGCGAATGCTTTGTGAGAAATGTGCGGCTGGCCCATATGACCGACGGTTGGACTATGCCAAAGCACGGTATAACCGACAGTGCAAATGACGAGGAGTTTCTCAACATTCTTAAGGCCTCGGTAGTCAAAAAATCAAACACCTATTCCAACGTTGTGCGAATCGTGCAGCATACGGTCGGCGCAGGGGAGGACGGCGTTGCCGGAGAAAACACCGTTAAAAAAATAAAGGAATGGCAGGCAAAAAACGGCCTTGCCGCCGACGGCGCTTTCGGAATACAGTGTTGGAAAAAAGCACTTGGAATATAGGAGGAAAGCTTTATGAAGATAAACTGGAAGGTAAGGATTAAAAATCCCCAGTGGTGGCTTTCGGTGGCTCTTGCGGTTGTCGTGCCCGTCGGTGCATATTACGGCCTTACAGGCTCGGATATAACATCCTGGGGAGCTTTTTTTGACACACTCAAAAGAGCGGTGCTTAATCCTTATGTCTGCTTTACCGTTCTTGCAAGCGTGTGGAACGCAATAATCGACCCTACCACAAAGGGCGTTTCGGACAGTAAGGAAGCACTTTTTTACGACCAGCCTAAATGCAGCAATTTGAAATGATTCCTTTGTTTTGCCGCCGATGGATAGCTGTCCGTCGGCGGTTTTTCTTTTAAAAAGAGCGGTGGGTGGTTGCGGGAAGCAAGATTGCGGAGTGGACGATTGCGTTGCGGACGGATCGCCTAAGCGGACAGAGAGGGAAAAAACGGAAGAAAGGCGCAAAATATACGCCTTGACTTTCGGACGTATTAAGATATAATTATATATGTATACAACTAAACCTTCGCCCGGGGATTTTTGCGCGTAATATCAATGCGCTGCGGAGAAACTTATCGGGCAAAGCAAAATAAATTATATCGGAGAAGAAGACATGCTTTTTGATATAGGAATTATAGGAGCGGGAGCGGTCGGAAGTCTGCTTGCAAGAGAGCTTTCGCGATATGAGCTTAAAATATGCCTTGCCGAAAAGGGTAACGATGCTGCCTGCGGCGCCACAAAGGCCAACAGCGCCATTATCCACGGGGGGTTTGATCCCGTTCCCGGTACGCTGAAGGCGCGCCTCAACGCCAGAGGCATCGGCCTTATGGAAAAGACGGCCAAGGAGCTTAACGTTCCTTTTGTTAAAAACGGATCCCTTGTGGCCGCATTTTCGGAGCAGGAGAAAAAGGGTCTGTCCGAGCTTGTTATGCGGGGCAGGGAAAACGGGGTGTCGGGCCTTGAAATTCTGACCGGAAGCGATGCCAGACGTATCGAGCCTTTCCTTTCGGAAAATGTTGTGGCTGCAATGCTTTCAAGCTGTGCCGCCATAATCTCGCCTTATGAGCTTGCCATTGCGGCTGTTGGAAACGCCATGGACAACGGTGCCACCTTTAAACGCAATTTTGACGTTTGCGAAATATCAAAGAACGACGGCCATTTTACCGTTAAGGCAAAAAACGGCCAGCAGTTCGACTGTAAATATCTCGTCAACTGCGCCGGCGGCGGAGCCGATATAATAGCAGAGCTTGCGGGGGATGAGCCGTTTGGAATAATTCCCCGGGCGGGAGAATATCTGCTGCTGGATAAATCGGAAGGGCAAAAGGCAAAGCACACCATTTTCCGCTTGCCCGACGAAAACGGAAAAGGTATTCTTGTTACCCCCACGGTCGACGGCAACCTTCTCACCGGTCCCACGGCAAACAGGGTCGAAACCTACGAAAGCACCGAAACCACGGCTCAAGGCCTTGACAGGGTCAGAAAAAGCGCAAAAACCACCCTGCCGTCCATCGATTTTTCCAAAACCGTCACCGCCTTTGCGGGGGTGCGTGCATCGGTGCCGGGAGGAGATTTCATAATAAAGCCCTCCGAAAGGGTGGAAAACCTCATACATTGCGCCGGAATAGATTCCCCGGGACTGACCTCGGCTCCCGCCATTGCCGAATATGTCATAGACATTTTAAAGGGTATGCCCATCGAATTTAACGAAAAGCGTGATTATAACCCCATTCGTCCCGATATACACGCCTTCAGGAAGATGTCGCCGAAGGACAAAAACGATTACATAAAGGAACACCCTTCCTACGGACACATTGTATGCCGATGCGAGCTTATAAGCGAGGGAGAGATAATCGACGCCTTAAAGCGCAACCCGCCTGCACTGGATATGGATGGGGTAAAAAGGCGCACCCGATCGGGAATGGGAAGATGTCAGGGAGGATTTTGCACTCCCCATGTTATGCACCTTATTGCGGCGGTAAACGAGACACCTATGGAGCAGGTTACCAAAAAGGGTGCAGGCTCGGAAATTCTTAAGGAACGGACGGTGAAATGATGGAAAAGCACGATCTTGTTATAATTGGCTCGGGACCTGCCGGAATGGCGGCTGCCGCCTCGGCTCACAGCAACGGGGTAAACGACATTGTTATGATCGACCGCGAGGTAAGACCGGGAGGAATACTTCTTCAGTGCGTCCATACCGGCTTTGGATATGAGCGTTTCGGAAGGGAAATGTCGGGACCTGAATATGCCGCTATATTTGAGCAGAAATTAGAGGAACTTGGCATTAAAATATACAGCTCGTCTATGGTTACTTCCATAACCGAGGATAGGCTTGTTACATATCAAAATCAAAACGGATTTTTCACCATCGAGGCCGGCGCCATTATACTTGCAATGGGATGCCGTGAGCGCAGCCGCGGTGCAATCGCCATTCCCGGCAGCCGTCCTGCGGGAGTATACACCGCCGGAATCGCCCAAAAGCTTGTTAACTGCGAAGGATATTCTTTAGGCAAAAAGGTGTTTGTGCTTGGATCGGGAGATATAGGGCTGATAATGGCCGACCGACTTAAGAGAACCGGTGCCGACGTCATCGCCGTGTGCGAGCTTATGCCTTATTCAAACGGCACAAAAAAGAATATGGACGAATGCCTTGTCGCCAACAATATTCCCCTAATGCTTAGCCACACTGTCACCGAGATACACGGAAAAAACAGGGTCGAGGGCGTAACCGTTGCAAAGGTGGGCAGCGACCTTAAACCTATTGAGGGAAGCGAGCAGTTTTACGAATGCGATACACTGCTCCTTTCGGTGGGACTTATTCCCGAAAACGAGCTGACCGAGGTTGCCGGCATTCCCATAAGTCCCATAACAAAAGGCCCCATAGTCGACCAGTTCAGACAGACCCATTTCAAGGGTGTTTTTGCCTGCGGAAACGTGCTTCACGTGCATGATCTTGTGGACTTCGTTTCCAACGAATCCGAACTTGCGGGAAAATCGGCGGCAGAATTTTTGCAGCACAAGAATTTCGGTTCAAACTTTGTTTCCACCGAGGCAGGGGAAAATGTGGCATATGTTATCCCTCACCGTATCTGCACCGATTCAACCGGAGATATGATAGTGCTTTTCAGGGTCAGAAGGCCTGCACAAAAGGTCAAGCTAATGGTTGAAAGCAACGGAGTCGAGCTTGCGTCCGAATACCGCGAGCGGGTTTTCCCCGGAAAGATGGAAAAGATAAGGCTCAAAGGCTCATGTCTCGGTTCGCTTACCGGAACGGTTAAAATCTCGGCTGCCAGCGCCGATTAAGGCTGAAAATCGAGGAACGTATGGTCGGTTGAAAATGGTGTGACTAATCGGGAAACGGCTTGAAGGGTTAGAAATGGCTTGATCGACACTGACTGAGTGCCGATATGGTCTGCGTTGCTTATACGACCGATTGACCGATTCAATCCATTTGACCGACAAACATTTAACGGTTAAACGTGCGCCGGAAAAGCGGCCGATATCGGAAATTTATCCGGCATTGGAAATACATCCGCCATCACAGGCAAGGCAATGGACTTTTTGAAGGGAGAATGCAATGACCGAGGCCTTTTTCACCAAAACAGATGCTCTTAGCGACGAGCGGCTCTTTTCAAAGGTGCACCAAATGCTTTGCGAAAAAAGAAAACAAAAGGCTGATCGGCTTGTTTTGCGGGAAGCAAAGGAAAGATCCCTTGCAGCGGGCTTTTTGCTCTTTAAGGCGCTTGAAAGGCGAGGCCTTTCGGACAGTACGGTAATTTACGACGGCGGCAAGCCACGCATCGCAAATGGCAATGTGTATTTTAGCCTTTCCCATTCGGGGAAAAGGGCAATGTGCGTTATTTCCGAAAACGAGGTGTCGTGCGACTGCCAGAAAATCGGTTTATATAGCGAAAGCCTTGCAAAAAATTATTTTTCCGAAATGGAAATTGCAGCGATTGAAGACGCAGGGGACAAGAATGCGGAATTTTGCCGTATCTGGACCTTGAAAGAAAGTTTTTTAAAGCTCTACGGAAAAGGAATAAGCGGTCTTAAATGCGCCGATACCGCTGCCAAAAGCGGCTGCTTTTTCAAGGAATATGAGCTTTCTGATGGGTATAAATATACCGCGTGCAGCTGCTTTGATGATTTCCCCGAAAGTATGGAGTTTATAGAAATAAAATAAAGGCTGGGCAGGAT